>JAHCAY010000001.1:3305427-3605921 GCA_019634575.1 Candidatus Didemnitutus sp.
GATCGGCGCTGGCGCCGTGCAGCTCTACAACAACTCCGAGATGCTCGACCTCGTCCTCGTCGACGGGCACGCGAAGGGCATCATCGTCCGCGATCTCATCACCGGTGCCATCACGCGCCACAGCGCTGATGCGGTGATCCTCGCCACCGGCGGCTACGGCAACGTCTTCAACCTCGCCACCTACGCGCGCGGCTCGAACGCCACCGCCATCTGGCGCGCCTACAAGCGCGGCGCCTGCTTCGGCAATCCCTGCTACACGCAGATTCACCCGACCTGCATTCCCGTCTCCGGCGACTACCAGTCGAAGCTCACGCTCATGTCCGAGTCGCTGCGCAACGACGGCCGTATCTGGGTCCCGAAGAAGAAGGAAGACGCGAAGAAAAATCCCGCCGACATCCCCGAGGCCGACCGCGACTACTACCTGGAGCGCATCTATCCGTCCTTCGGCAACCTCGCTCCGCGCGACGTCTCCTCCCGCGCCGCCATGCGCATGTGCGACGAAGGCCGCGGCGTCGGTGAGACCGGTCTCGGCGTTTACCTCGACTTCTCCGACGCCATCAAACGGCTCGGCGAAAACGGCGTCCGCGAGCGCTACGGCAATCTCTTCGACATCTACCACGAGATCACCAACGAGAACGCCTACAAGACGCCGATGCGCATCTTCCCCGCGGTGCACTACACCATGGGCGGCCTCTGGGTGGACTATAACCTGATGTCCAACATCCCCGGCCTGTTCGTGCTGGGCGAAGCCAACTTCTCCGACCACGGCGCCAATCGCCTCGGCGCCTCCGCGCTGATGCAAGGCCTCGCCGACGGCTACTTCGTCATCCCTTACACCATCGGCGACTACCTCGCCGGCCAGAAGCCGAACAACAAGCCGTCGACCGACCGCGCCGAGTTCAAGCAGGCCGAGGAAAACGTCTCCGCCATCAACCAGCGTCTTCTCGCCATCAACGGCAAGGAGCCGGTCAGCCACTTCCACCGCCGCCTCGGCCAGATCATGTGGAAGAACTGCGGCATGGCCCGCACCAAGCAGACGCTCGAGACCGCGCTCAAGGAAATCCCCGCTCTCCGCGAGGAATTCTGGCAGAACGTCAAAATCCCCGGCTCCGCCACCACGATCAACCAGTCGCTCGAGAATGCCGGCCGCGTGGCCGACTTCCTCGAACTCGGCGAACTCATGTGCCTCGACGCGCTTACCCGCGAAGAGAGCTGCGGCGGTCACTTCCGCGAGGAATACCAACACCCGGACGGCGAATGCAAACGCGATGACGAGAAGTTCGCCCACGTCGCCGCCTGGGAATACCAAGGCGAAGGCAAAGCGCCGCTCCGCAACGTCGAGCCGCTGAACTACGAGTTCACCAAGATGAGCGTCCGCTCCTACAAGTGAGCCGCGCCTGACTCGCCGAGCATATCCCAAATTGGGACATCCTCACCTCCCCACATGAACGCCGCCCTCCTTCCCGCCGAGCGAGTCGAGCGCCGCGTTCTGCTGCTGCGTGGCGAGAAGGTGATTCTGGACGTCCACTTGGCCGAACTCTACGAGGTTTCCACGAAGGTGCTGAATCAGGCGGTAAAGCGTAACCCGGAGCGCTTTCCTTCGGACTTCCTTTTCAAGCTCACGCCGCAAGAGACCGAGCTGGTTTTGAAGTCACAAATTGTGACCTCAAACCTTGGGAATGAAGACAACGCATTGACCACCAAAGACATTCTGAGGTCACAATCTGTGACCTCAAAACGCGTGGGCAGCGGAGGTCGCCGCTATTCGCCTTATGCCTTTACCGAGCAAGGCGTCGCTATGCTCTCCAGCGTCTTGCGTTCCTCCCGCGCCGTGCAGGTGAACATCGAGATCATGCGCACCTTCGTCCGCCTCCGCCAGATGATCGCCGGCCACGCCGACCTCGCGCGCAAGCTCTCCGCGATCGAAAAGAAATACGACGCGCAATTCAAAGTCGTCTTCGACGCCATCCGCGAACTCATGACCCCGCCCACCGCCGACGAAGTCCGCGAGATGGGCTTCCACACCACTCTCAAAACCGATCCCGCAAAATCGAAACGCTGATTCCCATGGTCGCTCACGGTCCCACCTCCAAGAAGCTTTTCAACGTCACCCTCCGCGTCTGGCGCCAAGCCGGTCCGTCCGCGTCCGGCAAGTTCGTCGACTACCCCGCGACGAACGTGAATCCCGACATGTCCTTCCTCGAGTTGCTCGACGTCGTGAACGACGAGCTGACGAAGAAAGGCGAGGAACCGATCGCGTTCGCGCACGACTGCCGCGAAGGCATCTGCGGCACCTGCTCGTGCACGATTAACGGCAAGCCGCACGGTCCCGGCAAAGGCATCGCCACCTGCCAGACCTACATGCGCTCCTTCAAGGACGGCGACACCATCCTCGTCGAGCCCTTCCGCGCGAAAGCATTCGCGATCCAGAAGGACCTGATGACGGACCGCTCCGCCTTCGACAAAATCCAGCAGGCTGGCGGCTTCATCTCCGTCCGCACTGGCGCCGCGCCCGACGCGAATTCCATTCCGGTGCCGAAGGAAGACGCCGACCTCGCGATGGACGCCGCCCAATGCATCGGCTGCGGTGCCTGCGTCGCGGCCTGCAAGAACGCCTCCGCGATGCTCTTCGTCGCCGCCAAGGTCTCGCAGTTCGCACTCCTCCCGCAGGGACAGCCCGAGCGCGAGCGCCGCGTGCTCGCGATGGTGAAGACGATGGACGACCTCGGCTTCGGCAACTGCACCAACCAATACGAGTGCAGCGCCGTGTGCCCGAAACTCATCTCGCACGATTTCATCGCGCGCCTGAACCGCGAATACGTCCGCGCCCTCGTGAAGACGAAGTTCAGCCCCGTCTCCAACGCGAGCGGCGGCGCGGGCTGAGCGAACATCCAGTTCCCATTCGTCAACGGCGCGGTTCTCCGCGCCGTTTTTTTCCCCCAGCCGTTTATCCCGCCCCTCCGCCGTTCGGCCCGGGGGTGCAACTTTCGCGCGGTTCCCGGGTTTTCATGGCACCAACTCACTGATCCCTATGAAAACCGCTCTGATCTCCTTCCTCGCCGCGACCGCCACCGGTCTCGTTTTCTTTGCGAGCGGTGCCATCGACACCGCCGAATTTTCCGCCCTCTTCTTCGCCGCCGGTCTCGCGGCCTGGACGCTCGAGCAATACAGCCGCGAGTATCGGCCGCTCAACCTTGCCCGGCCCATCCGCCTCCCGGCGCCGCTCGGTGTCCGTCACATTGAGTCGCGAGTCGGCCGGCTCGCCGCCTAAAGGCGAACGGATTTCGGGCAGCGGCGCTGGAGCGATCCGGCGCCGCTTTTTATTTCAACACCACGGTGCCGCTGCCGGAGAGCCTCAGTTTCTCCGTGTTCTCGTCGTAAAGCGTCACGATCACCTGCGTGTCGAGTTGGTAGCGCGCGGTCCCCGATGGGATAACCGCGCCCTTCTCGGCCGTGAAGATGCCGCTCTGCTCCACGGCCACACTGGCCGGGATGCCCATGGCGTGCTTGATCGCGATCGTGCCCACCGGCTTGCCGTCGATCAGCACGCGCGTCGTCGTTTCCTTGAAATTGTAGGCCACGACCCCGCGGTTCAAAAAGCGCAGCGTCGCCTTCCCGTTGCCGTCGGTGCCCCGGTCGAGGGAGACCAACTCGAGATCGACGCTCACGGGGATGTGGCTGCCGCAACCGGTGAACGACACGACCAATGCGAAAGCGGCGCAGAAAACCAACAGGGTGTTTTTCATGGGGAAAGGGCAGTGTGCGGCCCGGCCGGCGCGCGGCAAGGCGTTAGTCCTTCTCGGACTTTTCCTTTTTGTCCTTCTTCTTTTTCGCGCCGGAGCCTCCGCCACCCTTGCCGCCGCCGATTTCGAATTGCGCGATCGCGCCCACCGCTGCGAGCACGAGCACCGATGGGAAAACCCAGGTGTTCGTGTCGATCACGGCCGGGATCTGCTGCGGCTGCCGGATGTAGTAGATCCAATCCAGCTGATTGGTGAAATACATCAGCGCGAGGATCGCGCGGAACGACCCCATCAACGCCGTTGCGAGGATGATCACCACGCGTTGCAGCTTCACCGCGGCGATGCCGCCGATGAGGCCCACGATCACCGCGGCGAGCAGCGCGACCATCCGGTGGAAATGGGAAAGCAGCAGCAGCGCGAGCGTCGCCCCGAAGCCGAAGCCCGCAATGAACACGCCGGCGAGATAGAGCAGGAACGCCAGCCCCGCGCCGAGCAACGCGCCGACGAGCAGCGCCGCGATTTCCGCGCCGCTGCCGAGGCCGGCGGCTTGCGCCGCCATTTGCGCGAGGATGGCACCGGTGACTGCGCCGAGCAGCGTGATGGTCAGCTTGAAAACGCGATACCCGAAGAAACAGTCGAGGAGCCCCCACACGAGGGCGGCGACGGAAAACCACGGATACAGGTCGGCGTCGATATGCACCGGTCGAGGCAAGCGCGACCGCCTGCGCCGCGCAACTTACTTTGCGCCCGCCTCGCTCAGAAAATCGAGACCGCTCGCGCGCTCTCGATCACCACCCACGCTACCGCGAACGCCGCCGCCCACATCAGGGCCGACTTGGCGAAGCGCCGGCGCTGCAGGGAGCGTTCGTAGGTGTCCACCGTGTGCGTGCGATAGCCGCTCGACTCGAGAAAGCTCACGAACTGCGCGCGGCGCGAGCTGGTCGTCCGCAGCCGCTGGTCGAGCCGGCGCGGCGGGCGCGCGGGCACACGTTGCAGCAATTGACGGAGGAACCTGCTCACGTGAAAACTCATTTGGAAATCGCTCTTCCGTTCAAGGGCAATCTAGGTATTCCCCTGCCTTTCATCGCGACTTTACCCGTGCACCACTTCCACTACGTCGGGAATCAACTCCACGCCGAGGGCGTCGATCTCAGCACGGTCGCGGGCCTTCACGGCACGCCGACCTACGTCTACAGCGCGCAAACGATCGCGGACAACTACCGCAGACTCGCCGCCAGCCTCTCGGGCCTCGATCTGAAGATCTGCTACGCGATGAAGGCGAATTCGACGCTCTCCGTCCTGCGCCACTTCGCCAACCTCGGTGCGGCCTTCGACCTCGTCAGCGGCGGCGAACTCCGCCGCGTGGTCGTCGCTGGCGGCTCGCCCGGCGAGAGCGTCTTTGCCGGCGTCGGCAAATCCGAAGCCGAAATCCGCCTCGCGCTCGAGACCGGTGTTTACAGCTTCCACGTCGAGAGCGAGCCCGAGCTCGCCCGCATCGATCGCCTCGCCGGCCAGCTCGGCAAAAAAGCACCGATCGCCATCCGCATCAACCCCGACGTCGACGCCCACACGCACGCCAAGATCACCACCGGCAAGAGCGAGAACAAGTTCGGCATCCCGCTGAAGTTCGCCGCCGCCGCCTACGCCGCCGCCGCGAAATACCCGCACGTCGAGCTCACGGGGGTGCAGATGCACATCGGCTCGCAGCTCACGCAGGTCGGCCCGTTCGTCGAGGCCGCGCAGAAGGTGCTGCCGTTCGTCGAGGAGCTGAAAAAACTCTACGGCATCCGCTACTTCTCCGTCGGCGGTGGCATCGGCGTCGTCTATCAGGATGCCCTCGCCAGCGGCGCCGCCGCGTGGTGGGACGCGAAACCCGAGGGCGAGCGCCCGCTGACGCCCGAGGCCTACGGCGCCGCGCTGAAGCCGCTTCTCGCGCCGCTCGGCCTGAAAATTCTCCTCGAACCCGGCCGCTTCCTCGTCGGCAACGCCGGCGTGCTCGTCTCGCGCGTCGAATACGTGAAGCGCGGCCAGGGCAAATCGTTCGTCATCCTCGACGCGGCGATGAACGACCTCGTCCGCCCCGCGATGTATGAGGCCTACCACGAACTCGTGCCGGTCGTGCGCGACTCCGCGCGCCCCGCGCTGACGGCCGACATCGTCGGACCCGTTTGCGAGAGCGGCGATTGCTTTGCCAAGGATCGCACGCTGCAGGAGGTGCGCGAAGGCGAACTCGTCGCGTTCATGACCGCCGGCGCCTACGGCTACACCATGGCCGGCCGCTACAACACCCGTCCGATGCCCGCCGAGGTGCTCGTCTCCGGCAACCGCTTCGAACTCGTCAACGCCCGCGAAGCCTACGAAAACATGTTCGCCGGGGAGAAGATTCCCGGTTTCCTGAAAAGCTGATTACCCCGCGTGACGGAAGAGCAGTCAGTTCGTTTTGCCATCATCGGCGCCGGCGCCTGGGGCACGGCCGTGGCTGCGCACCTCGCGCGCTGCGGGCAGAATGCCACGCTCATCACCCGCCGCTCCGAGCACGCGCTCGCGATGCAGCTCGCGCGCGAGAACCGCGATTATCTGCCCGGCATCAAGCTCCCGGAAAATCTCACCGTCACCTCCGATTTTCGCGCCGGCCTCATCGGCGCCGATGTCGTGCTCGTCGCCAGCCCCTCGCACGCGCTGCGCGCCTGGTGCGAGCAGATCAAGACCGTGCTCGCTGAGGCCGAGCGCCTCCGGCTCTTCATCAGTCTCGTCAAGGGCCTCGAAATCGGCACGCACCTGCGTCCGAGCGAGGTCATGGCCGAAATCCTCCCCGGCGTGAACGTCGCGACGCTCACCGGCCCGACCAACGCGGCCGAAGTCGCGCGCGGGTTGCCCGCCGCGATGGTGCTCGCCGCCGCGCGCTCCGATGCGTTCGTCGCCCGTGTGCAGGCCGCCATGAGCAGCCCGTCGCTGCGCATCTACACCAGCGACGACCTGCCCGGCGCCGAATACGGCGCGTGCCTGAAAAACATCTACGCGATCGCGTCCGGCTTTTGCGACGGTCTCAAGCTCGGCGACAACGCCAAGGCCGCCCTGCTCACGCGCGCGCTGACCGAGATGGTCCGCGTCGGCGAAGCGCTCGGCGCCAAACGCGAGACCTTCTACGGCCTTTCCGGTTTCGGCGACCTCGTCGCGACCTGCCACGGCGCGTGGAGCCGTAATCGCGAGTTCGGTCAGCGCATCGGCGAGGGCAAAACGGTCGAGGAGTTGATGGCCGGTCGCAAAACTGTCGTCGAAGGCCACCGTTCCACCGACGCGTTTCACGGCCTCTGCGTCGAGCGCGGCATCACGGCGCCGATCATGACCGAGGTGCGATCGATCCTCTACGAAAACAAGAAACCGGCCGACGCGCTCTACGCGCTCATGACGCGCGAGCTGAAGCGCGAGACGCACGCTCCCTTCGCGGTGAAGGCCTGACGCCGCGGCACGCGGAACCGACGGCAGCCGGCCCGGAAAAAATCCCCCTGCCTTCCCCTTGGCCGAAACTCCCATGCGTGCTCTCGTCGCGTTCGACAAATTCAAGGACTCCCTCGACGCAGCCGCGGCGTGTCGCATCGCCGCTGAAGCCCTGCGCAGCGCGCGGCCCGACTGGCAGATCGAACTCTGCCCGCTCGCCGACGGCGGTGATGGCTTCGCGGAAATCCTGACGCGCGCCGCCGGAGGCGAACTGCGCCGCGTGACGGTCACCGGCCCGCTCGGCACGCCGGTCGAGGCGCAGTTCGGCCTCGCTGAAGCGCCCGCCGCGGCGCGGCCGCTGGTGGGCGCCGGAAAAATCGCGCTCATCGAAATGGCGCAGGCGTCCGGTCTCGCCCTCGTTCCGCCGGCGCAACGCAACCCGTGGCGGACGACGACGCGCGGCACCGGCGAACTCATCCTCGCCGCCGCGCGCGAGAACGTTTCCGCCATCGTGCTCGGTGTCGGTGGCAGCGCGACGCACGACGCCGGTCTCGGCGCGCTCGCCGCACTCGGCCTCACGGCGCGCGCGGCGGACGGGGCGGCGATCGAGAATCCGATTCCCGAAACCTGGGCTGCGTTGGCGAAGATCGACGGCCGCATCGCGACGCCATTGCCGCCGCTCTACGTCGCCACGGATGTGACGAACCCGCTCATGGGCACGTTCGGCGCCGCGAGCGTCTACGCCCCGCAGAAGGGATTGCTCGAGGAGGATTTCACGCGGCTCGAATACATGACCGGCCGCGTCGCCGCGATGCTGTGCACACTCGCGGGCAAACATCCGCTGCTCTGCGAGACACCCGGTTGCGGCGCCGCGGGCGGGCTGGCCTTCGGACTGCATTGCGCTGCGGACGCGACGCTGTTGCGCGGTTTCGATCTGGTTTCCGCGTGGCTCGGACTCGACACGCGCCTCGCCACGGCGGACATCGTGATCACAGGCGAGGGGCGTTTCGATGCGAGCTCGCTCGCCGGCAAGGCGGCGGGCGAAATCGCGCGTCGCGCGCTCGCGCTCGGGAAAAGGGTCCACGTCTTCGCCGGCGCTGTTGCGACGCCCCCGGAGGGATTTCTCGCTCATTCGATCACGCCGTCGGGCACCGACCTCGCGACCGCCCTGCGCGGTGCGCCGGAAAATCTCGCCGCCGCCGTGCGCGACGCTTTCACCCGCTTCCCATGAAAACCCGCTGTTCGATCCTTGTTCTCGGCGCCGTGCTGCTCGCGGCCGGTCGTTTGTGCTCCGCGGAGAAGCCCGCCTTTCCCGTGCACGAAATGCCGGGCGGCTCCTTCGTCGTGCATGCGTCCGAGGTGAAGGAACAGGTCAAGCCGACCAGCGCGCGCGCGGACTATTGCGATCAGGCGACGCCGACGCTCACGCGCTTCGAGGTGCATCGCACGACGCTCCAGCCCGGGGCGAAGCCGCACGACGCCCACCGCCACGAGCGCGAGGAGATGATGATCCTCCTCGACGGCGAGCTCGAGGCCTCCATCGAGGGCGTCTACACCCGCATCGGCGCCGGCTCGGTGCTGTTCATGGCGTCGAACGATCTTCACGGGGTGAAGAACGTCGGGGAAAAGCCCGCGACCTACCTCGTGTTGAATTTCTACACCGCCGCCGGCGCAAAAATCCCGCCGGGCAAGAAGCCCGCGATCAGCTCGACGGTTTGGGATTGGGCGAAGATCCCGGTGAAGTCCTCCCCGGCGACCGAGCGGCGCGACTTCGTGAACGCCAGCACGCGCACGCTCCCGAAGTTCGAACTGCATGTCACGACCTTGCATGCCGGCGCTCCGCAGCACGGCGGCAAGCATCCCGACGAACAGTTCTTCGTGATGAAGGAGGGGCAGATGGACGCCGTGGCGGGGGGCCAGACGATCCGCGTCGGCCCGGGCGACCTCTTCTTCGCCGCCTCGGACCAGGAGTTTGGCTGGCATCATGTAGGCGATCAGCCAGCCACTTACTACGTTGTGCGTTTCAGCACGCCGGCGACGCCGAGCGCGCCCGCGGCGCATTAATGGCGTTCCGTTGGGCTTTTGGCCGGCTACTGGGAGAGAGGCCCGGGAATAATTCCCTCAAGCGCCCGGGCGGACGTCCGATGCAACGCATCGGATGATTAGCATCACAGTATCTGAACAGGAGCTGCAGGCGGTAGCCGCGCGGCTCCCGACCGCGCCGCGTCTGCTCGTCGAGCTGGGCCAGCTCATGAACGACCCGGCGGCGGACGCGACGGATGTCGTTGGCCTGTTGAGGCGCGACCCGCCGTTGGTGGCGCAGGTCATCCGCATCTCGAACAGCGCGGCCTATTGCCCGAGCGAGCCGATCGGTTCCCTCGAACGCGCGATCGCTTTCGTCGGCTTCGCCGAAGTCCACCGTCTGGTCGGTGTCGTCGCCAACGCCCAACTCGCCGAGCAACGGCTGCGCCTGTATCCGTTCAACGCGGCGCACCTGCGGCAGAACACGCTGTTCGTCGCCTTGCTGATGGAGGAAATGGCCAAGCCCGCGGGCGAACGCCCCCGCAGCTGCTACACGGTCGGCCTCCTGCGCACGATTGGCATGATGGCGCTCGAACGCCTCACGCACGACGACCGGAATATCCCGCCCTTCCGTGACAGCGGCGAAACTGCGCTCGATGCGTGGGAGCAGAAGCACTGGGGCATCACCAACGTCGAAGCGGCCGAGAAGATTCTCCTGCACTGGCGCCTCCCGCACGAGACGGTGACGGCGATCCGCTATCACTATCAGCCTGCCGGGAAGCACAACCCGATCATTCACCTGTTGAAACTTGCCGCCACCGCCGCCTCCGATCGCTTCGGCGGGCTGCCCGGCGAGGAGAGCTATTGGCACGTTACGCCTGACAACTTCGCCAAGGCGGGCATCACCGAGCGCGATTTCCAGATCGCGTGCGAGCGCGCCCAGCGAAAGTTCGAACAACTGAAAGACGCCGTCGGCTGAGCGCCGGACGCTCCGGGTTGCGTTTGCCGCGGTTCGAGCGCGCGGGATTCGCGCGCTAGAGCCGCGCCTCCATGCGCAGGAAGCCGCGCTCCTCGCGCGCGTCGGCAAAACCGAGCTGACGGTAAAGCGCCCGTGCGCGCCGGTTTTCCGGATAGACGTAGAGCGAAAACGCATGGACGGGCAGGAACGTCGGCGCGATCTGCATCAGCTGCACGCACAGCACGCGCCCCAGCCCCTGGCCGCGCCGCGCCGGCGCGACAATGATGCGGGCGAGATGGGCGAAGCCATCCTCGCGGGTCATCACCTGACCAAAGCCCACGACTTCTCCGTCCGTCGTGGCGCAAAGCACGAACGCGGCGCCGGGCGCGTGATGCAGGTTGTCCCACAACTGTTCCGGCGAGACCGGAAAGCCGATCGTCGGCCCCGCCCACAGGCGCGTCGCGTCGGCGTCGGGCGCCCACGCAAGCACGCCAGCGAGATCCTCGAGGCGTGCGGGTCGGAGCCGATAGGCGACATTCACGTCGGCAGCTTGCGCCGGATTTTCGGTCTCGTCAGCACCGCTCTTCGGCCGGAAAACTGCCGGCGTGAATCTCGAACGCGCCCGCCGTTTGCTCTGCCGCCTGCAGGATGAAATTCGCCAGGAGCTCGTCGCTGCGCGCCGCCGCGGTTCCGCCCGGCTCGGACGCGTCGCCAAAATCACCGCGGCGGACACGATTTACGCCGTGGACGAGGTGAGCGAAGCGGCCGTGCTCGCGTGGCTCGAGCGGCACTGGCCGCGGGCGTGGCCCGTGGAACTCGTGATGGAAGGCCTGGAAGACGGCGGAACTGTCACCTTCCCGCGGGACACGCCAGTGGCGGCGACGCGGTGGAAGCTCATTCTTGATCCGATCGATGGCACGCGGGGCCTGATGTTCGACAAACGCAGCGCATGGAGCCTCGCCGCACTGGCGCCCCAGCGCGGCGCGAAGAACACGCTCGCCGATCTCGTGGTCGCCGCGATGACGGAGCTGCCGACGACCAAGCAAGGCTGGGCCGATCAGCTCAGCGCCGTGCGCGGTCGCGGCGTGCGGGCCGAGCGCGTGGACTTGCGCACGGGGCGGCGGAGCAAATGGCGGCCGCGTCCGTCGACGGCGCGCGACGTGACGCATGGCTTCGCATCGTTCGCGAAGTTTTTCCCGGAGGGGAAAAACTGGATCGCCGCGCGCGAGGAAGCGCTGTGGCACGCACTCGGCGTGAGCGGCGCGGCCGGTGGGCAGCCGGTCTTCGACGACCAGTATCTCTCGACCGGCGGACAGCTCCACGAGCTGATCGTCGGACACGACCGCTTTGTCGCGGACGTGCGGCCGCTGGCTTTCGAGCGGCTCGGGCTCGCGCGCGGCGCGGCGCTGGCTTGTCACCCCTACGACATTTGCACGGCGCTGATCGCGCAGGAAGTCGGCTGCGTCGTGACGGCGCTCGACGGCAAGCCACTGCGCGCGCCGCTCGACACGACGAGTCCGGTGGCCTGGGTTGGCTACGCGAACCTCACCCTCGCACGCCGCATCGCGCCGAAATTGAGGCGCGTGTTGGCCAAGTAACCTGCGCCATTGGCTCAGCGCCAGACGTAGGTTTGGCCAGCGTTGACGGCCAGCGGGCGGGTCTCGCCGCCGTAGCGCACCGTCGTGGTGCGACCGAGCGTGGAGACGATGCGGGCCTCGGTGAGTTTGCCGTCGGCCCACGCGAGGTCGACCGTGTAGCCGCCGCGGGCGCGAAGGCCGGTGACGCGACCTGTTTTCCAGGCGGAGGGCAGCGCGGGCAGCAGGTGCAGTTCGTCATTCTGGCTTTGCAGCAGCATCTCGGCGATGGCGGCGGTGGCGCCGAAATTGCCGTCGATCTGGAACGGCGGGTGCGCGTCGAAGAGATTCGGGTAGGTGCCGCCGTGCGAGGAATTCTGCGGTGTAGCCGGGTCGACAAACAAGAGCTGACGCATGAGCATCCGGTGCGCGTGGTCGCCGTCGAGGAGGCGCGCCCAGAAGTTGATTTTCCAAGCGAGCGACCAGCCGGTGCCGTCGTCGCCGCGGAATTCGAGCGAGCGACGCGCAGCGGCAAACAGGTCCGGTGTGCGCGGCGTGATTTCGTTACCGGGATGCAAAGCCCAGAGGTGCGAGACGTGGCGGTGCGTGTTCTGCGGGTCGTCGAGGTCGGCGAGCAGCCATTCCTGCAGCTGGCTATGCTGGCCGATTTTGTTAGGGATGAGTTTCGCCGCGGTGGCGCGCAGTTGCGCCGCGAACGCCGCGTCGGTGCCGAGTTCATCGGCCGCGCGCGCGGTCCAGTCGAAGAGTCCGCGCAGGATCTGGTGATCCATCGCCGGTGCCATCACGAGGCCGCCTTGCTCGGGCGAGTTGGAAGGACCGGACATGAGCTGGCCGTTGCCGCCGGGCGCGGGCACGAGCGTATCGAGGAAAAATTCCGCCGCGCCGCGCATCAACGGATACGCGCGCGAGAGGAACACGCGGTCGCCGCTGAATTGGTAGTGTTCCCACAGGCTCTGACAGAGCCACGCGCCGCCCATCGGCCAGATGCCGTGGTTCGAGGCGTTGATCGGCGCGGTGCCGCGCCAGAGGTCGGTGTTGTGATGCAGCACCCAGCCGCGCGCGCCGTAGTGCTCGCGGGCGGTCAGCTGGCCGCTGGGCACGAGGTCCGCGATCATCGCGAAGAGCGGCTCCGCGCATTCGGGCAACGCGGTGACCTCGGCGGGCCAGTAGTTCATCTCGGTGTTGATGTTCACCGTGTATTTGCTGCCCCACGCCGGTTTGAGATCCTGATTCCAGACGCCCTGAAGATTCGCGGGCTGATCACCGGGTCGGCTGCTCGCGATGAGCAGATAGCGGCCGAATTGGAAGACGAGCGCGGCGAGTTGCGGGTCGAAGGATTTGTCCGCGGCGCGCAGGCGTCGATCCGTCGGCAGCGCAGCGGCAGGCGATGTGCCGAGGTCGAGCGTCACGCGGCGAAAAAGCGCGCGGTGATCGGCTTGATGTTCGGCGAGCAGCGCGTCGGGCGAGGTCGCGGCGAGCGATTGCAGTTGGGCCGTGCAACGCGCGACGAGATCGGCGTCGGTGGAGAGTTCGCGCGAGTTGACGAAGTTCGTCGCGGCCGTGAGCACGAGTGTGACGCGGTCGGCGGCCGTCACCTGTAAGGTGTCGCCTACGCGCGCGGTGGCGCCGCCTTCGACGCGCGCGTGCACCTGGGCGGCGAAGCGCATGGCGCCGTCTTGCACGCGGCCTTCGAGGGCGAGTCCGGGTAACGAGGTCGTGCGCGGCGTGCTGCCCACATGCGGACTCGTGAGGCGGAGCGCGAAGGTGAGCTGGCCCGGTCGATTGGCGGTCAGCCGCACGACGATCGCACTGGCGGGGTGACTGGCGAAGACTTCGCGCGTGAAAATCGTGTCGCCGACGCGGTAGTGCGTCGTGGCGACGGCGTCGTCGAGATCGAGTTCACGACGGTAGTCGGTGGCGGATTCGTGACCCGGGAAGGCGAACTCGAGATCGCCGCACGGCTGATAGCTCTGCTGCCGGAGCGGTTCGCCCATGAATTCCCGCAGCGCGAGCGTTTCGGCTTCCTTTTGTTTTCCGGCGGCCAGCAAGGCCCGGATTTCCGGCAGGAATTTCGCTGCACCGACATGGTGATACGAGTGCGGCGCGCCGGTCCACAGCGTGTCTTCGTTGAACTGGATGCGCTCCGTCGCCGTGCCGCCGAAGACCATTGCACCCATGCGGCCGTTGCCGATGGGCAGTGTTTCGACCCACGCGGAGGCGGGCTGCTGATACCAGAGGCGCAGGTCGCTCGCACCCGCAGAGTGGGCCGCGACCGACAATCCGAGAAGGCAAAGCAGCGACCGGAAGTGCGTCGGAAAGAGCATTGCCCGCAGCCAACGCCATCCCGCCGCGTGCGGCAAGGCGCCGCCGCGTCAGTCTTTCGTCTGTTCGATCGCCGTCACCTTGCCGTTCTGGAAAGTCACGCGGATGCGTTCTTCGACCTCGGGACGATACAGGTCGGCGAACACCGGCTCGTAGTAGACGCGGTAGGTGTTCAGGTAGCGATCGTAGTAGACGCGGCGGTGGTAGCCGGCGAAGCGCGTGCCGTCGTAGCGTTCGAAATACGTGCTGTAGACCCAGATGGTTTGCGCGCCGCTGGCGGTGCGCGATTCGCGCTTCTGGTCGGGCGCGCCGAGGGCGAGGTAAACCATGTCTTCGGTGTAGCCGATATCGATGATGCCCTGCTTGATCTTGTTTTGCGTCGCGGCGTCGAGGCTGGCGAAGAGCTGCGGGTTCTGCGCGATGCGGCGGTCGACGGTCTCGCAGCCGGCGACGAACAACAACGCCGCGAGCGCGAGCACGGAGGAAAGAAAGCGTGGATGCATGATGAAAGGGGAGACGGCGGAAAACCTAGCCAGGTTCCACGGGATTTCCAGCGGACAGGCCCCGACTCACAGCCGGGCGCGGCGGAGGCGGAGGGCGTTGGACACGACGGTGATGGAGCTGACGCTCATCGCCGCGCCGGCGAACATCGGGCTGAGCGACCAGCCGAAGAGCGGCGCGAACACGCCGGCGGCGAGCGGCAGGCCGAGGCCGTTGTAGAAGAACGCCCAGAATAGGTTCTGCCGGATGTTGCCCATGACCGCGCGACTGAGGTGCACTGCGCGCACGAGCGCCTGCAGGTCGCCCTTCACGAGCACAAGGCCGGCGCTGTGCATCGCGACGTCCGTGCCGGTGCCCATCGCGATACCGATGTCGGCGGCGGCGAGCGCAGGCGCGTCGTTGAGACCGTCGCCGGCGAACACGACGCGCTCGCCGTGCGCTTGGTGCTCGCGGACGAGTTCTTGCTTCCTTGCGGGGGTGACCTCGGCGTGAAAGCCGTCGAGTTTCAGTTCGCGTGCGATCGCTTCCGCCGTCGCCGTGCGGTCTCCCGTGACCATGAAGACGCGGAAACCGCGCCGCTGCAGCTCGGCGATGGTGGCGGGCGTGGTGGGCTTGATGCGGTCGGACAGCGCGAGCGTGCCGGCGAACTGGCCGTCGACGTGCACGCTGACGACCGTGGCGTGCGGCAGCGCCGGCAGGTGCGCGCCGGGCGCGCGGCCGACGACGACTTCGCGCCGGCCGACGCGGGCGCGCACGCCGAAGCCGGGTGTGGCGGCGAAGTCGGCGACCGGCGGCAGCTCGAGGCTGCGCTGGAAGGCCGCGGCGACGATGGCGCGGCCGAGCGGGTGCTCGCTGGGCGATTCGGCGGCGGCGGCGAGCCTAAAGAGCTCGTCGTCGGTGAAACCCGGCGCGGCGGCGAAAGCCACCAGCTCGGGCCGGCCCTCGGTGAGCGTGCCGGTCTTGTCGATCAGCAGCGTGGTGGCGCCGGCGAGCGCCTCGAGCGCGGCGGCGTTCTTCACCAGCACGCCGGCCTGTGCGCCGCGGCCGATGCCGGTGACGAGCGACATCGGCGTGGCGAGGCCGAGGGCGCAGGGGCAGGCGATGATGAGCACGGAGACGGCGTTGATCAGGCCGAGGAGCCAGCCGCGCTCCGGCACGAGGAGCGTCCAGGCGACGAACGACGTCGCGGCGATCGCGAGCACGACCGGGAAGAACCAGGTGATGATGCGGTCGGCGACGCGCGCGATCGGCGGCTCGCTCTCGAGCGCTTCCTCGACGAGGCGGACGATCTGGGCCAGGAGCGTGTCGGCGCCGACGTGCTCGGCGCGGTAGACGAAGGAGCCCGTGGTGTTGAGCGTGCCGGCGCTGATCTTGTCGCCGACGGATTTGGCGACAGGCAGCGGTTCGCCGGTGAGCATGGACTCGTCGATCTCGGTGGCGCCGCTCGTCAGCGCGCCGTCGACGGGAAGATTTTCGCCCGGGCGCACGCGGAGCAGGTCGCCCGGTCGGACGTCCTCGACCGCGACGTCACGCTCGGAACCGTCCGCCTCGACGCGGTGGGCGAGCTTGGGCGTCAGGCGCATGAGCGCGCGGATCGCGGCGTCGGTGCGCGCGGTGGCGCGCTGCTCGAGGATCTGGCCGAGGAGGACGATCGTCGTGGTGAAGGCCGTTGCCTCGAAGTAGAGCGAGGCTCCGTGGGCGGTGAAGAAGTTCGCCGGCAGGTGTTCCCAGAGGACGGTGACGGCGGCGCTGAAGAAATAGGCCGCGCCGGTGCCGGTGACAGTGAGCAGGAACATGTTCGGATCGCGTTCCCGGATCGCCTTCACCCAGCGGCGGATGAACGGCAAGCCGCACCAGAAGAACACCGGGGTCGTCAGCACGAACTGCACCCACGCCGACTGCTGCATCGTCAGGTAGTCGTAGAGCGTGTGCGAAAACATCGGCGCCATCGCGAGCACGAGCACGGGCAGCGACAGCGCCGCGGCGACATAGAGCTTGGGCCGCAGGTAGCGCTCGTGCGGCAGCCCCATGTGGACGGGCTGGTCGGGAGGAGGGAGCGCCGGCGCGGACGCTGAGGGAGAATGGGAATGAGGTGGCATTTCAGCGAGGGAGTCCGGGTGCGGCCGGGCGCGGAGCGGTCGGACCGGAATCCGTCGCACCGTAGGCAAGGAAGAGGAGGAAGGCCAGCGCGATGGGCAGCAGGGCGCGCAGGAGCAATCGACGTTGCGGATAGCCGAGCCAATAGGGCTCGAGCGGGAAGCTCTCGCGGGCCGCGGCGGCCGGCGGGGCGGCGGGAGTCGCGTGGGGTTGGGCACGGGCGTTCGGCATGGGATGGGTGGTTTCATCCCGGAGACGGAGCCCGCGGCGGAATCTTACCGCGCCGCGCGGAAAACTAGTTTCCGTCCGGTGCGCAGTCGCAGTCGAGGCAGGCGCCGGCCGCGCAGTCGCCGCAGAACGCCTCGAGCCGCGTGCGCAGCTCCCGGCGGGCGCGGTGCAGCGTGACGCTGGCGTTGTTCGCGGAAATCCGGAGCGCGTCCGCCGCATCCTGCACGGACTCGCCGCCGAGATCGACGCGGCGCAGGAGTTCGGCCTGGAGCGGCTTGAGGGTGTCCACGATGCCGCCGAGACAGGCGCACAGCTGCTTTTCCAGGACCGCGGCAGGCGCGGTGTCGTCGCCGAGGGCGGCGATCATCGTGCCGAGGGCGTCGTTGCGGCGACGTGCGGCGCTCTTGCTGCGGTAGTGGTCGACGAGGCTGTGGCGGAGCAGCTGGTAGAACCACGCGACGAGCTTCTCGTCGTCGCGGAGGTCGCCGGCGCGCTGCACGGCCTTGGCCAGGCCGTTCTGGAGAATGTCCTCCGCCTCGGCCGCGCTGCCGACGCGGGCGGCGAGGAACGCCTTGAACGCGTCGCGGTGCGCGTGCAGCGCGCGGGCGAGGGTCGTGGCATCGCTCGGCATGATGGGTCAGGCCTTTGGGATTTCGCGCTCGCGCAGCCACGCGAAGATCACGGGCGTGACGACGAGGATGTGGACAAGCGACGAGATCATGCCGCCGACGACGGGCGCGGCGAGGGGCTGCATGATTTCCACGCCGGTGCGCGTGCTCCAGAAGATCGGCAGGAGCGAGGCGACGGTGGTAGCCACGGTCATCACCTTCGGACGCAGGCGGAGGCGCGCGCCCTCCTTGACGGCGGCGAGGAGGTCGTCGCGCGTGAGCGCCCGGCCGGTCTCGCGGCGCTTCTTCTCCAGCGATTCCTCCAGATAGACGACCATGACGACGCCGGTCTGGATGGCGGTGCCGAAGAGCGCGATGTAGCCGACCCAGACGGCGACGGAGAAGTTGAAGCCCATGAACGCCTGCAGCAGCACACCGCCGGTGAGCGCGAACGGCACGGCGAGGATCACGTGCGCGGCCTCGGCGGCGGAGCGGAAGGTGACGACCAGCAGGGCAAAGATGATCACGATCACGGCGGGGAAGACGTAGGTCAGCGTCTGGCGGGCGCGGATCTGGTGCTCGTATTGGCCGGAGTATTCGACGGTCATGCCGGGATCGAGCGTCACCTCCTTTTCGATGCGCTCCTTGATCTCGTTGACGAAACCGCCGAGGTCGCGGTCGCCGACGTTGGCCTGCACGAAGACGCGCAGGCGGCCGTTCTCGCTTTGGATCTCGTTCGGGCCGACGACGCGCTTCACGTCGGCGACCTGGCGGAGCTGCACGACGGCGCCGGACGGCGTGGGGAAGCTGAGTTCGCCGAGCTTGTCGATGTCCCCGCGGTCGTCGGCGTCGAGGCGCACTTGGATCGGGCGGCGTTCGCGGCCGTTCAGCGTGGTGGCGGCCGTCGCGCCACCGAGGCCGGCTTCGACGTATTCGTAAACCTGTTTCATGCTCAGGCCGTAGCGGGCGAGGTCGGGGCGGCGGACGGCGATCTCGAGGTAGGGCTTTCCCTGGACGCGCGAGGGCGCGACGCCGGTGGCGCCTTGGATGCGATTGATGACGCGTTCGACCTCGAAGGCTTTTTTCTGCAGCGCGTCGAGATTGTCGCCGAAAATTTTCACGCCGACCTGCGCGCGAATGCCGGTGCTCGTCATCAGGATGCGGTTCTCGATCGGTTGGAGGAAGCCGGGCACGTAACCGGGGACGTTCATGAGCTTCGCGGAGAGGTCGGCGATGATGCTCTGCTTCGTCGTGCCGGCGGGCCACTCGGACGGCGGCTTCAGCATGATCGTGGTCTCGATCATCTCGACCGGCGCCGGGTCGGTGGCGGTCTCGGAGCGGCCGAGCTTGCCGGCGACGGACGCGACGGCGGGGTGCGCGCTCATGACCTTGTCCTGCCACGCCATGATGCGCTTCACCTCGGTGAGCGACGTCGCGGGGAGCAGCACGGGCATGAAGAGCAGCGAGCCTTCCTCGAGCGTGGGCATGAACTCGCTGCCGAAGCCGCCGGTGTGCTTCGCGACGGCGTCGGGCAGGCGCGCGTTGATGGTGCGCGGCAAACCGAACGCGACCACGAGGCATGTTGCGAGCAGCGCGAATGCGGCGCCGAGGACGCTCTTGCGGTGCGTGAGCGCCCAATCGAGCACCGGGTCGTAGATTTTCAGCAGCGACCTCATCAGCCAGTTCTCGTGCTCGGGCTTGAACGGCCCGCGCACGAGCAGCGTGCAGAACACGGGCACCGCGGTGATGGCGAGGAGCACGGCGCCGAGGAGCGCGAAGCTCTTGGTGTAGGCGAGCGGGTGGAACAGCTTGCCCTCCTGGCCGCTGAGCAGGAACACCGGCACGAAGGCCAGGATGATGATCAGCATCGAGAAGAACATCGGCCGGCCGACCTGCGTGGCGGCCTCGAGCGTGAGCTTGAAGACCTCCGGGCCGGTCAGACGGCGCTTGATCTCTTCCTCGGCGCGCTCGCAGTGGCGAATGACGTTTTCCGTCATCACGATGCCGGCGTCGACCAGCACGCCGATGGAGATGGCGATGCCGGTGAGCGACATGATGTGCGACGGGATGCCGAAGCGATCCATCAGGATGAACGAGATCAGGATCGAGGCCGGCAGTGGCAGCGTGACGATCAAGATGCTGCGGAAGTGGAACAGGAAGAGGATATGCGCGAGCGTCACGAGGATGACCTCCTCGACCAGCGCGTGCTTCAGGGTGTCGATCGCGCGCGAGATGAGATCGCTGCGATCGTAGAACGGCTGCACGGTGACGCCCTTCGGCAAGCCGGCGGAGAGCGACGCGAGGCGCGCCTTCACGTCGGCGATGACGCGGTAGGCGTTCTCGCCGTAGCGCATGACGACGATGCCGCCGACGACCTCGCGGCCGTTCACGTCGAGCGCGCCGCGCCGGAAATCGCCGCCGATGCGCACCGTCGCGACGTCGCGCAGGTAGAGCGGCGTGCCGTTGCGCGGCTTGAGCGCGATGGTCTCGAGGTCGGCGGCGGTCTTCACCAGGCCGACGCCGCGCACGATGTATTCGGCGCCGTTTTCCTCGATGGTCTTGCCGCCGACGTTGAGGTTGGCCGCGGCGACGGCGTCCATGACCTCGCCGAGCATCACGTCGTATTGGCGGAGTTTCAGCGACGAGACCTCGACCTGCCACTGGCGCACGAAGCCGCCGAGACTCGCGACCTCCGCGACGCCGGGCACGGCGGTGAGTTGGTAGCGGAGAAAGGTGTCCTGCAGCGTGCGGAGCGAGCCGAGGTCTTGCGTGCCGGAGTCGTCCTTCAGGTAGTATTGGTAGATCCAGCCGAGGCCGGTGGCGTCGGGGCCGAGGCGCGCGACGACGCCGGATGGCAGCAGATCGCCGAGGGAGTTGAGTCGTTCGAGCACGCGCGTGCGCGCGAAGTAGGTGTCGACCTTGTCCTCAAAGATGACGGTGAGAAACGAGAAACCGAACATCGACGTGGCGCGCACGCTCTTCACGCCGGCGAGGCCCTGGAGTGACGTGCTGAGCGGGTAGGTGATCTGGTCCTCGACCTCCTGCGGCGAGCGGCCCGGCCAGTCGGCGTAGACGATGACCTGGTTTTCGGAGAGGTCGGGGATCGCGTCGATCGGCACGCGCTGGAGCGCGACGACGCCCCACGCGCAGAGCGCGAGGAAGCCCGCGATCACGACGAAGCGGTTCTGAAGCGACCAGCGGATGATGGCGTTGATCATAGCGAGAAGGTGTCGAGCAAAAGGTCGGCGCTGTGCGGCGAACGGTGGGGACGGATCCTAGCGTATTACGCTAGAACCTTTCGGGCGGTCATTCGATTTGCTCGCCGCACTCGAGCATGGCGGAGCCGAAGAAGGGATTGCGGAGCGTCTTGCTCTTGGAGAGCCAGCGGCCGGTGCCGAGCACGGGCGCCATCGGGCATTGGTAGATCGTGAGGTTTTCGCGGTGGTGCAGGTGCTGCGACTTCGCGAGGTCGGCCAGCTCGGTGCTGAACGGCTCGAAGGCACGGCGCGCGGCGTCGAGGTCGGGACCGTCGGCGAGCTTCGTCCTGCCGAGGTCGGTGTTGGCGGCGCTGGGGTAGGCGGCGACATAGGCGGTGAGCGCGTCGCGGAGGGCGGGGAGCTGTTTCTGGTAGCCGGCGAGGTTGTCGGACGCGAGGAGGTCGGCGGCGTCGGCGCCGGCGAAGGCCAACGCCTTGAGCGCGGCGTAGGCGCGGGCGTCGGGCTGGGGCACCTCGACGGAGATCTTCTGCGGCGCGGCGGCGCCGTGGTCGTGCGCGCCGGCGCCGACGGCGGCGTGGGCGAGTTGGGCCTGGCCGTCGAGGACGAGCGCGCCTTCGGTGACGACATTGTCGCCATCGCGCAGGCCGGAGAGGACTTCGGCGTCGGCGTCGCCGATGCGGCCGAGGGAGATTTCCTGCGCGGCGTAGGCGTGGTTGCCGCGGTCGACGAACACGACGGCGCGGCCGCTGTGCTGCAGCACGGCGCTGCGCGGGACGAGGAGGGCTTCGGGCGACTCGGCCACGACGTTGGCGTAGGCGGTCTGGCGGTGGCGGAGGAGGCGGTCGGGGTTGTCGAGGACGACGCGGACCTTCGCGGTGCGCGTGGTCTCGTTGAGATTCGGATCGATGAACGCGATCGGGGCGGTGAGCACCTTGCCCGGCAGTGAAGGGACGGTGACTTCGACCGGCTGGCCGGCGCGCAGCCAGGCGAGGTCGGGCTCGGCGGCGTCGAAGACGAACCACATGCGCGAGAAGTCGCCGATCTGGAAGATCTCGTCCTTGGCCTCGACGTATTTGCCTTCGTAGGCGCCGCGGGCGACGACGGTGCCGAACATCGGGGCGCGCATCGTGACCATCGCGGTGGCCTGTTTGGTGGCCTCGAGGATGCTGATTTCCTCGTCGGTGAGACCGAGGGCGAGAAGCTTTTCCCGGGCGGCGGCGCGTTCGGCGGCGGTGTAGGCGATCGCGCCGGCCTTCATGCGTTCGAGGTATTCGCGCTGCGCCGTGAGCATGTCGGGCGAGTAGATCGTGGCGAGTTGCGCGCCTTCCTGCACTTCGGCGCCGACGAAGTTCACGAACAGCTTTTCGACCCGGCCAGGCACGCGCGCGGCGAGAATGCGGTGGCGTGTGTCATCGTCGTCGATGGCGCCGGTGACGCGCAGCGTGCGGACGAGTGCGCCGCGGCGGACAGACGAGGTTTGCACGCCGACGACGGCGGCTTGCGCGGGGGTCAGCGTGACCAGGTTCGGGTCGATGGCGGCTGAGGCGGAGGCCGGCGCGGAGCTCGCGGCGACGAGCGCCATGCCGCAGATCGTGCACTTGGCGTCGGGCTTGTCCGACTTGATCCACGGGTGCATCGGGCACTGGTAGGTCGTGCCGGCCGCAGCCTCGGCGGTGTGATCATGGCCGGCGTGAGCGGCGGACGCGGATGGCTTGCCGCAACCTGCGAGGCCGAGGGTGGCGGGCAGGGCGAGGGCGGCGAATAAGGCAAGGAGACGAGCGTTCACTCCCCGTTATACGCCGGCCCCAGCTCCGCCCCTGCCGCAATCTTTGCGGTTTCCGGCGCAGGGAATCGCGCCCGCTAGTCGGCGGAACTGCCGTCGATGGCAACAAACACCGCGAGGGCGGCGAGGACGAAGGTGAGTGCGATCATCGGGTTTGGAGGAGAGTAAGGGTGGAGAGAAATCGGACCGGCTTGACCCGGTCCGAGCGCTGTGCGGGGACGAGCGGCTTAGAAATCCGCCTTCCGGTCGGCCGAGGCGACGGCGACCGGATGCGACCAGCCGCCGCCGAGGGCTTTGATGAGACCGACGCTGTTGAGCAGGCGCTGCGCGTGGAGCTGCGTGGCGGCGCGCTCGGCCGCGAGGAGCGTGCGTTGGGCGTCGAGGACCTCGAAGTAGGCGACGTAGCCGGCGTCGTAGCGAGTCTGCGCCAGCTCGCGGGCGCGGCGCGCGGCGGCGACGGCGCGCTCCTGCGCGGCAGCTTGGTCGGCGAGCAGCTGCGTGGCGGTGAGCGTGTCCTGTGTTTCCCGGAACGCGACGAGCACGCGTTGGCGGAAGAGAGCGACGCTTTCCTCGTAGGCGGCGCGACTGCGCGCGAGGTTGGCGCGGTTGCGGCCGCCTTGGAAAATCGGGAGATAGAGACTCGGGCCGACAGACCAGAGCTTGGAGTCGGCGTTGAAGAGCCGGTCGACGTCGCCGCTCGCGTAACCGAAGGAGCCGGTCAGCGAGATCGCGGGGAAGAAGGCGGCCTTGGCGACGCCGATGCGGGCGTTTGCGGCGGCGAGCGTGGCTTCCGCGGCGGCGATGTCGGGGCGGCGCTCCAGCAAATCGCTGGGCAAGCCGGCCGGCACGGAGGGAGGAACTGAGAGCGGAGAGTCTAGAGCTGAGAGCTGGAAATCCGGTGCGGGCGCGCCGAGCAGAACGGCGAGGGCGTTCTGCAGTGCGGCGCGGCGGTTCGTGAGGGCCAGATTTTCGGCTTCGGTCGAAGCGAGTTCGGTCTCCGCGCGCGCGACGTCGAAATCGGTCGCGGCGCCGCCGGCACGGCGCGAGGCGACGAGCTCGAGCGCCTTGCGGCGAAGAGCGACGCCGTCGGTGACGAGCGCGAGCTCGCGGTCGAGGCCGCGGAGCGAGAAGTAATTCGCGGCGACTTCGGCGGTGAGGGCGAGGCGGACGTTCTCGAAGTCCGCGGCGCTCGCGCTGGCGTCGGCGCGGGCGCTCTCGTGGAGGCGGCGAACGCGGCCGAACAAGTCGAGTTCCCAGGTGGCGTCGAGCGCGCCGCGATAGGTCGTGCTCTCCGCGACGGGGAAACGGTTATCGGTCGTCTCGGAGGTGCGGCTGCGGTCGAGCGACGGGCGAAGACCGATCGACGGGAAGTAGCTGCTGCGAGCGAGGCCGGCCGCGGCGCGGGCTTGCTCGACGCGCGCGGCGGCGGCGGCGAGGTTCTGGTTGGCGGCGAGGGCGCGGGCTTCGAGGTCGTTGAGCGAGGGATCGCCGAAGAGCGTCCACCAATCGTCGCGCGGGAGCGCGTCGGCCGGTGTCGCGGCGGTTTTCCAGGCGAGCGGCGCGGCGACGTCGGGGCGCTGGTAATCGGGGCCGATGGCGGCGATCGACGCCACGGTCCAAGCCAGGGAGGAAGCGGTGAGAAGGAGGAAGGATTTCATCGGAGAGCAGCGTGAGAGTTTCAGGCGTGATCGGCGGCCGGCTCAGGCAATGCGACGGGCGCGGGTTTGCGCGCGCCGAGTTTTTCGAGCACGGCGTAGAACACCGGCGTGAGGAAGAGGCCGAAGACAGTGACGCCGATCATGCCGGCGAACACCGCGACGCCCATGGCGCGGCGCATCTCGGCGCCGGCGCCGTGGCTGACCACGAGCGGGAAGACGCCGGCGATGAACGCGATCGAGGTCATGAGGATCGGGCGCAGGCGGAGGCGCGAGGCTTCGATCGCCGCTTCGCGAATGCCTTTGCCTTCCTCGCGCAGCTTCACGGCGAACTCGACGATCAGGATCGCGTTTTTCGCGGCGAGGCCGATGAGCACGATGAGGCCGATCTGCGTGAAGACGTTGTTCTCGCCGCGCGTGAACCAGAGGCCGACAAGCGCGGAGAACAGCGCCATCGGGACGATGAGGATGACCGCGAACGGGAGACGGAAGCTCTCGTATTGCGCGGCGAGCACGAGGAACACGAGGAAGATGCTCAGCGGGAAAATGTAGATGGCGGTGTTGCCCGCGATGATCTTCTGGAACGTGAGTTCGGTCCAATCGAGCACCATGCCCTTGGGCAGGTTCTCGGCGGCGAGTTTTTCGATCGCGGCCTCGGCCTGGCCGGAGCTGAAGCCCGGCGCGGGCGCGCCGTTGATCTCGGCGGCGGGATAGCCGTTGTAGCGCATGACGCGGTCGGGGCCGTAGGTCTCGCGGACCTTGACCAGCGAGCCGAGCGGCACGAGCTGGCCGGCGGCGTTGCGCGTCTTGAGGCGGAGGATGTCCTCGGGGCGGTCCCGGAATTCGGCGTCGGCTTGCGCGATGACCTGGTAGGTGCGGCCGAAGCGGTTGAAATCGTTCACGTAGAGCGAGCCGAGGTTGATCTGCATCGTCTCGAAAACGTTTTGGAGCGGCACGCCCTGGGCCTTGGCTTTCGCGCGATCGATGTCGGCGTCGAGCTGCGGCGTGTTGATGGTGAAGCTGGAGAACAGGCCGGTGAGTCCGGGCGTCTGCCAGCCTTTGCCGATCAGGCCCTGCGTGGCGCCGTAGAGGGCATCGAGGCCGCTGTCGCCGCGGTCCTCGACGTAGAGCTTGAAGCCGCCGATGGTGCCGAGGCCCTGCACGGGCGGCGGCGGGAAGATCGCGATGTAGGCGTCCTCGATCGCGCCGAATTCCTTCTGGAGCTGCTGGGCGATGGCTTGGCCGGTGAGCTCGGGCGAGCGGCGATCCTCGAAGGGCTTGAGCGCGACGAAGACGATGCCGCTGTTGGGCGAGTTGGTGAAGCCGTTGATCGAGAGGCCGGGGAAGGCGATGCTGTTGGCGACGCCCGGGTGTTTCAGCGCGATGTCGCCCATGCGGCGGATGACGGCGTCGGTGCGCTCGAGCGAGGCGGCGGCGGGGAGCTGCGCGAAGGCGACGAGGTATTGTTTGTCCTGCGTCGGCACGAAGCCGGTCGGCGTGCTCTTGAACAGCGTGCCGGTGAGCGCGAGCAGGCCGGCGTAGACGAGCAGCGCGATGATGGAGACGCGCAAGAGGCGCGCGACGCCGGCGGAATACTTGTCGGCGGCCCAGGCGAAGAAGCGGTTGAACGGCCGGAAGAACCACCCGAAGGCAAAGTCCATGCCGCGCGTGAGGCGGTCCTTCGGCGCGTGGTGGTCCTTGAGCAGGAGCGCGCTGAGGGCGGGCGAGAGCGTGAGCGAGTTGAACGCCGAGATGATCGTCGAGATGGCGATCGTCATGGCGAACTGCTTGTAGAATTGCCCGGTGAGGCCGCTGATGAATGCGGTCGGGATGAACACGGCCGAGAGGACGAGTGCGGTGGCGACGATCGGTCCGGTGACTTCGCGCATGGCCTGGCGCGTGGCCTCGAAGGGCGATTTGCCGAGGGCGATGTTACGCTCGACGTTCTCGACGACGACGATGGCGTCGTCGACCACGATGCCGATGGCGAGCACGAGGCCGAAGAGTGAGAGCGCGTTGATGGAGAAGCCCAGCGCGTGCATCACGGCGAAGGTGCCGACGAGCGACACGGGCACGGCGGCGAGCGGAATGATCGAGGCGCGCCAAGTCTGGAGGAAGAGGATGACGACGAGCACGACGAGGAGGATCGCCTCGAAGAGCGTGTGCACGACGGCTTCGATCGAGCTGCGCACGAAGACCGTCGGGTCGTAGACGATGTCGTAGCTCAGGCCCTCGGGAAAATTCTTCGCGAGTTCCTTCATGGTGGCGCGCACGGCGTCGGAGGTGGCGATGGCGTTCGAGCCGGGGAGCTGGGCGATGGGCAGCGCGACGGCGGCCTTGTTGTTGAGCAGCGAGCGCAACGCATAGGCGTTGGCGCCGAGCTCGACGCGGGCGACATCGCGGAGCTGCACGCGTTCGCCGTTGGTGCCGGACTTCACGATGATCGAGTTGAATTCCTCCTCGGTGGTGAGGCGGCCCTGGGTGTTGATGAGCAACTCGGTGTCGACGGGGCGCGAGTTGGGTTGCTGGCCGACGGCGCCGGCGGCGACCTGGACGTTCTGCTCGCGGATGGCGGCGACGACGTCGGAAGCGGTGAGGCCTTTCGCGGCGACCTTGTTCGGATCGAGCCACACGCGCATGGCGTAATCGCCGGAGCCGAAGACGCGGACTTCGCCGACGCCGTTGAGGCGCGCGAGGACGTCGCGGACCTGGAGCGTGCCGTAGTTGCGGACGTAGACGTCGTCGTAGCGGCCGTCGGGCGAGAAGAGGTGCACGACCATAAGGAGGTCGGGCGAGGCCTTGGCGGTGGTGACGCCAATGCGGCGGACGTCTTCGGGGAGTTTCGGCAGAACTTGGGAGACGCGGTTCTGGACCTGCACCTGCGCGTTATCGAGGTCGGTGCCGATGGCGAAGGTGATGGTGAGGGTCATCACGCCGTCGCTGGTGGCCTGCGAGAACATGTAGAGCGAGTGCTCGACGCCGTTGATCGCCTGCTCGAGCGGAGCGGCGACGGTGTCGGAGATGGTTTTCGGATTGGCGCCCGGATAGCTGGCGCGGACGACGACGGTCGGTGGGACGACCTCGGGGTATTCGCTGATCGGCAGGCGGAACATCGCGATGAGGCCGACGAGGAAGACGATGATCGAGAGAACGCCGGCGAGGATCGGGCGTTTGATGAAGTAGTCGGAAAAATTCATGGGAGGGCTTTTTCGGGCAAGGCGGTGGCCGGAGCGGCCGTTTTGCGGCGGCCGAGATCGGGTGACGGGAGGGCGCGGAGCTGATCCGCGCCCTGCGGCAAAGGTGGAGAGCGGTTAGCGGAGCGACGCGAGTTTGCTGCCGGACGAAGAGGCGGGAAGCGCCGGCGCGGTGTAGCGGGCGAGCGCTTGCGGCTCGGGCGAGATGGTCATGCCGGGGCGGACGCGCTGGAGACCGTTGACGATGATCGTGTCGCCGGCGGCGAGGCCTTCGCGGACGACGCGTTTGCCGTCGTAGGTCGAGCCGAGTTTCACCGTGCGGTAGGCGACGGTGTTGTCGTGGTTGACGGCGAGGACGAACTTCTGGCTCTGGTCGGTGCCGATGGCGCGTTCGCTGACGAGGAGCGCGGGTTGCGGGGCGCTGACCGGCAGGCGCACGCGGGCGAAGAGACCGGGGAGGAGCGCGCCGTCGTCGTTCGGGAACACGAGGCGGACGGCGAGCGAGCCGGTCGCGGGATTGACACGGTTGTCGGTGGACTCGATGTAGCCGTGGCGCGGGAAGCCGGTTTCGTCGGAGAGCTGGAGGTCGACCGGGATGCGGCCGGCGCGCGTGAGGATGCGGCCTTCGCGGACGAGGCGGTTGAACTTCAGCAGCGTGGCCTCGTCGATGTCGGCGTAGACGTAGGCGTCGCCGACGGTGACGATGGTGGTGAGCAGCGTGGCGTTGCCGGGCGAGCCGGAGACGAGGTTGCCGGCGGTGACGAGGGCGCGGCTGATGCGGCCGGCGATCGGCGAGCGCACCTCGGTGTGTTCGAGGTCGAGCTTGGCGGTCTCGAGGGCGGCGCGGGCTTCGGCGGAGGCGGCGCGGCGGGCTTCGGCTTCCTCGCTGGAGATGGCGGAGGCGGCGAGGAGCTTCTCGGCGCGGGCGGCTTCGCGGGCGGCGACGTCGGCGCGCGCGGCGGCGAGGTCGAATTGCGCCTTATACCAGCGAGGATCGATGGTGAAGAGCACGTCGCCCTTCTGGACGAGCTGGCCGGCCTGGAAGTGGACCTCCTCCAAGTGGCCGGAGACGCGGGCGCGCAGCTCGACGGTCTCGGTGGCGTCGACGTGGCCGGTCAGCTCTTCGTAGTCGGTGACGAGTTGCTGTTCGACGGGCGCGACGGTGACGCGCGGCGCGGGCGGAGTGGCGGTCGCGGGATTCGAGGCGGCTTGGGAGCGGGAGGGAAGCGCGACGAACGTGGCGATCGTGGCGAGGGCGAGGACGCCGGCGGCGATCGCGAGCGAGCGACGTTTGCGGCGGCTGGTTTTGAATTGGGCGGTGGTGGTCATGGGAGCGTGGAGGAAAACAGATGGGTCAGGCGGAGACGGAGGCGCGCGGCGTCGCGAGGACGGCGTCGAGGCGGGCGAGGATTTCGGCTTTGGAACGAACGCCGACCATCGTCGCGACGACTTGGCGGTCGCGGAAGATGAGCAGGGTCGGAATGGAGCGGATGCCGTAGCGCGCGGCCGGTTCCGGATGGGCGTCGACGTCGATCTTGGCGACGATGGCGCGGCCGGCGCGCTCGTGTGCGATCTGCTCGACGAGCGGCGCGATGGCTTTGCAGGGGCCGCACCACGAAGCCCAGAAGTCGATCAGGACGGGTTGGCGTTCGGAGGCGGCGAGGACGTCGGTGGCGAACGAGTCGTTCGTGACGGAGACGGGCGGAGGAAGGAGGGTGGCGGTGGTCATGTGGATTTCCGGGGAGTCGGGTTTCTCATTCGCGATAGCGCGTGAGCGGCATTTGCAGGCGCGAGAGCAGCGTGGGATCCCAGAGCGAGCCAAGCGGGCGGGTGCGCGCGGGGCTGGGTTCGGCGGATGGCGTGGTGAGCTGACGCACGAGTTGCGGCAGCGAGCCGACGCTCAGATGGCGGTGTTGGGTCGCGAAATCGGAGTTGAGAATTCGGCGCTTCATGTGACGTGGAGGTTAAATAGTTGACTGGTTATCTAGTTTTGTGGCGGAAAAAACGCGCATGCCTCGCGGGGCGATGCGCGGAAAAAATCAGCTCAGAGTCGCTTTGGTCGTTTCTTTGGCGCCGATGAGTTTGAGCCCGATCTCGGGGAGAGTGTGAGCGATCTCCGGGTCGTTCATGATCCGGCATTGGCAAACGATGCCTTCGATCAGGCCGGCGAGAGCGACGGCCTTTTCGGCGGGGTCGCAGGGCTCAATCAGGCCTTCCGCGAGGGCGTCGCGCAGCGTGGATTCGTAGTAACGGCGCTTGCGGTTGAGGATCTCGCGAATCTTGCCGTTCATGTCGACTTCGTGGGTCGATGTTTCAGAGCCGACGGAGACGATCGGGCAGCCGAGCACCTTGCCGTGTTCCTGCTTGATCGCGACCTGCTTGTGGTGGATCGAGCTGAGATAATTGGTGATGCGCGTCAGCGGGTCGATCGAGGGCGAAAAGGCGGCGTCCATTGCCGGCTTCCAGGTCTCGGTCCACATCCGCTCGAGCGCGGCGATCGCGAGTTCGGACTTCGAGGAGAAGAAATAGTAGAAACTGCCTTTCTTCACGTCGGCTCGCTTGCAGATGTCATCGATCGTGACGGCGCCGTAGCTCTCTTCCCAGATGAGGTCGAGAGCGGCATCCATCAGTCTTTCGTTGGCGTCTGAGGTCCGGCCCATGTGTCAGACGAATAGTTGACTAATTAGTCAAGTCAACCGGATTTTTTGTCCGCCTGCTCATGTGGGCGAATCAGGCCTTGGCGGCGGGTTTTTTGACCTTGGCGATGGTGATGGTGGCGACGCCGGCGATGATGACGGCGGCGGCGGTGAAGGTGCGCGAGTTCACCGGTTCGTGCAGGATCAGCCAACCGAGGAAGACGGCGACGATCGGGTTCACGTAGGTGTAGGTGTAGACCTTGGCGGGCGTGCTGTGCTTCATCAGCCAGACGAACGCAGTGAAGCCCACGAGCGAGCCGACCAGCGTGAGATAGGCCCACGCGCCGACGGCGTGGGGCGTGAACATCGCGGTCGAGAGTTGAAACGGTTCGCCGGCGAGCAGGCTGGCGAGAAAAAGCCAGCCGCTGCCGGCAATCATTTGGATGGCCGAGGCGGTGAACGGCTCCGCGGGCTCCGACGCATAGCGGCCGTAGAGCGAGCCGGCGCTCCAGAGCCAAGTCGCGGCGAGCAGCGCGCCGACGTTGAGGAAGTTCAAGCCGCCGGTGCCGTGCGCGATGTCGGGGCCGACGAGCAGCGCGAGACCGGCGAAGCCGAGCGCGAGGCCGATCCAAATCGGGAACGTGGGGCGCGAGCCGCGTTTCTTCGTCGGGTCGGCGGCGTGGATTGCCCAGTCGAGGAGCACGACGGCGAACGGGCCGGCGGAGACGAGCAGCGTGGCGATGCCGGAGGGAACGGTTTGCTCGGCCCAGCAGACGAGGCCGTTGCCGCCGAGCATGAGAAAGAGGCCGACGATGGCGTTGTCGCGCCACTGTTTCGCGGTCGGACGGATCCTTTTGGTGAACCAGAGAAACCCGTAGAGTAGCGCGCCGGAGACGGCGAAGCGCGTCGCGGCCATGAAGAACGGGGGGATACTGTGGACCGCCACGCGGATCGCGAGGTAGGTCGAGCCCCACACGAGATACACGGCGGCGAAGGCGGCGATGAGCTGGCCGCGCGGAGCGGGATGGGATTGGGCGGACACGGGAAAAGGGGAGAGCTGAACGACTGGAGCTGAGAGGGAAAGCTCCAGTTACCGCCGCATGCCGGCGTCGTTGCGCCACGGGTATTCCATGTAGCGCGCGGTGGCTTCGACGGTGGCGAGGTCGTGGAGACGCGCAACGAGGTGGAGCGATAGATCGATGCCGGCGGAAATGCCGGCAGCGGTGGCGATGCGACCGTGATCGTGGAAGCGGCGATCGCCATGCACGCGGGCGGCGGGCGCGAGCGCGCGGAGCTCTTCGAGGTTTTCGGCGTGCGTGGTGACGTCGAGGTCATCGAGCAAGCCGGCCTTGGCGAGGACGAGGGCGCCGGTGCAGACGGAGGCGGTGATCTCGGCGTGTTTGGCGGCGACGCGCACCCACTCGACGAGCGCCGGTTTGCGCAGCAGCGCGCGGGTGCCGTAGCCGCCGGGGACGATGAGGATTTGCGGCGCGGGAGCGGATTCGAGCGTGTGATTGGGGACGATCTTCAGGCCGTTGCGGGCGCGGATGGTCCCGGGAGTTTCCGCGACGAGGCTGACATTGAAGTGCGCGCCGTGCGCGAGCTCGTCGGTGACGGAGAACACTTCGAACGGGCCCGCGAAGTCGAGGACTTCGACTTCATCGAACACGAGAATGGCGACGTGGCGGCGCATTTTTTTCGGAGGGCTGAGGACTGGAAACAGAAGACGGAAAAGCGGACGAGCGAGCGGTGTGTTCTAGTCGACGACGAACAGCGTCGCGCCGGTGAAAGTGGAGGAGCGGTGCGGTTCGGCGCCGTCGGCGACCTGGTAGCTCATGCCGGATTTGAGGACGAAGGTGCGGCCGTCCTCGAGTTCGGTGGTGAGCTCGCCGCTCAGGCAAAAGAGGATGTGGCCCTTCGAGCACCAGTGGTCGGCGGAGTAGCCGGGCGAGTAGGTGAGCATCCGCACGCGGATGGGTCCGAACTGGCGCACGCGCCATTCGGCCCAGCCGGTGAGGCCGGGTTTGCGCTCGGCGGGGACGGCGGACCAGTCGGTGATGCCGAAGGGAAGGTTTTCGATCTGCATGGGGGAGGGCGGAAGGTGGAGGACTGAGAACGGAGGACAGATGAGAGAATCGCTAGCGCGGAGAACGGGCAACGGATTCCCGCGGCGTGCTCGTTCTCGTAATCGTTCTCTCGGGGATTTCTTTCGAGCTGGAGAACGGGAACGAGTAGGAGAACGAGAACGATTTGCTCAGAGTTGCTGCTTCACGAGATCGCCGAGCGTTTTCAGCGCGGCGTCCATTTCGTCGGACCACGGCTGGCTGCAACTCATCCGGAGACAGTTCCGGTAGCGGTCCTTCACGGCGGAGAAGAGCGAGCCGGGGGCGGTGTTGATCTTGTGCTTCAGCGCGTCGCGGCGGAGGCGCAGCGTGTCGACCTTCACCGGGAACTCGACCCAGATGTAGTTGCCGCCCTGGGGGCGGCTGTAGCGCGTGCCGTCGGGGAAGTGGCGCTGCATGCCTTGGAGGAACGAGTGCAAGTGCTCGCGATAGGCGCGGCGCAGCGAGCGCAGGTGGTGATCGTAACCGCCGTCGCGCAGGAACTCGGCGATGGTTTTCTGGAGAATGCGCGGGGTGCCCATCGTGTTGATGAACTTCAGGCGGCGGATGCGTTCGAGGTAACGGCCGGGCGCGGTCCAGCCGACATGGAAGCCGGGCGCGAGCGTCTTGCCGAACGAGGAGCAGAGCATCACGCGGCCGTCGCGGTCCCAGGCCTTGAGCGGCTTGGGGCGGAGGTCGCCGAAGTGCGTGTCGCCGTAGATGTCGTCCTCGATGATGGGCAGGTCGTGCTCGGCGAGGAGTTCGTAGATTTTCTGCTTCTTCTCGTCGGGCATGAGCGAGCCGAGCGGGTTGTGGAAATTGGGCATCAGCATCACGACCTTGATGTCGTTTTGCGCGAGCGCTTCCTGGAGCGATTCGATGCACATGCCCTGGCGCGAGCAGGTGGGAATCTCGAGCGCGCGCAGGCCGAGCGCCTGGATGATTTCCAAGAACCCGAAATACGCGGGTGTCTCGATCGCGACGGTGTCGCCGGGCTTGGTGACGGCGCGCAGGCAGAGATTGAGCGCCTCGGTGCCGCCGGTGGTGATGACCATTTCCTCGTGGCTGATCGGCACGCCGGCTTGGAGGTAGCGGCGGGCGATTTCGCGCGTGAGCGGTTCGTAGCCCCAATTCATGCCCGGGCGGCCGATGAGCGACGGGTCACGCCGCGCGACGGAGCCGAGCATCCGCGCGAGCTTCTTGGTCGGGAAAAGCGAGTGGTGCGGGCAGGCGCTGCCGAAGGGGACGTAGTCGGCGTTGAGCGCGACCTCCATGACGTCGGCGGTGAGATCGTTCACGCCGACGAAGGACGGTTTGCTCATCGCGCGCGCCATGCGCGGCTCGGGCGCGCTGGTGAGCGCGCGCGGACGGACGTAGTAGCCGGATTGCGGGCGCGCCTCGAGGTAGCCGCGGTTTTCGAGCACCGTGTAGGCTTGTAGCACGGTGGCGATGGAGACGTCGCGTTGGCGCGACATGATGCGGACGGACGGCACGCGGTGACCCGGGCGCAGCGTGCCCTGTTCGATGAGATTTTGGAGCGAGTCGGCGAGCTCGGCGTAGAGGGGCCGGGCGGCGGCTTTCGCGGGCGAAAGCGGCTTGGGGGTGACGACGGTCTGGATCATGGCGTGGAAAGCAAAGTGCGGCGAAACTGTAGCGGAGAACGTCGCGACACAGTAGCCGCAGCGCGGTTCCATTGATACCAGCACAGTTATGCCAGACAAGCACTGTGACCATGACAGATTTTCAGACGACCGTTGAATTTCATTCAACGAAACGGCGCGCACGCAGAGTGACGGCGCGAAAACGCGGAGGCGACGCCGCGGGTCGGCGCGCGTGGGATAGTGGCGGTGCGCGGCTGGTTAGCCTTTCGGCTAGCGAGGGCGCAGGCGCGGGGTGGCGAGCAACCGCGCGCGGAGATCGCGGCGGCTTAGAATGAGCCCTTGAGCGCGAGCGAGACGAAGGTGCCGGCGTCGCCGTCGAGGCGGTAGTTCCGGTCGAAGTAATCGAATTTCCGATCGGTGACCGCGCCGATGTCGGCGCTGAGCGTCACGCGTTGGCCGAGCGAGTAGTCGAGGCCGAGGCCGATGCGCACCTCGCGAAAATCGACGTAGGTGTTCGCGATTCGCGCAAGGCCGGCGGCGGACGAGCCGACGTTGCGCGACACGCGGAAGCTGCCGCCCGCGAAGCCCGCGCTCGCGCGGAGCGTGAGACTTTCGGTCGCCTGCCAGGTGAAGCCGCTGCGCGGGAAACCGACGCTGAAGAGCCATCGCGGCGCGAACTGCCAGCGCACGCCGGCGATGGGCAGCACGGGATGATCGGAGAACGGATTGGTATTCACGCCGAAGCTCCAGATCAGCGCGCGGCTCTGCGCGTAGTTCACGAGCAGGAGGGCAGGGACGTTGAAGCTCTTGCCGAGCTGCTCCTCGAAATCGCCGTAGAAGCCGGGGCGCAGGTAAACGGCCGCGCTCCACTGGGGATCGAAGCGGCGTTGCGCGCCGAGGTTGAGCGAAAACTCCGCGAGGCTCGCGGGCAGCGGCAACGTGGTGAGGCCGTCCTGATCGAGGTCGAACTGCTGCACCGCCACGCCATAGACGAGCTGCGTGCTCTCGTCCCACGCATGGCGGCCGGACACGCTGACGCCGTAGCTTCTCACTGCGAGCGAGCCGAGGGTTTGCGGGCCGCGGGCGAGGTCCTCGCGCGACGAGGAGGCGGTGGTGAACTCCACGGAGGCGAGCAGATCGGGACGCATCGTTGCCGATGGCTGCGCGAAGGTGGAAATGGCGGTGGCGAGCGCGACGACGCAGAGCGAGGCGATTTTCATGATTCGGACGAGTGGCGGGCGATGGGACGGCCGCAAATCCGAAATCGCGAAGTGGAAACGAGGCGGTGGCGTTCCACTGCGGAGCGGTGACGCGCGCCCTCGGGGACGGACTCAACCGGCGATTTCGCCGCGCAAGTAGAGGGCGGCGCGGCCGGCGAGGCGCACGCGGTCGCCGTCGAGCGTGCACAGGAGTTCGCCGCCGCGGGCGGAGACTTGGCGGGCACGGAGGGGATTTTTGCCGAGGCGTGCAACCCAGTAGGGCGTGATCGTGCAGTGCGCGGAACCGGTCACGGGGTCCTCGGGCACGCCGGCGCCGGGGGCGAAGAAACGCGACGCGCAATCGCAGGCGTCGCCCGGCGCGGTGGCGATGACGCGCGCGTCACCGAGTTGGGCGAGGCGCGGGAAATCCGGCCGCAGCGCGAGCACTTCCGCCTGCGTCGCGTAGACGGCGAGGTAGTAGGGATGCGTCGCGGTTTTCAGCAGCGCGCGCGGGGCGACGTTGAGGCTGGCGAGAATCTCGGGCGGCGGATGGGCGAGCGGGAGTGCGGGGCGCGAGGGGAAATCCAGTTCGAGCGCGCCGTCGGGTCGGCGCGTGACGTGCAGCGGCCCGCTGCGCGAGTCGAACGTGAGGCGCGTGCCGGCTTGGCCGAGTTCGTGGAAGATGACGAAGGCGCTCGCGAGCGTGGCGTGGCCGCAGAGATCGACTTCGACGGCGGGGGTGAACCAGCGCAGGTGGAAGCGGTCCGGTCCGGTGCGCACGAAGAAGGCGGTTTCGGAGAGGCCGTTTTCGAAGGCGATGAGCCGCATCCGCTCGTCGGGCAGCCAGGCGTCGAGCGGGACGACGCCGGCGGGGTTGCCGGTGAAGACTTTGTCGGTGAAGGCGTCGACCCAGAAGAGGCGCATGGCGGATTGCGGAATGGCAGACAGTCCGCGTGGCGGTCGAAGCTGAAACGGGTGTTCGGGGGGAATTGTGGCCGGCTGCGCCGCTACGGCTTTTCAATCCGCAATCCGAAATCGGCGCTCCGCAATTTCCGTCACGCGTAGCGCGTGAGGGCGTCGCCGGTGAGGCGGCAGATTTGCCACTCCTTCATGCGGCGGGCGCCGAGCGATTCGTAGAAGTCGATGGCGGGCTGGTTCCAGTCGAGCACGCTCCACTCCATGCGGCCGCAGCCGCGGGCGTTGGCGAGTTTGGCGAGGTGGAGGAGGAGGGCCTTGCCGATGCCGCGACCGCGGAATTCGGGGTGGACGAAGAGATCTTCGAGGTAGAGGCCGGGGCGCGCGAGGAAGGTGGAGTAGTTGAAAAAGTAGAGGGCGAAGCCGGCGTTCGTGCCGTTGGCCTCGGCCAGGACGCAGTGGGCGACGGGAGCGGCGCCGTCGACGGGGAAGAGCGTGCGCGTAAGCTGCTCCTCGGTGGCGACGCATTCGCCGGTGAGCTTCTCGTAGTCGGCGAGGGCGCGGATGCAGGCGAGGACCGTCGGGATATCTTCCGGTCGCGCGGAGCGGATGGTGCAGGACATGGCGCGGAGATGAACCGGCGAGCGGTGGGTTGGCGACATTTTTGCCCGGAGCGGCGTGGCGGGGATTGGCTGGACAAGGGGAGGCGCGAGGTCTGTTTTCAACGGCACCACGGGATGGTCACCCGCTCAATACGCCTGCTCCTCCTGCTGCTCACGGTCTCAGCCGTGTTGGGGGCGCGGGTGTTGGGACAGGGAGAGCGGACCAAGGTGGCGTTGCAGCTGCCGTATTCGCATCAGTTCCAGTTTGCGGGCTACTATGCGGCGCAGGCCAAGGGCTATTTCGCGGAGGAGGGGCTCGAGGTGGATTTGCGGGAGGGCGGCTACAGCCTCCGGCCTTACACTGAACTGACCGCGGGACGGGCGGAGTATGGCATCGGCTCGGCCACCTATCTGCTCGATCGCCTGAACGGCGCGCCGCTGGTGCTCGTGGCCACGGTCTATCAGCACTCGCTGCTGGCGCTGATGGTGCGGGCGGAGTCGGACATCCGCGCGCCGGAGGATCTGCGCGGCAAGCGGCTCGCGGCCGGATCGAGCGGGCGGTATCCGGAGCTCGCGGCGATGTTTGCCGCGGAGGGTTTGCCGCCGAATGCCTACGTGCGCGTGGAGGACAAGTGGGACGTCGACGAGATCGTGACCGGCGAGGCGGACGCGCAGACGGTCTTCATCACCGACCTGCCGTTCGACATGCAGAAGCGCGGCATCGCGGTGCGGTTGATCCGGCCGGCGGATTACGGGGTGGATTTCTACGGCGATGCGCTGTTCACGACGGAGACGGAGGTGGCGCGTCACCCGGAGCGCGTCGCGGCGATGCGGCGCGCGGTGCTGCGCGGGTGGCAATACGCCCTCGATCATCCGGAGGAGATGATCGACTACATCATCGCCCAGTATCCGAACCGGCCGGCCAAGGTCACGCGCGAGCGGCTCGCCTACGAAGCCCGCCAGACGGCGCGGCAGATCAACGCCGATTTGCTGGAGCTGGGGCACGTCAATCCGGACCGCTGGCGGCGCACGGCGGAGACGTTCGTGCAGCTCGGCATGGCGAAGGACACCAGCCGCCTGAAGGGCTTCATCGCCCCGATGGCCTTGTCGGATGGGCCGAAGCTGCCGCGCTGGGTCGTGTGGACCGGTGTCGCCGTGCTGGCGCTCGCGCTGCTGGCGCTGCTGGCCAACTGGCGCCTGCAACGTCTGGTGGAGCGGCGCACCGCGGAGTTGCGGGAATCGGAGCGGCGGCAGCACGAGATTTTCGATTTCGCGCCGAATCCGATCGTGGTCGAGGACGTGCGGCCGGTGGCGGAACGGCTCGAGGCGCTGCGCCGGCAGGACGTGATCGATCTGCGTGCGCACCTGGCGCACCATCCGGAGCTCATCGAGGAGTTGCTCGGCGAAAAGCGGATCGTCACCGCCAATCGCATCGCGTTGCTCGCGGCCGGTTTTTCGAGCCGGGAGGAAATGGAGCGGCGCTACCGCGACATCATGACGCCGCAGGCCCTGGCGGCGGTGCCGCAGGAACTGCTCGCCATCTGGGAAAAGCGCGACGCGCTCACAATGGAGAAGGTCTACCGCTCGCAGGGGCGCGACGTCCACATGCTTGTGAACTGGTCGGTCAACCGCGACGCGACGGGCGAGCCGGACTATTCGCGCGTGCGCCTGGTGTTCACCGACATCACGGAAATGAAACGGGCGCAGCGGGCGCTGCACGAGAGCGAAGAGCGCTACCGCAGCCTGTTCGAGACGACGCCGAACCCGATGTATATCTTCGACGTCGAGACGTTGCGCATCGTGATGGTGAACGAGGCCGCCGTGGCGCGCTACGGCTACGGCCGCACGGAATTCGAGGCGATGACCGTGCTCGATCTGCGGCCGTCCGACGAGGCGGCGCGGCTGCGTCGGTCGATGGACCAGTTCCGCGACATCAAGCCCGCGCCGCCCACCGGCGCGCACGCGGCGGGCCTCTGGCGGCATCGCTGCAAGGACGGCACGATCCTGATCGTCGAGGTGTTCACGCACAGCCTCGTCTTCAACGGCCGCGCCTGCGTGCTCTCGCTGCCGTTCGACATCACCGCGAAGCTGGCGACGGAGCGTGCGCTGCGGGACAGCGAGGCGCGCTACCGCGAGCTGTTCGAGAACGCCGTCGGCGGCGTCTACCGCTCGACGCCCGAGGGCCGCTTCATCTCGGTGAACCCGGCGATGGCGCGCCTCTACGGATTCGAGACGCCGGCGGAGATGCTAGCCTGGAACGAGCGCGAGCACGCCGGCGTGTCCTACGCGCACCTGGAGGAGCACCGGCGCTTCGTCGAGTTGATCGAGCGCCATGGCAAGGTGGAGAACTTCGAGTCGCGCATCATCGACCGCCACGGCAACACGCTGTGGGTCTCGGAGACTTCACGCGCGGTGCGCGACACCGACGGACGGCTGCTTTACTACGAGGGTTTCGTGACGGACATCACGGCGCGCCGGCGGTTGGAGCACGAGATGATGCGCTCGTCGAAACTCGAGGCGGTGGGCATCCTCGCCGGCGGCATCGCGCACGATTTCAACAACATCCTCACCGTGGTGCTCGGCAACGTCACGCTGGCGGAGATGGACACGGCGAGCGACAGCTCCGTGCGCCGCATGCTGCACGACGCGAAGCGCGCCACGCTGCGCGCGCGCGATCTCACGCAGCAGCTGCTGACCTTCGCCAAGGGCGGCGATCCGGTGCGCGCGGCGATCGCGTTGCCGGAGCTGTTGCGCGAGTCGGCGGAGTTCGCGATGCACGGTTCGAAGTCGCGTTGCGAATTCGATCTCGCGGCGGATTTGTGGCCGGCCAACGCCGACAAGGGCCAGCTCGGCCAGGTGGTGCAGAATCTCGTGATCAACGCGGTGCAGGCGATGCCTCAGGGCGGGCTCGTGACGATCCGCGCCGGCAATTGCGCGCTCGCGGGTGGCGCGCTCGGCGGCCTGCCGGCGGGCGACTACGTGAAGCTCTCGGTCAGCGACACGGGCACGGGCATCGCGCCGGAGCATCTCGGCAAGATTTTCGATCCGTATTTCACGACAAAGCAGCAGGGCAGCGGCCTGGGCCTTGCGATGGTCTACTCCATTGCCCGCAAGCATCAGGGACACATCGAGGTCGAGTCGCGCTTGGGACACGGGACGACTTTCCATCTTTGGCTGCCAGCGGCGGATCACGCGGAGATCCCGGCGGCGCCCGAATCGGTGCCGGGCGGAGCGGTGAAGGCGCGGGTGTTGTTCATGGACGACGAGGAGCCGATTCGCGAGATGGCGCAGATGTTCCTCTCGCGGCTCGGCAGCGAGGTCGTCGGGACCGCCGACGGCGCCGCGGCGGTGGAGGCCTATCGAAAGGCGCAGGCGAGCGGTCGGCCGTTCGATGTCGTGATCATGGATCTCACGGTGCCCGGCGGCATGGGCGGGCGGGAGGCGATGGAGCAGCTGCGCCAGCTCGATCCCAACGTGCGAGCCATCGTGTCGAGCGGGTATTCGCGCGATCCGGTGCTCGGCAGTTACCGGCAGCACGGATTTTCCGGCATCCTGCCCAAACCCTACGGCCTCGACCAGTTGCGCAAAGCCGTGGCTGACGTCATGGGTCGTTCCGGCTCCGGCGCGCCTTTTTAGAAAATTTTGCCGGAGCAATTCGCCCGGGGAACTGTCAGCGTGGGGACCATGAAAACCACGATTCAGAACCGTTCCCGTAGGTTGGCCGTTCTCCTGAGCGCGCGCGTGCTGCTGGCCTCGACCCTGCTCGGCGTCGCCGCGTTCTCGTCGGGTTGCGTGGCGGTCGTCGCCGCGGGCGCGGCGGGCGGCGCAGTCGCGTGGGTGCGCGGCGCGGTGGTGACGACGCTCGATGGCGATCTCGATCGCGTCTATCGCGCGTCGCAGCAGGCGTTGGGCGATCTGCAGTTTGCCAAGATCACGGACCGCAAGAGCGGCGTCGATGCGGAGCTCACGTCGCGCACTGCGCTCGACAAGAAAGTCGTCATCGCGCTGGAGCGCGTGGGCGCCGCCACGAAAGTCACGATTCGCGTGGACCTGCTGGGCGATCAGCAGCTGTCGCTGACCATTCTCGATCGCATCAAGAGCCGCCTCTGACGTTGCGGCCTTGACCGGCGCGGCGGGCGCCGGTTCGCTGCCGGCATGTCTTGGCGCCGGATTCGGTGGGGACTGCTCGCGTGGGCCGCGTGGGCGGTCGCGAGCGCCGCAGCGGATCGGCCGTCTGCGGACGCGGTGCGACCGTGGGCCGAAGTGCGGCAGGAGAGCTTCGATCTCGTCTGGACGACGGTCAACGAGGCGTATTTCGACCGCAAGTTCGGCGGCGTGGATTGGTCGGCGGTGCGGGTGCGTTATCTCGCGCGGCTGGGTGAGGCGGAGGACAAGCCGGCGTTGCGCGCGCTGCTGCAACAAATGCTCGGCGAGCTGCATCGCTCGCATTTCGCGATTTTGCCGCGCGAGGCCGCGGTGTTCGAGCCGGAGGAGCGCGGGCGCATCGGCAAGGTCGGCGCGACGGTCACTTGGACGGATGGGGCGGTCGTCGTGACGGAGGTGCAGCCGGAAAGCCCGGCGGCGAAGGCCGGGTTGAAAAACGGCGACGTGTTGCGGACGGTCGGCGGACAAGATCTGGCCGTGCTGGCGGAGAAATTGCAGCGCAATGCCGGTTGGAGCGCCGAGCGTTCCGGGCGTTACCTGGCGCAATGGGCGGCGCATCAGCTTTGCGGTCCGGTGGGTGAGCGGATGGAAGTGGAGGTGGCGGACGGCCAAGGCGAGGCGCGTGCCCTGGAGGTCGCGCCGGCGTCTCATGAAGGAGCGTGGTCGGAGCCGATGGGCAGTTTTCCCTCGTGGCCGGTCGAGGTGCGGCATCACATGGACGCGGACGGTGTCGGTTACGTGGCGTTCAATACGTTCGCGCGGGAGGCTTTTCGGGATGTGCGGGACTTCGTGTTGAAGCTGCCGGCGGACGGCGCGCTCGTGATCGATTTGCGCGGCAATCCGGGAGGCATCGCGGCGATGGCGCCGGGCTTGACCGGCTGGCTGACGGATCAGCCGCTGTGGATGGGGCGGATGCAGATGCGGCAGGGGGTGGCGCAGTTCACGGCGTTTCCGCAGGAAGGGGCGTTTCTCGGTCCGGTCGCGGTGCTGATCGACGGCGGCTCGGCCTCGACCTCGGAGATCCTCGCGGCGGGGTTGCAGGGGGCGGGGCGTGCGCGGATTTTCGGCGAGCGGAGCGCGGGGCAGGCGCTGCCGTCGGCGTTCGTGAAGCTCCCGATGGGCGACCTGTTTCAGTTCGCGATGGCGAACATCGTCACGGCGCGGGGAATCCCGCTCGAAGGCACCGGTGTGACACCCGACGAGCCGGTGTCGCGCACCCGAGCCGAGCTGGCGGCGGGGCGCGATGCAGTGCTCGATGCGGCGCGAGCGTGGCTGCAAGGGGAGCGCGGGAAAAAGTCCGCGCGATCTCGCCCGGCGGACCAATCTCTTTCCGATAAACCATGAAACTGTCCTTTCCGAAAATGGCGTCGCGGACCGTGTGGCTGGCCGCGCTGTGGCTTTTGCCGTTGGCCTCTGCGGAGGCGGCGAAGCCGGCCGCAGATGCCGATGCAGTGCTCGACCGCTGGGTCGAGGCCAGCGGCGGCGCCAAGCGCCTGAAGGCGATCCAGCAGAGCGATTATCATCTGCGCTTGGCGTTTGGTCCGAGCGTGGTGCTCGATGCGACGGGCACGGCGCTGGCGAGCGGCCCGCATCGGCTGGTGATGCAGACTCCCGCGGGCGAGGTGACCTCCGCCGACGATGGACGCATCGCCTGGGTGCACCATGCGAGTCTGGGTGGGCGGGTGTTGGAGCCGGACAGGGCGGAGCGCGACCGCCGGACGACCGGTCCGGCCGAGGCGTTGCGGGTGAAGCGCGACTACCCACAGCGGCTGCGATTGCCGGACGAGCAGCTCGACGGGAAAACGGTCAGAGTGGTCGAACTCACCGATGCGTGCGGATGGAAGGAGCGCTGGTATTTCAATGGCTCAACCGGGCTGCGGGTGCGGCGCGAGCAGCTCGACGAGGAGAAAGGCGGCACCGTCGACTACGCGGATTTTCGCAAAGTGAATGGCATCGTCGAACCCTTCCGGGCCCAAATGCGGATGAGGAACGGGAGCGGGTCCTCGCTCGAGGTCCTTGCGGCCACTCACGCGACGAAGGTCACGGCCGAACGGTGGGTGCCGCCGGAGGGACTGGAGGCCGACTCGCGCCGGATCGACGAGGCGGTGCGGAAGTTTCAGACAGCGATGGGCAGCAAGGAGGCGTTCGCGAAAATCAAAACACGGGTGACGAGGGCGCGCGTGGAGGTGCCGGCGAGCGGAATATCCGCGGCGATGAGTATCTCAATCCGGGAGCCGGATCGCATTTTGATCGAGCAGGACGTGCCGGGCATGGGTCGTATGTTACAGGGCTTCGACGGCAAGACCGGTTGGGCATGGGGCGAGATGCAGGGTTATCGCGAGCTGCATGGTGCGGAACTGGTGCAGTTGGCGGCGACCGCGAAGCTCGCACCGCGCATCGGGGGCGACGAGGCTCCGCTGCGGCGCATCGTGAACGAAAGCACCGACGCGGACGGCCATGCGGTGCTGGCGGTGGACTTCTCGACCGTGGCGGGCTCGACGGGCATTTGTCACTTCGATCTCGAAACGGGGTTGCTGGTGAAAGTGGAGACGTTGCTGCAGACCGGTCCCGGCAGCACTTTCAAGGCGGTGATGGAGCTGTCGGATTACCGGGAGGTCGACGGGGTGAAGGTCGCGTTCGTGCAAGCGGTGTCCAATCCGGCGATGCGCGTGGTCACCCGCCTGCTGGAGGTGGAACACAACCGCGAATTGGCGGATGAGCTATTCCTGCCGCGCAAAAACGGCGAAATCCCCGTGCCGGCGGACACGGCCAAGCCGGCGGACAAGGGTGCAGCGTCGGAGCCCGTGCCGCGCGCCTGATTTCTGCGAGATTGCAATGGCCGGAGAGGCCCGCGATAAGCGCGGCTCCGATTCATGCTCCGCAAGCTCATCTCGAAGATCAAAGACACGTTCAAGGCCGGTGGCAAAGCCGCCGAGTCCAAGCCCGCGCACGGCCACCGTCCGCACTCCGCGAAACCGGCCGGGAAGGGCGGACCCCGCCATGAGCGTGCCGACCGTGGTTCGCATGGCAGCCACGGACAGAGCCATGGTTCACACAGCCACGGTGGCGGCAAGTCGCAGGGTCGCGGGCACGATCGCCCGGAGCGTGGCGGGCGCGGACGTGGCGAACACGATGAACGCGCGGCCCGTCCGCCGGCGCCCCGTGCGCCGCGGCACGAGGAGCCGGCGAAGCCGTTGCCCGAGGTGCCGAAGATGGACACGCCGTTCACGGCGCTAGGCCTGAACGACCGCATCGCCTACGGCGTCCAGCAGATGGGCTACGAGAACCCGACGCCGATCCAGGCGCAGGCGATTCCCGAGGTGCTGGCCGGCAAGGACGTCATCGGCTCCGCGCAGACCGGCACCGGCAAGACCGCGGCGTTCGCGCTGCCGATTCTCCACCGTCTCGAGCGCCGCGGCGCACTGCGCTGCCTGATCCTCGAGCCGACGCGCGAACTCGCCGTGCAGGTCGAGGAGGCGTTTAAGAATTTCTCCAAGTTCACCGATCTCCGCGTCACCGTCGTCTACGGCGGCGTGGGTTACGGCAAGCAGCGCGAGGATCTCGCGCGCGGCGTCGATGTGCTCGCCGCCACGCCCGGCCGCCTGCTCGACTACATGGAGCAGGGCGAAATCCGCCTCGATAACGTCGACATCCTCGTGCTCGACGAGGTCGACCGCATGCTCGACATGGGCTTCCTGCCCGACGTGAAGCGCATCGTCGCGAAGGTGCCGAAGAATCGCCAGACGCTCTTCTTCACCGCCACGCTGCCGCCCGAGATCGAGCAGCTCGCTGCCTGGGCGCTGCGCGATCCGTTCAAGATTTCCGTCAGCCGCGAGCGATCGACCGCCGAGACGATCACGCACGCGTTTTACCCCGTGGTGCAGGCGCAGAAGTTCGAGCTCCTCGCGCATCTCCTCGAACAGACGCAGTATCACTCGGTCATCATCTTTTCGCGCACGAAGAGCGGCGCGGACTACGTGGCCAACCGCCTCAAGCACGCCGGTCACACCTGCGCGGTCATGCACGCGGACCGTTCGCAGCAGGAGCGCATGGATGCGTTGAAGGGCTTCAAGTCCGGCAAATACGAGGTGCTCGTCGCCACCGATCTCGTGGCCCGCGGCCTCGATATCGCCGACGTGTCGCACGTGATCAACTTCGACGTCCCGGAAAATCCCGAGGACTACGTCCACCGCATCGGCCGCACCGGCCGCGCGCAGAAGACCGGCGACGCGTTCACGCTCGTCACCGAGGAAACCTGGCGCGACGCGCGCAGCATCGAGCGCTTCATCGGCCAGAGCATCGAGTGGAAGAAAGTCGACGGCTTCAACTACACCTACTCGGGGATCTTCGATGGCGGTGGCATGCCGCAGGTCGCGCCCGAGAAGCCGAAGAGCCGGCTCACGCGCGGCGGCCGACGCTGAGCCGGGGCGGCGAAATTTCTCCCGCACGATCTTAGCGTGTCAGCGCGAGGCGCTAGAGCGATCGTGCGGTCGCGCGACACAGATTGCCATTGCGTGGGGCGCGCCACGCGCTTCGTTCGACCGTTTCCATGAAGCTCGACATCCCGTCCGGCGATTTTGCCGGCTACATTTTCGATTGCGACGGCACGCTCGTCGACACGATGCCGCTGCACTATCGCGCGTGGAGCGCGGCGATGCAGCGCCACGGACTGAAGGGGGAGCTCAGCGAGGATTTGTTCTACTCGCTCGGTGGCGTGCCGACCCGGCGCGTGGCGGAGCTGATGGGGGCGCATTACGGTCTCACGCTCGATCCCGATCAGGTGTTTCATGAGAAGGAGGACATCTTCCTGTCGTTGCAGGGTGAGATGAAAGTCATCCAGCCGGTCGTCGATTTTGCGCGCGCCGTGGCGAAGCAAAAGCCGGTGGCGGTCGCCTCGGGTGGCCCGAAGCCGATCGTGCGGCGCACGTTGGAGGTGACCGGGTTGTCGGAGCTGTTCCCGATTCTCGTGACGCCGGAGGACGTGGTGCATGGCAAGCCGGCGCCGGACATGTTCCTGCTCGCGGCGGCGCAGATGGGCGTCACGCCGAGCGCATGTCTCGTGTTCGAGGACGCCGGTCCCGGCTTCTGCGCGGCGGAGGCGGCGGGGATGAAGTGGGTCGAGGTGCCGAGCCGGCCGGTGAAGCGCTGATCAGTCAGCCGCGCACTGTTTGGTTAGGCGTGAACCCGCGCCCGGAGGTCGCGAGCTACCGGACTAGTTGTCAGTTAAGCGGCGGAGCACCACGGTGTCGCCGACGTGCAGGCCGGAGATGGCGGCGGCGTCGCCGCGGTTGATCGCGAGCGTGAACCAGCCGTCGGCTTCGGGGAAGGCGAACCACTCGTCGCGTTTCACGGGCGCGGGGGTTGTGGCGTAGAAGACGCGGATGACGCGGGAGCCGACGATGACGGCGAAACGGGTGCGTGGCTTGATGCCGAGCTGCGCGAGGTCGGTGAGCTGGAAATTGATCACGAGGTTGCCGGAGCCGGGCAGAATCTCGAGGACGCGTCCGGCGGCGGCGGAGCGGTCGGGGGCGAAGGCGACTTGCGAGGGGCCGACATCCGGTGGCTGCGTGGTGTCGAAATTGGGTTCGGGGCGCCGGCCTTCCTCGACCCAGCGCACGAGGGCGGAGAGCGCGGCGAGTTTTTCGGCGGAGTTGATGTTGGCGTGGCCGTGACGGGCGACCGTCCAGAGCACGGGCGCGAACTCGGCTTTGGCGGCGGCGGTGACGTAGCCGCGCGGGCTGGAAAGTTCGGATTGGTTGGCGAGCAGGAGGAGCGGACGGCGTGGTTGGAGCGTGAGGCCGATGGTGGGCGGCGGTTCCTGCAGTTGAAATTCCGGGCTGATGGCGACGGCGCCGGCGTAGTTGTCGGGCGAGGACTCGGCGATGCGGGCGACGATGGCGCCGCCCATGGCCTCGCCGAGGAGGTAGACGCGTTGCGGCTGGCCGTGCACGGCGGAGATTTGGCGGCGGAGGGCATCGAGGTCGTCGATGGCGTCCCGGAGGATGACGCCGTTGCGGCGGAAGCTGGTGGTGGCGACGAGCCAGCCTTGGTCGAGCAGCGGGCGGACGGGCGGGTGCGTCTCCTGGAGGTTGGCGTGGAGCGGTTGCTCGTCGGTGCGGTAAGCGTGGGCGAGGAGGAGCACGCGGCCGTTCCAGCGCACGGGTTTGGCGACGGTGTAGAGAGCGCCGGATGGAAGCGCGCCGGTCTCGAGGACGACATCCGCCGCGCGCAGGTGGGCGAATACGAGGGAAAGGAAAACTAAAAGGCGAAGGAGGCGCACGGGTTTAGGTTTGAAGCGCGCGGCGCGGCGCGGTGGTTTTCCGGGCATGACTTACGCGGACCTGGCGAACAAGGGCATTCTCACGCAGCCGGTGTATGAGCCGGGCAAGCCGATCGATCAGGTGGCGCGCGAACTGGGACTCGACCCGGCGACGATCGTGAAGCTGGCGTCGAACGAGAATCCGTTCGGGCCGTCGCCGAAGGCGGTCGCGGCGGGCGAGAAGGCGTTGCGGGAGGCGCATCTTTATCCGGACGGCGGCTATTACCTGTTGCGCGAGCGGCTGGCGAAGCATTGGGGGCTCGGGATGGACCAGTTCATCGTGGGCGACGGTTCGAATGAAATCATCGAGCTGCTCGGGCACGCGTTTCTGGCGCCTGGCGTCGAGTGCGTGATGCCGCAGGCGTCGTTCATCGTCTACAAGCTGGTGACGCTGATGTTCGGCGCGACGCCGGTGGAGGTGCCGCTGGCGGAGGGGTTGCGACAGGATTTGACGGCGTTGCGGGCGGCGGTGACGCCGCGGACGCGGTTTGTTTTTCTCGCGAGTCCCGCGAATCCGGTGGGCGCGACGAACACAACGGAGGAGATCTTCGCGCTGGTGCGGTCGTTGCCGGAGCATGTGATCTTTGTGTTCGACGAGGCTTACGCGGAGTTTTTGGACAACCCGCCGGACTTGCGCGTGCTGATCGCCGAGGGGAGGAAGGTGATCGGTTTGCGGACGTTTTCGAAGATCTACGGGCTTGCGGCGCTGCGGGTCGGCTACGCGTATGCGGCGAAGGAGTTGATCGCGGTCGTGCAGCGAGCACGGCAGCCGTTCAACGTGAACGCGATCGCGTCGGCGATGGCGATCGCTGCGCTCGGCGACGGGGAGTTCGTGGCGATGGTGCGGCGGGAAAATCGCGCGGGGCTCGAGCAGCTGGGGGCGGGATTCGCGCAGCTCGGGCTGGAGTTTGTGCCGGGCCACGGAAATTTCCTACTCGTGAAGGTCGGCGACGGCGGGGCGGTGTTCGACGCCTTGCAGCGGCGCGGTCTCATCACGCGGCCGGTGAAGGGTTATGGCTTGCCCGAGTGGTTGCGCATCAGTGTCGGGACACGCGAGCAGAACGCGCGGCTGCTCGCGGAACTGGCGAGTGTGTTGGGCCGGGGTTAAGGCACCGAGGCAGGCGACTGGGTGATCTCGCGACCGACGTGCTGCCGAAGCTCGGCGAGCAGCGCGGGTTGATCCGGGTGGAGGAGGTTGAGGTCGCTGCCGAGGCGGCGGTAGACGAACGCGAGGATGTCGTGCGAGGGGCGGCGCATCGCGAGAAAATGGCGGAGGTGCGCGGGGAGGGTGTCGAGCTGGCCTTGTTCGGCTTCGAGGCGGACGAGGAGGCCGAGCGCGGATTGGTTGAGCGGGTCGAGGTTGACGGCGCGGGTGAGGGCGAGGCGGGCGGCTTCGGGGCGGCCAAGGGCGAGCAGGCGATTCGCGACGGCGGAGAGATTTTCGGCGCGGAGGTTGGGCTGGGTGAGAAGGTGCTCGAGTTGAAGTCGGGCGTCGTCGTCGCGGTTCAGGCCGAAGAGGGCGACCGTGCGCAGGCCATCGAAGGCCGGCCCGTAGCGGAGGCCGGCGGAGGGGTTTTCCTGAAGATAGCGGTCGAGTTCGACGATGCCCTCGGCGTGGCGGCCGGCGGAGATGCAGGCCTCGGCGTAGAGGAGGGCGGGGGCGTCGGGATTCCATTTCTGACGCGCGAAGGTCTGCTGGATGCGGCGGGCCAAGGCGGGATTGCTGGTGTTCGCGGCGAAGTCGCCGAGGGCAAGCAGGGCGTTGGCGTCGGAGGCGAAGAGCGCCATGAAACGATCGGTCTCGCGGGCGAGTTCGTCGGTGCGATGTTCGGTGTGGAGCTGTCGCAGGAGTTGGAGTCGAGGTGCGGGCGAGAGCGGGTCGTTGGCGAGGCTGAGGGTGGTGGCTCGGGCAAGTTCGTCGCCCCGTCCTTTTTGGGAGTGGATTTGCGCGACGAGTTCCAAGGCAGGGCCGCGACCGGGAGTATCCTCGAGGAGCGGGGTAAGGCGGGTAAGGGCGAGGTCGGCAAACCCGCGCTCGTAGTCGGCGCGGGCGAGCAGCAAGGTTCCTTCGGTGGACTGCTCCAAGTGGTGGCGGCGGAGAATGTTTTCGGCGGCGTCGAAATTGCCGCGGTGAAATGCGACGGCGGCGGCGTGGATCGCGCCTTGATCGCGGACGACGGGGGATGGGTGGGCCATCAGTTCGTTCGCGACGGCTTGGAGTTCGGAATCGAATTGGAACTCGAGCAGGAAACTCAGCGCGGCTCGCAGGTAGTCCGCGTCGTTGGCGAAGCGAGGGAGGTGCTGAACAAGGAGGTCGCGGGCGAGATCGGGACGTTTGGCTCCGACATAGAGGCGTGCGAGGGCAAGACGGCCATGCAGATTGGCAGGCGATTTCGCCAAGCCGGCGCGAAACAAGCGTAGCGCGGCAATGGGGTCGCCTTGTTTGAGGGCATCTTCGGCCTGGCGGACATAGTGGTTGCCCATGGCGATCGCGACGTTGCGCCAATGAGTGGGAAGCAGTGTGTCGCCCCAAGACACCTCTTCGATGCCGCGCAGGTATCTGAAGTAAGCTGCGGCGGTGCCGGTCGCGCCGAGCCACATCGAAATGGCGAGGATGCCCGCCGCTATCGTGATTCGCCCCCACCGCAGTCTCACGGTATCCGCGGTTTCGGAGTTTTCGTCGTAGGAGCCGTGGAGGAAATACGCCCAGAAACCGCGCACGGGATCGTTTTAGAAAGGCGACTGGCTTGGCCCAAGCTTTTTCCCACGCCGACGCGTAGCTAAGTGCTCGTGAAAATGTCGGAAATAAACCTTGCTCACGAAATTCCTTTGCATCTTCCTGATGGGACGTAGCTCGCTGACCTAGACACACCTTATACCAGATGAAAACCCACGGACGCTTGTTTTCCCTCCTCGCCTTGAGCGCGAGTTCCTTGACCGCCGCTCCCTTTGTCGCGCTCGGTGACAATGCGGAGTTGTTCCTGACCGGGTCGGTTGTCGCGAATTTCGACGACAACATCTATCTTCGCAACGGTTCTGCAGGTCGTCCCGAGGTGAACGATACCATCCTCACGTTCACGCCCGGCGTGGATGTGGTTTTCGGTAAGAACGCCGCGACGACGGGTAATTTCTATTTCCGCGAAGACATCGTCCGTTACTCGGACAACGACCAGCAGAACACCGAGCTGCTGAACGTCGGATTCAATTCGCTCTACAGCAACGGCAAGTCGAAGCTCGATCTCGGCGCTTCCTACGCGGAGTCCGCGCAGAATGACACCGGCGCCCCGGGTGACATCGTGTCGCGCAAGACGACCGCGGTCCGCGCCCTGTCGGAATTCGGTGTGACGGAAAAGACCTCTTTCGGTGCCGGTGTGCGCTGGGAAAAGATCAACTACGATGCAGGCCCTGGCTACCTCGATAACCGTGCTTGGTCCGTGCCGCTGGATGCTTATTTCGAATACTCGCCGAAGCTGCAATGGAGCGCTGGCTACCGCTACCGCTCGACCGAACTGAGCGGCGCCGGAATCGATAGGAAAGACCATTTCTTCAACATCGGCGCGCGCGGCGAGTTTACGCCCAAGCTGACGGGTCAACTTCGCGTGGGTTATAGCCTCCGAAAGCTTGATCGTGGTGACGATGATTCCGGTTTCGGCGTCGATTCGAGCTTCAACTACGCCTATTCGCCCAAGACGACCTACACACTCGGTGTAACGAACGACTTCGGAACGTCGGCGCTGGGTGAGTCCACGAAGAACTTCTCGATCAATTTGGGTGCCAACAACCGAATTGATGAGCAATGGAGCTGGAACGCCAATCTCGTCTATCGCAGCACGGATTACCCCGCCCATTCCGATGACTTTTGGCAGGGTGGCGTGGGCGTTTCTTACGTCTACAACAACAACGTGAATTTCACGGCGTCCTACACCCACCGCAACAATAGCTCGAACGCGTCGCTCTTCGAATTCTCGAATAACGTCTTCAGCATCGGAGCCAATCTCCGTTACTGAGCGGCTGGAAACGGGATTTATCTGGACGGAAGAAGGTCGCTATCGATCTTCTTCCGTTTTCATTTTCTCTATGAGGCGCTTCTTTTTCAGTTTGGTGTTCGCTTGTTGGGCCGCTTGTGCTGCCTATGCTGTGGAGGATCCGTCCGGCGTGAAGCCTGCCAGCACGGCGGTCGATTACATCCTCCAGCCGCTTGACCTGCTTCGTATCGTCGTCTTTCAGGAGCCCGATCTCGAGCGTCAGGTGCGCATCAGTCAGGAATATGCGATCAATCTCCCGCTGATCGGATCTGTCGATCTCCGGGGCAAATCCGTTCGCCAAGCGGAAGAGCTGATTCGTGCCCGCTACGATGCCGATTTTCTTAAGAACCCGCAGATCACCATCACGGTTATGGAATACACACCGCGCACAGTGCAGGTGCTCGGTGCGGTCAATCAACCCGGGGCCATTGCCTTTACCCCGGAGCAGCAGATGACGATCATGGAAGCGATTGCCCGTGCGGGCGGACAGGCCCGTATCGCCGATATCCGGCGCGTGCGTCTTACCCGACAAATGGCTGAGGGAAAAACCGAAATTTTCACCATCAATCTCGACGACCTTATGAAGGGAGCCTCCACCGAAAAATGGCCGCTGTTGAAAGGCGACGTCATTTTTGTTCCGGAGCGCATTCTCTAAGCACATGGAACCTGCGACCAAATTCGACAAGGGCTCGGGCTCTGGCGCCTATCCTTACACCTACTACGGCAGCAATTACGGCGCCGGCTATGGCGGCTATGGCGCGGCCGGCGGAGAAACCGCCGTCCAGCGTGGCTTTCAGGACTACATGCTCATCTTGCGTGAGCGCGTGTGGTATATCGTGGTGGTCTTTCTCTTGGTGTTCAGCTCGGTCGCGGTCTACACGTTTACTCGCACCCGCACCTATCTCTCCACCGCCAGCGTTCAGATCTTTCGTCGCGACCCCGTGGTGATGCAGGTCCAAGGTGTGGTGGATAACGAAATCCGCTCCGCCGAAGACCTGAACACTCAAGTGAAGGTTCTTGAAAGCTTGGCTATCGTCCAAGCGGTTTCTGACCGCCTCGCAGGTGAAGATCTGCGGCAGTTCCTCGCGCCCTACCAAAAGTCGGGCGGCGACGACCCGATCTCGGCGGCGACTATTCTCTTCCGCGATCGGAAGGTCGTTCCTATCCGCCTCAGCCTAATCATCCAGGTCCAATACGAACACCCCGACCGATTCATTGCTGCCAAGGTCGCGAACCTCTTCCTCGACGAATTCATCGCGCACAACTCTCGCCTGCGCATCGAAGAGTCCATGAAGGCGGTGGACGAGCTGAAGATCCGCGCCGATCAGCAACGAAAGAAAGTCGAGGAACTCGCGCTGTCGTTGCAAGGCTACCGCGAAAAAAACAACTTGGTCTCACTCGACCAGCGCAAGGACATCGTCACCGAGAAACTCAAGGCGCTGAACACTTACGTCACCCAGACCGACGCGCGGCGCAAAGACGCCGAGGTGCGCTGGAAGCAGGTCCAGGAACGTCGTCAGCCGCTCTCAGGTTTGCTCGATCTACCTTTCATTTCCAGCCAGTCGCTCATCGCCCAACTCGTCCAGCAGGTCGCGGCCCAAAAAATCGTGATCGCCCAACTGCGCGAGCGCTACCGCGACAAGCACCCGAAGATGATCGAGGCGATGAACTCCCTCAATCAGATCGAAACGGAGTTGAATCGCGCGCTCACTACCGCCGTCGCGATGACGGAAGCCGACTATCAAACTGCGGTGCGCAGCGACGAGCAGGCCCGCGCCTCGCTCACTAAGCAGGAATCCGAGTCTCTCGATCTCGACCGCGCCGCCGTCGAATACTCCAACCTCGAGCGCGACTTGCGCATCAGCGAGCAGCTCCTCGGCAACACTTTGGCGCGCATGAAGGAGACCTCGATGAGCAGCACGATCGAGACCCAGAATGCGCGCATCGTTGATCGTGCAGCTCCGGCGCTAAAATATTACAAGCCCAACATCCCGCTCAATCTCGCGCTCGGCTTCCTCGGCGGCCTCGCCTTGGGCACTGGCTTTGCCTTCTTCGTCGCCTACATCGACGACCGCGTGAAGTCCTCCTTCGACATCGAGGGAGTCATTGGTCTGCCGCTCATCGGCATCATTCCCGAGATCAAGCGCATGGAGCAGCCGGATAAGGCGCAGATCGTCATCAACAATCAGGACAAGCAGGTTGCCGAAGCCTTCCTCGCGCTCCACTCCAGCTTGCGCCTCAAGGACGAAAGCAAGAACGCGCAATGCATTCTCACGACCTCCACCATCCCCGGTGAAGGCAAATCCTTCGTCTCGACCAATCTCGCCCTCACCTTCGCCGCCCACGGCGAGCGCGTCTGTATCGTGGACTGCGATCTTCGAAAGCCGAACGTCCATAAATCGTTCCGCATCGAGAACCTGAAGGGCGTCATCGATGTCTGCGCCGGCACTGCCACCATCGACGATGTCGCGGTGAAGAACCTTCACCCAAACCTCGACATCATTCCCGCTGGCGGACGCGCGAAAAATCCGACGCAGATTCTCAACAGCAAGGGCTTTGAAGTCATGATCGCCGACCTGCGCAAGCGCTACGATCGCGTCTTCTTCGACACGCCGCCGCTCGCCGCCGTCAGCGACTCGCTGATCATCCTCCCGCTCGTCGACGGTTCGATGTTCACCATCTATTTCAACCGCGTGCGTCGCAAGGCCGCGCAGTTCGCCGCCCGCCGTCTGCTCGAGGTGAATGTCCCATGCTTCGGCGCCGTGCTCAACGGCCTGAACCTCACCGTCTCGGGCTACTACTACGCGCAATACTACGACAAGTCCTACAAGGACTACTACATCACGATGGCGAAGCGCGAAAAGGGCGAAGCCGCCCCGCGCTAATGCGCCGCGCGCCGCTTCCCTGCGGCGCGCCGCAACCGATCGTTGATCGCCTCACCCAAAGCACCGGCTCGCGCCGGTGCTTTTTCGCAAATGATCCCGGTAAACCTGCCCGCATCAGCCGCGCGGAGCACTGCGTAGAGGGCGCGCGCTGCATCATCCGCACCGCCCGATCGCGTCAATGCGAACACGTTCTCGCTCGCCGCAAGGGTAGTCGGACGCCGCCAGTAGATCACGGCCGTTCGCGCCTCCACCTGACGCGGCGCTTTTGCGACCAAAGCGAACGGCGTGCGCGGACTGTAGTGCTGGTCGAGCAGTCCGGGTGCGAGTGTCCGTTCTCGCGCCTTCTTGCCGATGCGCGCCTTCACGCCGGCGTGCGCCAGCGCCGTGCGCAAATCCGTCGCCGAAATCGCTCCTGGCCGCAGCACGACCAGCCGCGCTGGCTCGCTCGCGTCCACGATCGTGGATTCCACGCCCACTGCGCAGGCGCCACCGTCCAACACGTGCGGGATGCGTCCGCCCAAACCGTCGAGCACATGCGCTGCGGTCGTCGGGCTGACGTAGCCGAACGGATTTGCGCTCGGTGCCGCCAACGGCACGCGTGCGAGCTTCAGGAGCTTGCGCGCCAGCGGATGCGCTGGTGCGCGCACCGCGACGGTGTCCTGACCTGATGTCACGATTGCCGGCACGCACGTGCGCTTGGGCAGCACCAAGGTGAGTGGCCCCGGCCAAAATGCTTCCGCCAGCACGCGCGCCGCGACGTTGAATTCCGCCAGGCGCTCCGCCGCACGTCGGTCCGTCACGTGCACGATCAGCGGGTCGTCCGCCGGCCGGCGCTTGGCCTCGAAAATCCGCCGGCACGCGCGCGCATCGAGCGCATTGGCCGCGAGCCCGTAGACCGTCTCGGTCGGCATCGCGACGAGCTCGCCGCGCCGCAACGCCATCGCCAGGCGCCGGAGCGCGGCGGGAGTTGGCGAGTAGACGCGCGTTTTCATTCGACCAAACAAAAAGCCGGAGCGCTTGCTCCGGCTCAATGCGAAAGGAGGACGAGCTCCGGCTTACTGCATCACCAGCATCTGGCGCGCGCGCTTGATTTTGCGCGTCACCTCACGCTGCTGCTTGGCCGACATGCCGGTATACTTGCGGGGGAGAATCTTGCCCGTGTCAGTGATGTAACGGGACATCAGCTGCGGTTGGGTCATCGGAATCTCTTCCGGCTTGAGGCTCTGTTGCTTCTGTTCGGTGCTCATGGAGATTGGAAAAGGGGACGAGATGTTGCTTCCAGCCCTCCCGCTGTCAACGGGCATTTTTAGCTTTGCGAGCCGCCGTCGGCATGCCTTCCCTGCCCGAGGATTAGTCCCCGTAGCTCAACTGGATAGAGCAGCGGTTTCCTAAACCGCGCATCCCGGTTCAAGTCCGGGCGGGGGCGCCAGCTCGCATCTCACATTCCGCTGCGGAACGTGCGATGGTCCACGATCCCGCTGGTGCGCACGCTGCGCAGTGCCGCGCCATACGCGCCGAGCACGCGCAAAGCATAGCGCAGCCGCGCGCGGATCGTCGCGTCTTCCTTCGCGACGCCGTCTGCGCCGTCGGGCGCGTTCAAGTTCCCTTCCACGTGCTGCACGATCACATGCTCGGGAATCCACGCGAGCCGGTTGTTCTTCGTGCCGCTCATGCGCAGCTCGGCCACCGGATAACTGCCGCCGCGTCCGGCCGAGACCGTCACGATCAGCCCGGGCTTATGACCGATTTCATCGGCCGAGCAATTCATCAGGAAATTCTTCACGCCCGGCGTCACCATGCCGTTCCACTCAGGCGTCACGACGACGAGCGCATCCGCGGCCTTCAGCTCGCGTGCGATCGGCTCCCAGAGCTCGTCCGGCGCACCACCAGTCGTTTCGTCCCAGAGCGGCAGCGGATTACCACTGAGGCTGTAGAGAAAAACCTCCGCGCCCGCGACCTCCTGCGGCAACGCCGCGGCGACGTATTTCGCGACCTTCAACGACTGCGCTTCCACGCGATGGCTGCCGCTCAGCACGAAAAATTTCATGCGGCGGACGATGCCCAGCCGGGGCTTGCTTGCAAGCGACCTTCGCCCAACCTGTCCGGCGTGCCCAACTCGTTCGGCAAACTCTTCACCATCTCGACTTGGGGCGAGAGCCACGGCCCGTCCGTCGGCGTCGTGATCGACGGCTGCCCGCCGCGCTTGCCGCTCATCGCGGACGACATCCAAGCCGACCTCGACCGCCGCCGCCCGGGCCAGAGCGACATCACCACGCCGCGCAAGGAGGAGGACAAAATCGAATTTCTCTCCGGCCTCTTCGAGGGCGTCACCACCGGTCAGCCGCTCGCCATGCTCGTGCGCAACGCCGACGCCCGCTCGTCCGCCTACGACGAGATGAAGACCAAGTTCCGTCCGTCGCACGCCGACTTCACCTATCAAACCAAGTTCGGCCTGCGCGATCACCGCGGCGGCGGCCGCTCCTCCGCCCGCGAGACCATCGGCCGCGTCGCCGCCGGCGCCGTGGCGCGCAAGATCCTCTCGCTCGCCGGCAAGGTCGAGATCCGCGCCTTCGTCACGCACATTCACCACGTCGCTGCGCCGTCGCTCGACCATTTTCCGACGCTCGCCGAAGTGGAGGCCAATACCGTCCGTTGCCCGCACGGACCGACCGCCGAGAAGATGATCGCGACCATCAAGCAGGCGCGCTCCGAGGGCGACTCCGTCGGCGGCATCATCGAGTGTCGCGTGCGCGGCGTCCCCGCCGGGCTCGGCGAACCCGTCTTCGATCGCCTCGAGGCCGACCTCGCGAAGGCGATGCTCTCGCTCCCGGCGACGAAAGGTTTCGAGATCGGCAGCGGCTTCACCGGCACGCTCCTGAAAGGCTCGCAACACAACGACGCCTTCGTCGCCAAACGCGGCAAGGTCCGCACCGCCACCAACAAATCCGGCGGCGTGCAAGGCGGCATTAGCAACGGCGAGGAACTCGTCTTTCGCGTCGCCTTCAAACCCACCGCCACGATCATGCAGGCGCAGCAAACCGTGGATATCTACGGTGCGCCGACCGAGCTCCAAGGCCGCGGTCGCCACGATCCGTGCGTCGTCCCGCGCGCCGTCGTCATCGTCGAAGCCATGACCGCGCTCGTGCTCGTCGATCACTGGATGCGCCACGCGGCGCAAAACCAGACCTTCAAGTTCTGACTTGTCGGGCCCGCGCGCCCGCATTCGTTCCGCTCGCGATGAGTTATTCCGCCGCCATCTACTTCATCCTCGGCACGCCCGGCTCGGGCCGCCGAAGCATCGTGCTCGACCTCATCGAAAACGGCCTCGCGCCCGACGAGCCGGCGCTCGTCCTCCTCGCGCAAACCGAGGCCGCCGATCCGGCCGACGAAAAATTTATCACACGCGCCAATCTCGAAGTGCGTCGCTGGTCCTGGGACGGCAAGGAGCTGCCTGACCAAGCGCTGCCCGAGCGCGGCGCCGTTTTCTTCGTCGCCGAGTCGCGCGGCGACCCGATGACGCAACTCGAGTTGTTCAAACCCTGGCTCGATCGCCACCACGTCGAGCTCGCGCGCGTGTTCACTGTGGTCGATTGCCAGCTCGCCGAGAAACAGCCGCCGCTCGCGGCGTGGTTCGACGCCTGCATCTATTTCTCCGACGTCGTCTTCCTGACCAAGCGCGAGGGCGTCGCGAACAAATGGCTGAGCGCTTTCATCCGCCGCTACGAAGATCAGTTTTATCCGGCGCACTTCATCCAGGTGAAAAAAGGCGGCCTGCCGAATCCCGCCATCGTGCTCGACGCGACGCCGCGCCGCGTCGCGCAATATTTCGAACAGATCGAGGACCTCTCCGGCATCGAAATCGAAACCGACGATGATGAAGAGGACGCCGAGGAGGACGACGCCGCGCCGAAACCCGAGCCCTATTTCGAGCGCAACCGCAGCGGTCGCCGCGTCAAGGAACTGCCCGACCTCCGCAACTACCTCCCGAGTTGAGGCGGCCCGCGACCTCCGGGCGCGGGTGGGGCCTTGGCCTCACTGCACCCGCGCCGTGAAATACTCCAGCCGCACGCGCGGCGCCACCACCGCGAGCACCGCCTCCGTCGCGCTCCGCTGACTCGCCAGCGTCGGCACTTCCACGAGCACGGCACGCTTCACGCGCCGCGGCACACCGAGCGGAGAATTCGTGTGCGCGAACGCCAGCACCGATTCCAGCGGCGAGAAACTCGGATTGTAGGCCGCGTTGCCTGCGTAGCGTCCCGCGCAAACCGCGCTGTCCGCGAATTGCAACGCCACACCCGCAAATTGTCCCGCCGCGTCGGTCGGGTAGGGCGCGTAGCTGCGCCGCGCCGCGTCGAGCGCCGCCATGACCACGGCATCCCGCGAACCGCGTCCCGCGAGGGCCAGCGTCGGCGCTGCGAGCGCCGGGTCCATCAAGCCGCCCTTGATGTCGAGGTCGGTCGGACCGAACGAGCGTGGCAACAGCTTGGCGAGCGGCGTCGCGTCGAAGCCGCGCTGCGTCTTTGCCGGCAGCAGCACGGAGAGCTTCGCGGCGGTGCTGAGTTCATTGAGAAATTGCCGGCAATAACCGCACGGCGCCGCCGTCACAGCGAGCAGCGACAGTCCGCGCTCGCCATGCAGCCACGCGTTATTCGTCGCGCACTGCTCGGCGTGGATGGTGAAGCTCAGTGCCACGCCCTCGAACTCGTAATTCGCGCCGAGATACAACACCGGGCTCTTCCCGCGCGCGGCCGGCAAACCCGCCGCCACCGCGCCGACGCGGAAATGCGACACCGGCACCACCGCGTAATGTTGCGCGAGCGGCAATAGCCGCATCATCGCCGCACCGAGATCGCCGCCCACGCTCGCGCGCACGCGGTCGACGAGCGCCGGAGCGACCACGCCGCCGGTCTCCCAGAGCGCGTCGAGTTCGGCGCGCAGCGCGGCCGGGAAACTCGCAATCGCCTGCTGCCACGAAGTGGGACGGGAAACGCGTTGGCTCATGCGCGCAGTCAACCCTTCGCGCGCTCGCCGGTCAACGTCCCGTCGCGCGCGGCCGGTGTGGATTTCCTTGCCCGGATTTCGGCCGCGGACTTGCGCCAGCCGCGACTAGGCTTAGAGCATGATCCAGCTCGACCACTCCGTGCCCCAAAACGCCGCCACGCACACCTTGCCGAACTTCCGCACGATGTATCGCGCGGTCCGTCGGCGCGACCCGGCCTACGAAGGCGTGTTCTTCACCGGCGTGAAAACCACCGGCATCTTCTGCCGCCCGACCTGCCGCGCGAAATTTCCCAAGGAGCAGAACGTCGAGTTTTTCCCGTCCGTGAACGAGGCGCTTCACGGCGGCTACCGTCCGTGCCGCCTCTGCAAGCCGATGGATGCGACGCGCCCGGTGCCCGCGCTCGTCGAGCGGCTGCGTCGCGCCGTCGAGTCCGCGCAAGACGGTCGCGTGACCGACAAGGATCTTGTCGCACTGAAGATTGAGCCCTCCACTGCGCGCCGCCAATTCAAGGCCTACTACGGCATGACCTTCCACGCCTACCAGCGCGCCCGCCGCATGGGTCTCGCGTTGCACGGCCTGAAGTCCGGCCAGCCCGTCGTCGAGGCGCAGCTCGCCACCGGCTACGAGTCCACCAGCGGCTTCCGCGACGCGTTCGCGCGACTCTTCGGCCAGCCGCCGCGCGACGCCGCGACAAAGCACTGCCTGCTCGGCCGCCGTATCGAAACGCCGCTCGGCACGATGGTCGCACTCGCCGACGACGCAGGCCTGCGTTTGCTCGAATTCGTCGACCGCCGCGGTCTCGAGCGTGAGATCGAGCAGCTCCGCCGCCGGCTGAAATGCGTCATCGTCCCCGGTGACCATCCGACGCTCGAGGCGACCGCCGCGCAGCTCGCGCGGTATTTCGCCGGCGAGGCGTTGAATTTCGATCTGCCGCTCGCGCCGGTCGGTTCTGATTTTCAGCAAAAGGTCTGGGCCGAGCTCCGTCGCATCCCGCCGGGGCGCACGCGTAGTTACCTGGAAATGGCGCGGCGTGTCGGCGTGCCGAAGGCCGCCCGCGCCATCGGTCGCGCCAACGGCTCGAACAACGTGGCGCTCGTCATCCCGTGTCATCGCGTGATCAACGCCGACGGTTCGCTCTGCGGCTACGCCGGCGGTCTCTGGCGCAAGCAGCGTCTGCTCGAGCACGAGCGCAAGCATCTGCGCTGACTGTGGCTGGCTTGGGCGCATAGCGCGACAGCGGGGCTGCCATTTAGCCGGCGCGCTGGCGTAACAGCCTTGTTACGGTCCGTTACTTTTCGCGCGAGGCGCCTGCGCAACAGTGCGCGTGCTGCCGCGCGCTCCGTTCTCCGGCGGCAGGAAACACCTCCCGCGATGACACCTTCCACCGTCTCTTCCGCCCGCCCGCGCTCGCTCGGACTGACTTTCGCTTTCGCTGCATGGCTCGGTCTCTCCGCGCCCCGCGCGCGCGCCGAAAACGCGCTCACCTACAAATACGAGGACTACAGTGAGGCGAGCGATCGCATCGCCGTCACCACGCAGAGCGCACTCCTCGAACAGGACCTCGGTCACGACTTCCGCCTGAAGCTCCAGGGCGTCACCGACGCGATCGTCGGCGCCACGCCCAACGGCCAGCCCGCCCCCGCGGGCAGCGATCAGGTCGTGCTCACGCACATCAGCGAGCGCCGCCATGAGTGGTCGCTCGATCTCTCGCGCCAGCTTGCGCTTTGGAATCTGGCCGCCAGCTACGCCAACAGCCGCGAGAGCGACTACCACTCGCAAGGCTGGTCCCTGAACGCACTCGGCCATTTCAACGAGAAGAACACCACGCTCCTCCTGGGCGTTGGCGGCACGAGCGACGACGTGAAGGTTTTCTACCAAGCGCCGTGGGTGCGGAAACGCTCCCTCGATCTCGCGGCGGGAGTGACCCAGCTCCTCGATGCGAACACCTCGATCGCATTCAACCTCTCACTCAGCCGCGCGACCGGCTACCTCAACGACCAATATAAGCTCGTCCAAAAATCCATCGAGGTCGGCCCGGGCGTTTTCCTGCCGTTCACGTTCGGCGAAAACCGTCCCGACGAACGCACGAAGTGGATCGCGCTCGCCTCGGTTAATCGCGCGCTGCCGTCGGCCGCCGCCGCGATCGAGGCGAGTTACCGCTTCTATCACGACACATTCGGAACCAGCAGCCACACCGTCGATTTTTCCTGGCTGCAAAAGCTCGGTGCGCGCCTCGTGCTCATTCCGCACCTGCGCCTCTACACGCAGAGCGCGGCGGACTTCTACTACTACCGGCTCGATGGCACGAACATCACGCCCACTGGCGGCGCGCCGCGATCTGGCGGGCCGTTCTATTCCTCCGACTACCGCCTCTCTGAACTGCGCTCGACAACCCTTGCGCTGAAAGCAGTCGCGACGCTCTCCTTGCGCTGGCAACTCGACGCCGAGCTTGCGCGCTACGACATGCACGGACGCGATCGTGTGACGCCGGCCAGCGCTTATCCGCGGGCGAACATCGTCACGCTCGGCGCGAGATTTTCCTGGTAACCGCGTGCTACGCTCGCCGCCCGTGCCCGCCATGACTGCCGAGACACCCACGAGCATTCGTGCCCGCGCCGCGTCCGCCGGCGATTCGTCGCTGCGTCTGCTCGCGTTTCCGGCGCTCGGCACCACTTGCGAGGTCCAATACGTCGCCGCCGATGCTGCACAAGCGACCGCGTTCGAGCGCGCGGTCGTGGAGTGGGTGAGCGGCTTCGAAACGAAATATTCGCGCTTCCGCCCGACGAGCCTGGTCAGCCGCATCAACGACGCGGCCGGCCGCGCCTGGGTCGACGTCGACGCCGACATGGAGCAAATGCTCGCGCTCGGCGACGCATTGTTCGCCACCACCGGCGGCGTGCTCGATCCGACGGCGTTGCCTCTGCTGGCGCTTTGGAACTGGAAGGCAGACCATCCGAAGATCCCCGTGCAGGCCCAGATCGACGCGGCCCGTCGGTTGGTGGGATGGCGTAAAGTGCAGCGCCTGCCCGGGAAGGTATTTCTGCCCGAGAGAGGTATGGCCCTGGACTTCGGCGGCTTCGGCAAGGAATACGCCGTCGATATCGTGGCCCACCTTGCGCGGGAGCACGGCATTGCGTGCGCGCTGATCGATTTCGGCCGCGATGTATTCGTGCTGGGTGCCCCGCCCGGTCGGGCGGCGTGGCATCTCGGTCTCGAGGATCCGCACAGCCCCGGTGCGACGTGGGGCAGCATCGCGGTGCGTGGCGGACTCGGTGTCGCCTCGTCGGGCGACTATGTGCGCTGCTTCACGATCGATGGGCGGCGATACGGGCACATCGTCGATCCGCGGTCGGGCCGTCCGGTTGACAACGGCTGCCGACAGGTGACGGTTGTCGCCGATACGTGCCTGCAAGCCGGCGTGCTGTCGACCGCGGCTTTCGTTCTCGGCGCGGCGCGCGGGATGGAACTGATCGAGCATTGTCCCGGCGCGGAGGGAGTGATCGTGACCGAAACCGCGCGCCATCACAGTCGTGGTTTTCATGCCTATGTGGTCGCTTGAAATGCATGGATGTCGTTGGCGCCGCCTGGTGGCGCTGCTGGTTGCCGTCGCCTCGTTCGCGGGCGTCCACGGGCGTGTCGCGGTCGGCGACGCATTTCCGTCGCTCCAGGAGCCGACGTTCGCGCTCGAGGGTAAGCTGCCGCCCTTGTCGGGTCGTGTGCTCCTGGTGGATTTCTGGGCGTCGTGGTGCGAGCCGTGCCGGGCCTCCTTTCCCTTCTACGCCCGGCTCCACGCTGACTACGGTGCGCGCGGACTCACGATCGTCGGGGTCAGCGTCGACAAGCAGCGGGCCGCTTACGAGGAGTTCCGCAAGCGCTTCGCGCCTCCGTTTCCGACGATGCGCGACGCACAGCTTCGCCTCGCCGCATCCGTGGACGTTCCAGCGATGCCGACCTGCTTTCTCATTGGGCGAAATGGTCGTGTGCGCTTCGTGGAAGTGGGCTTCCACGGTGTGGACGCCGGCGCGGAACTCGTGCGCGCGATCGAGGCGGCCCTGGCCGAAAACTGACTCTTATGAAAAAGAATCGTCTCCTCCAGTTGCTGACCTTGCCGGTCCTCGCGATCGGCGCTCTGGTGCTCAGTGGGTGCGCGTCGACCGATCTTGCGCGTGTGAAACCCTACGAACGGGAGGCTTTCGCGCACTACACGATGCGTGCCGACCGCGATCCGCTCGCGACGATGATGAATGAGCACATTTTCTTTTCGCGCGAGGCGGCAACCGGCGGACGCGGCGTGAAAGGGAGTGGCTGCGGTTGCAACTGAGGTCGGCGACGGGGTGGGATCAGTCGCGGCAAACGCCGTCGACAAAGTGCCGCGCTCCGCCGAGAAGAATCCCGGCTCCCCGCCATGCGAATCCTGATCATCGAGGACGAACTGCAGCTCGCGCGGCACGTCACCCGCGCGCTCGTGCGCAACGGGCACTTCGTCAATACCCAGTCTGACGGGGCAGTCGGCCTGCGCACGGCGCTGACTGAGCTGCCCGACCTTGTCGTGCTCGATTTGAACCTGCCCACGCTCGACGGGCTCTCTGTGCTCGCGCAACTCCGCGAGGCGGCTCATCCCGCGCGGGTGTTGATCCTGACGGCGCGCGGCGATGTCGAGCACCGCGTAAAAGGGCTGAAAGCCGGGGCCGACGACTACCTCGCGAAGCCGTTCTCCCTCGAAGAGCTCGTCGCCCGGGTGGAAGCACTGGGACGGCGCGGCGTGCCCGTCGACAAAGCCGATCTGCTGAGGGTGGCGGACCTCGCGATGGACGTCATTCATCGCCGTGTCACGCGCGCGGGCCAGCCCGTCGCGCTCTCGCCGCGCGAGTTCGATCTGTTGCAAGTGCTGATGCAGGAGCCCGGGCGGATTTTTTCGCGGACCGAGCTTTGCGAGCGCATTTGGCAGAGGGATCACGAATACGACACGCGCACCGTCGAGATCTTCGTCACTCGGCTCCGAAAGAAGGTGGACGCGGGATTTGCGGTGCCGCTCATTCACACCAAACGCCTCGTGGGCTACACGATTCAGGTGCCCGCGTGAGCGCTTGCCGCTCCGTGAGACCAGCCGCCATCCTCGCGCTCAATCCGCTCCATGAAATCCTGGCCTATGTTCCGTTCTGCGTCGTTTTTCACTGTCCGGTGGACGGCGGCTGCGATGGCTTGGGTCGGTCTGGCTGCGGTGGTGCACGCGGATTGCGCCATCGACGGACGCGTGACGCTGCCGAAGTCGCGTGCGACGCCGGTGGTCAACCAGCGCTACGAGATCGTTTCGCAGGGCGGCGTGCTCGGAACCAATCCGCCGCTCGCGGTGGTCTACCTGAGCGGCGATTTTCCAGAGTCGGCGAAGCGCCCGACAGTTCAGGTGGCGCAGGAAAACATGGCGTTCGTGCCGGCGCTGCTGGTGATCCGCACGGGCACGACCGTCGAGTTTCCCAATCAAGACGATGTCTACCACAACATCTTCTCCTATTCGCCCACCAAGCGGTTCGATCTGGGGCGTTACCGGAAGGAGGATAAGCCGGTGCCGTCCGTCGTTTTCGATGCGGCTGGCTTGGTCGTGTTGCGGTGCGACATCCACGAACACATGCGCGGGCTGATCCTCGTGCTCGATTCGCCTCATTTCACCACGACGGACGCCGACGGGCGATTTCGTTTGCGCGGTTTGCCGGCGGGGCGTTTCACGCTGAAGGTCTGGCGCGACAGCCGCACTACGATCGAGCGGGTGGTGGAGTTGCGCGACGGCGAGACCCTGCAGCTCGATTTTCCGTGAAGGAATCAACTTCGCCCTCCAGCGCGGTGCCGGGCTTCAGAACGAAGCTGATGGTGGCGATGATGGTGGTGGTTTCCGTCGCGACGGCGCTGGGCCTGTTTTACTCGCAGCGCAATGTGGCGGAGTCGGTGCGCCGCGATTTCGAGCGCGAGTTCCGCGCGGAGGTGGCGGCGGTCCATGCGGCGCAGGAGGTTCGCGATGCCGCACTCGGCGAACGATGCCGCACCCTTGCGACCAAGCCGCGTTTGCGCGCGGCGCTGGAGGATAATGCGCTCGACCTGCTGTATCCAAGTGCGCGCGACGAGTTGGCGGGAGTGGTCGCGGGTTCGGCCGAGGCGCGCGCGTCGGCCACTTCGTTCCAGGCTGAGTTCTATCGCTTCGTGGATGCGCGCGGCAGCGTCATCGATCCGCCTGACGCGCGCGGAGTGGGTTTGTTGTCACCTGCGGCCGAGCGCCAGCTCGGCACCCGCGATGCGCCCACGAACATGCAGCGCGGTTACATCGCGGACGGCGAAATCCTGCACGAGATTCTCGCGATCCCCATTCCTTCGTCCGAAACGGGCGAGACCATCGCGGTGCTGGTGCTCGGCTTTCGCCCGCCCGCCCTCGGCCGAATCACCGGCGCATCTTTCGCGCGAGGTTTGTGGCTTTCGGGCCGCCTGCACTTGCCGGGGGTGGGCCCGGGCGCGGCGAGCGCGGTGGCGACGCGTCTGGCCGAGGACGCGTCGGTATGGGCGAAAAGCGAACACCGTCTCGAACTGGAGGTCGGGGAGCAGCGCTGCCTGGTGTTCTACAAGCTGCTCAATCCCGCTTCCGGTTATCCGCCGGCTTACGAAGTGTGCGCGTATCCGCTCGACGATCTGGCGGCGCGGCAACGACGGCTGCTCTGGCAGTTCGCGGCCGTTTGGGCCGCGCTGGTGGTGGGATCGTTCCTTGCCAACCGTGTGCTCGCGACGCGACTCAGCCGTCCCGTCGAGGCCCTGGCCTTTGATTCGGAGCAAAACCGGGCGGAATTGAGACGCACCGAAGCCGCATTGGAGATGAGCCAGGAAGGGCTTGAACGCACCGCCCGGTTTTCCGCGAACGCCTCGCACCAGCTTAAGACGCCGGTGGCCGTGTTGCGCACCGGGCTCGAGGACTTGCTGGCGAGTCGGAAGCTGGATCGTGAAGTCCGGGAAGAGGTCTCGTCGCTGGTCCACCAGACGTTCCGGCTTTCGAGTGTGATCGAGGATCTGCTCCTGCTCTCGCGCCTCGACGAGGGGCGCTTGCAGCTCGAGATGGAGACGGTGGATCTGGTGCCTTTGATCGATGCTTGGCTGGACGACCTGAGTGCGCTGCCCGACAGCCGCGACCTCAGCGTTGAAAAGCACCTGCCGGCTACTTTGCCCGTCCGCGGGGAGAAGCGTTACACCAGCTTGATCCTGCAAAATCTCCTCGAGAACGCGCGCAAATACAACCGGACCGGCGGCCGCGTGCAGATCGCGGCGACGGTCACGGACACGGCAGTGCGCCTGGTGATCGGCAATACCGGCCCCACGATTCCTGCCGATGCACAGGCGCATATCTTCGAGCGTTTCCATCGTGGCGTGGTCGCCGAAAACAAGCCGGGCCATGGGTTGGGGCTCAATCTGGCGCGGGAGCTCGCCCGGCTTCACCGCGGCGATCTCGAGTTGCTTCGCTCGACCGAGGACTGGACGGAGTTCGCCGTCTACTTTACGCGCGTCGCGCCGGAGCCGTCGCCATGAGGATCGCACGAATGATCTCGCTCTTGCCGGCCGTGCTGCCGCTGGTGGCGCACGCTTGGGAAGACGACTGGATCGACCGCCTCGATGCGGCGTTGACCGGAACGGCCGCGCATGGCTCCTGGCGCGCGCGAATCAGCGGCACCGTGGAGGTGAACTACTACCGCTTCGATCAGCCGGCGCCGGGACTCATCGAGGAGACCGGGCACGGGCTCTTTGATCCGCGGCTCGTCCTGTTTGTCGATGCGCAGGCGGGCGTGCATTGCTACTTTTTCGCGCAGGCAAGGATCGACAACGGCTTCGACCCCGGAGCCGGTTCCAGCGGAGTGCGCCTCGACGAATATGCGTTGCGGATCACTCCCGGGGCATCGGAACGCCTGAGCGTGCAGATGGGGAAATTCGCCACGGTGGTCGGTCAGTGGGTCAAGCGTCATCAGGCGTGGGACAGTCCTTTCGTGTTCGCGCCGCTTGCCTACGAAAATCCGACGGGGATCTTCGACGAGACCGCAGCGAGGAGTGCTGCCGTGTTGCGGGCATGGGGACACGTCGGCGGTTCGTTCATGCCGGCGCCGACAGACGAATATCGCGTGCCGGTGATTTGGGGACCGTCGTATGCGAGCGGCATTTCTGTGGCCGGACGAAGCGGACATTTCGACTACGCCACGGAATTGAAAAACACCGCACTCTCGTCACGTCCGGATTCGTGGGACATCACCCACACGCAGCTGCAAAACCCGGCGTGGAACACGCGTCTTGGCTGGCGTCCTGACTTGCGGTGGAGCTTTGGCGTTTCCTTCGGGACGGGCGTCTATTTGCGCCCTTCGGCCGCGCGCACGCTGCCACCGGGTCGGAGGCTGGGCGACTACCGGCAGGATACCGTGGGGCTCGACGCGAGTTTCGCGTGGCGGCATTGGCAACTATGGGGCGAAGGCTATCGCGCGCGTTTCGCCGTGCCCGGCGTGGGCGCCGCCGACACCTGGGTTTATTTCCTGGAGGCGAAATACAAATTCACGCCGCAGCTTTTCGGTGCGGTCCGGTGGAATCGTCAGACATTTTCCGATCTCGTCGACGCGAGCTCCGCTCTCGCCCAGCCGTGGGGGGCGGACCAATCCCGCCTCGATCTGGCCGTCGGCTATCGTTTCACGGCGCACACTGAGTTGAAACTCGAGTGTGACGTCGAACACGGGCGGCCGGGCACTGCCGGGGGCGCGCCGACCTGGGCGACTCAGTTTGTCGTGCGCTTCTGAGCGCGCGGTAACAGGGCTGTTACGGCTGGCGGCTTTTCCCGCCGCGCGGTCTGGCAACCTTGTGTGCCACCCGGCTCCACGCCGGCGTCGCGCTTCACCGTCAACCACCTGTCGCATGAAACTCTCTGCATTGTCCCAGCGCCGTATCCATTGGCTGAATCTTCCGAGCGCCATCCTTATGATGCTCCTCCAGCGCGCGCCGACAGTTGCGCTCGCCGTGGCGGACGAGATCGTGGCGACGCCTGCGCTGGGCAACGTTCTCCGGTCGGCGTTCGCCGTGGCGGCGACGCTCGGCACCGTCAACAGCGTCGTTGGAGCGACACCACTGGTGCCTTCGAGCGGCACCGCCACCGGGATCTCCGTTGCCACCGGAGCCTCCGTCAACGTCTTCTACACGGTCAACGGCACCCAGACCCCGCCGATGTCGTGGAGCGTCAGCGGCAATTTTCCGCCCGGACTGAATTTCTCCGGACTGACCAGCGATGGCAGCGTGAACGTCACGACACTGCAGCTCTCCGGAACGCCGACGCTCGCCGGCAGCTATAGTGTCAGGATTTTCGCTTACGAGTTCGCGAATGAAGGCGGCATCTCCTCGCCGGCTTACAACTACACCATCACCGTTACCGGCGGCAGCACGTCGACGGCTCCCAGCTTCACCATCCAACCCGCCAGCCAGACCGTCACCGCAGGGGCGGCGGTGACATTCACCGCGGCCGCGAGCGGCAATCCCACGCCGACATTCCAGTGGCGCAAGGACGGCAACAACCTCGCCGGCGCGACGAACGCGACGTTCACGATCGCCAGCGCAGCCGCGGGCGACGCCGGCGGCTACACGGTCGTGGCGACGAACTCCGCCGGCTCCGCCACCAGCAACAGTGCGACGCTGACCGTGAACGCGGCCAACGCGGCCCCTGTCATCACCACGCAGCCATCCGGCCAGCCGAACATACCGCCAGGCAGTTCGATCGTCCTGTCGGTCCGCGCCACCGGTGTCCCGGCCCCCACTTATCAATGGAGGAAGGACGGCAACGCCATCGCCGGCGCGACCAATCAGGATCTCGCCATCAACAACGTCACGGCGAACGATGCCGGCAGCTACACCGTCGTGGTTACGAATTCCGTCGGCTCCGTCACCAGCGATGCGGCCGTCCTGACCGTGGCCGCCGCTGCTAGCGCGCCCGCGATCACCACGCAGCCCGCAGACCGATCGAGCGTCATCGGCGGTTCGGTTACATTCACCGTCGTCGCCACCGGCAATCCGACGCCGACGTTCCAGTGGCGCAAGGACGGCAACAACCTCGCGGGCGCCACGACCGCCAGTTTCACGATCGCGAGCGTGGCGGCAGGCGATGCGGGCACCTACACGGTGGTGGCGACGAACTCCGCCGGCACGGCCACGAGTAACGGCGCGACGCTCACCATCACCGCAACGGACGTCGCGCCCGAGATCACTTCGAGTCCGAGCGGACAGATCGCCACGCTCGGCAGTTCGGTGACTTTCACTGTCACCGCCACCGGCAGCCCGGCGCCGACCTTCCAATGGCGGAAGGACGGCAACAACATTGCCGGCGCCACCAACGCGTCGTTCACGATCGCGAGCGTCACGTTGAACGACGTCGGCCACTACTCGGCCACGGCGACGAACTCGCTCGGCACCGTGGTCAGCGGTTCAGCCACGCTCACGGTCAGCACGACGGCGTCGCGGCACCTCAACGACGTCACCGTCACCAGCGGACACGGCACGACGTTGAGTGCCGGCAGCGTGACCGGCTCGGTGAAATGGCAGATATCCACCAACGGCGGCTCGACCTGGACCGACCTCGCCGATGGCGGCAGCTACAGCGGCGTCACGACCGCGACACTCGCGATCGCAAATGTCGGCACGTCGCTCTCGGGCGCGCAGTATCGCTTCGTCGCGTCGAATGGCGGCGTCGTTTCCACCAGCAACGGCGCCACACTCACCGTGGCGTCGGTCTTTTTCCCGTTCCCGACCGGCATCGGCGTCGACGGCTCCGGCAATCTTTTCGTCGCCGACGCGAACGCCGATACGGTGCAGAAAATCAATTCGTCCAACCAGGTCAGCCTTCTCGCCGGCACGGCCAATTCCGCCGGCACGACCGACGGATCCGGCTCCGCTGCACGATTCAACCAGCCGAACGGCGTCGTCGTTCTCTCCAACGGCGGCCTCGTCGTCGCCGACACCGCGAACGCCACGCTTCGCGCGATCGATGCGAACGGCGCTGTGACGACGCTTGCCGGTGCGAGCGGCAGTCGCGGCGGCGCTGACGGCACGGGCACGGCTGCGACATTCTCGGCGCCCGTCGGCGTCACGCGCGACAGCAGCGGTGTGTTATTCGTCGCCGATTCGATGAATCACACGATCCGTCGTGTCACGTCAGGAGGCGCGGTCACGACTTTCGCCGGCAGTGCAGGCGCACAAGGCACGGCCGACGGCACCGGCGCGGCGGCGCGCTTCAACTTGCCGAACGGCGTCGCGGTCGATGCGAACGGTGTGGTCTTTGTCGCCGACACGACGAACAACACGATCCGTCGCATCGGCACCGACGGCACGGCCAGCACGCTCGCCGGCCTCGCGGGTGTCAGCGGCTTCGATAACGGCACAGGCATCGCTGCGCTCTTCAATCGCCCGATGGCTCTCGTGGTCGACGGCTCCGGCAACCTGTTCGTCGCCGACACCGGGAACTCGACGATCCGCAAAGTCACCGCGGCGGGCGTCGTCACGACTTTTGCGGGCACGGCTGGCATCGCGGGCATTGCCGACGGTGCGGGCGCCGATGCGCTCTTCAACCAGCCGCAGGCGCTCGCGGTCGACAGTGCGGGCAATCTCTACGTCGCCGATACCGGCAACGCCGCGATCCGGAAAATCACGCTCGCGGGCGTCGTCACCACGCTCACGCTCACCGCGGCGCCGGCGCCGACGCCCACCCCGACGCCCACTCCCGCGCCCGCGCCCGCGCCGAATCCGTCGACGGGCGGTGGTGGTGGCGGTGGCGGCGGTGCGCCGAGCGTGTGGCTGCCGCTCAGTGCGACGCTGCTGCTCGCTTTGCGCCAGCGCCGCCGCTCGCGGCTCGCGCGACGCGAATAGTCGGACAACGCGGCGGAGCGAAAGCCGGGGAGTCCTCGCGCCTTTCGTTCCGCCGGTTCTTCCGTTGCGCCGTCCTGCAGCACGGAAAGTGCGGCTCCCCGGAGGCCCATGAGCGCCCGGCTTCAGCGCGCCGCACCGTTTTTGCGCGCTTGCCAAGCGGTGCGCGTTGGGAGCAGTCATGCGGCGTGCGAATCCTCGTGCTCGAAGACGAGCAACAACTTGCGCGCCACATCGTGAGCGCGTTGACGCGCCATGGCCACGTGGCGAACGCCGAGCACGACGGCCATGCGGGAGTGCGACGTGCGCTTGCGGATCATCCCGATTTGATCGTGCTCGATCTGACTCTACCGGGACTCGACGGGTTCGGCGTGTTGGCGCAGGTGCGCGCGGCGGGCGCCGCCGCGCGGGTGCTGATGCTCACCGCGCGCGGTGAAGTTGAGCATCGCGTGGCGGGGCTGCGTGCCGGGGCGGACGACTATCTGGCGAAGCCGTTCGCGATGGACGAATTGCTCGCGCGGATCGAGGCGCTCGGCCGTCGCGGCACGGCGCCGACGGCGGAGGATTTGCTGGCGGTCGCGGATCTTCGCGTCGATGCGCACCGGCGCACGGTCACGCGCAACGGCGTGCCGGTCGAGTTGTCCCCGCGCGAGTTCGATCTGTTGATCGTCCTGATGCAGGAGCCGGGGCGCGTGTTTTCGCGGGGCGAGATCTGCGAACGCGTTTGGCAGCGCGAGCACGATTATCACACGCGGACGGTGGAGATTTTTATCGGCCGGTTGCGCAAGAAGATCGACGCGAGCGGTCCGGCGCTGATTCACACGATTCGGTCGGTCGGTTATACGTTGCGCGCGCCGTCTCGCGAATGACGCCCGAAAACACCGCTCCTCCGTTTCCGGCGAATACGCCGAATCGTTTCCGCTGGCGCCTGCAGTTGACCATCATGGCGGTGGTCTCGGTCGTCACCGTGGTGGTGCTCTGGTTTGCGCAGCGGCGCATGGAGCAGACGGCAGAGCAGGGGCTCACGCGTGAGTTCCAGCAGACTTTCGAGGCGTTGCGCAGCGTCCAGGAAACGCGGCGGGCGGAGCTGGTGGAGCGCTGCCGCGGGCTCGTGGAACGCCTGCGCGTCCCGTCGGAACGGGATTTTCGCGAGCGGATTTACGCCTATGGCGTGGAGGTGCTGGGCGATGTGATCGAACGCGACGAGACGTCCGGCGCAAAAATGGAGCAGCGATTCCATGTCGAGTTCGTCCGCTTCCTCGAGCCGGACGGACGCCTGATCGAGCCTCCGGCGGGCGCCGGGGTCGGTGAACTCACGCCGATGGAAGAGGGGCAGTTGGTGTTGCGGGATTTTTCCGGTGTGGAGCCGCAGTTCGGCTACCTGCTCCGCGAACAGGGCGACCTGGATGGTCCGATTTACGACGTGATCGCGCTGCCGGTGGTGAATGTGCGCGACGGTCGCGTCGTCGCGGTGCTCGTGCTCGGCTTCGAGCCGGCGAAGCACTCGTTGTCGCCGAAGGCGCCGCGGGAAGACACGATTTCCGGGGTGTGGACGCAGGGCAGGGTGTTCCTGCTCGGGCTCCCGCCCTTCGAGGAGCAGAACGTCGCGGACGCGGTGAATCGCGCGCTGTCGAAGCAGAGCGTGCCGGTGCGACCCTTGCCGGTGACGGTCGCGGGCATGCCGCGTTTGCTGCTGATGCAGTGTCTGAACGTCGGCTCGATCTACCCGCCGGCTTACGAGGTGGGGCTCTACTCGCTCGAGAAAATGCGGGCGCTGCAGTGGCAGTTGCGCTGGCAAGTGCTCGGCGCTGGCGGGCTCGTGTTGTTGCTGGCGATGGGCTTCAGCCACCTGATGGCGGCCCGGTTCGCGCGGCCGATGGAAGAGCTCGTTCAGCTCTCCGCTGAAAATCGCGCGCGCCGCCGGCACGCGGAAGAAGCGCTGGCGCTGACGACGGAGGGCTTGCGCCGCGCCGCGCGTTTCTCGGCGGACGCATCGCATCAGCTGAAAACGCCCGTGGCAGTGCTCCGCTCGGGTCTGGAGGAGCTGCGGGTGAAGGAGCGTTTATCGAAGAACGCGGCGCGGGAGGTGCAGGCGTTGATCGCACAGACGTCGCGACTGTCGTCGTTGATCGACGACCTGTTGCTGCTCTCGCGGATGGATGCCGGGCGATTGGAAATCCAGTTCGGCGAGATCAATCTCGTGCGTCTCGTCGAAGGTGTGCTCGACGATCACAGCGTGCGCCCCGATCCGCTCGGTCTGCTGACGAAAACCGATTTGCCGCCGCACTTGCTGGTGCGCGGCGACGCACGCTACCTGACGCTCGTGATCGAGAACCTCCTCGAGAACGCCGCGAAATACAACCGCCTCGGCGGAGTGATTGTCGTGCGTGCGGCGCGGCGCGATGGCTGGATCGAGCTCACGATCGGCAACACCACGCGGCACCCGATTCCGCTCGCGGATCAGGCGCGGATTTTCGACCGCTTCAGTCGCGGAAACATGGGCGAGAACATCCCGGGCTATGGTCTCGGGCTGAATCTCGCGCGCGAACTCGCGCGCTTGCACCAGGGCGACGTCGAGCTGCTGCGCTCCGACGAGGAGTGGACGGAGTTCGTCGTGCGGCTCGCCGCAGCCGATTGAATCGGGGGCATCCGGCCGGCGTCCGTCGGCGCGTCGGAGATGTCACCGGAGCGAAATGGTAACGCCGAGGTTACCTTAATCTAGTTGGCCCGCTGCGGAGTGAAACTAAGCCCGCATGCGTTCCCCGTCAGGGCCGAACGGCATGCTACTCTCTCCTCAGTTTCCTGGTTTTCTCCGCCACGTGGTGGGCGGGCGGATCTGCGCTGAGATCGAGGGAGGCACGGAGGAATCAAGTTGGCGCCCCGATTTTTCTCCCATGTCGCACTCACAACGCCCCGTCTTCACTCCTGCGCTGCTTCTCGCCGGTGTCCTCTTTCTCCTGCAGCCGCGCAATGCGCGCGCGGAGTCGACCGTCACCTACAAATACGAGGATTACCGCGAGTCGGCCGGCCGTGTCGGCGTCCAGGCGCAATACGGCCTCATCGAGCAATCGCTCGGCACCGACGCCAAGCTCAAGCTCACCGGCGTCATCGACTCCATCGCCGGCGCCACTCCCACCGGCGAGGCGCCCGCGACCGCCGGCGGCGACGTGCCGCTCACCCAGATGCATGAGCGGCGCAAGGCGTGGACGCTCGACTACTCCCATCAGTTCGGCCGCACCAACTACGCCGTCGGCCTCGCCAACTCCCGCGAGAGCGACTACGTCTCCAACGGCGCGTCGCTGAACACGCTCACCGACTTCAACGACAAGAACACGTCGCTCCTCCTCGGCCTCAGTCTCACCGACGACACCATCCGCGTCTTCTATCAGGACGACCGCGTGAAGAAAAAGGGGTGGGACGCCGTCGTCGGCCTCAACCAGCTCATCGATCCGAAGACGTCGCTCTCGCTCAACCTCAGCTTCGGTCACGTTTCCGGCTACCAGAGCGATCCCTACAAGATCATCACCAAGAGCACCGAGCTGCTCCCCGGCGTCTTCCTGCCGCTCACGTTCCCCGAAAACCGCCCGGACAAACGCAACAAGTGGATCGTCTACGCCGGCCTCAACCACGCGGTCGATTCCCTGAACGGCGCGCTCGACGCCAGCTATCGCCTCTACCACGACTCCTTCGGCACCACGAGCCACACGCTCAATGCCGCCTGGTTCCAGAAGCTCGGCCCGCACTTCATCCTCATCCCGAGCGTGCGCCTCTACCAGCAAGGTCAGGCGGATTTCTACCACGTCACTCTCACCGGCACCAACATCGTGCCGGGTGACCTTCCGAACCCCGCCGGCCCGTTCTTCTCGGCCGACTACCGCCTCTCCAAGCTCCGCAGCGTCAACCTCGGCCTGAAGCTCGTCTGGAATCCCACCGAGCATGTCCACGTCGACCTCGCCTTCGACCGTTACGACATCAGTGGTCGCGACAGCCTCACCTCCGCCAGCGCCTACCCGACCGCCAACATCGTCACCGGCGGTGTCAGCTTCACCTGGTGAACCCGCTCCCGCGTCGCCAACCGTGATCGCCACCGCGCCCAGTTCGCATCGCATCCCGCCCCCCGCCGACGTCACCGACGGCGGGCCGCTGCGCTCGCTCGTGCTCCGCGCGCTCGGCACGCATTGCGAGGTGCGCTATGCGCCGCCCTCGGACGCCGTGGCGACGGTTTTCGAGCGCGACGTGCGCGCGTGGGTCGAGCGCTTCGAGGCGCGCTACTCGCGTTTCCGCGCCGAGAGCATCGTCTCCCGTATCAACGCCGCCGCCGGCTCGTGGGTGGAGATCGACGCCGAGACCGAGCAGATGCTCGACATCTGCGCCTCGCTTCACGCGCTGACCGGCGGCATCCTCGATGTCACGGCCGGATCGCTGCTGCGCCTCTGGAATTTCCGCACCCCGCTGCCGCAGGTGCCCGTGCCCGCCACCGTGGCCGCCGTGCGCGCGAGCGTCGGCTGGCCCAAGGTCGAGCGCGACGCCGGCCGTGTGCGCCTGCGCGCCGGCATGGCGCTCGACTTCGGCGGCTGGGGCAAGGAGTGGGCCGTCGACCTGGTCGCCGAACTCGCGCGCCAAGCCGGCGTGCGCGATGCGTTGATCGACTTCGGTCACGATATCCGCGTCCTCGGCACGCCGCCCGGCCGGCCCGCGTGGCACATCGGGCTGGAGGATCCGCAGTCCCCCGGCCAGCACCGCGGCAGCATTGCGCTGCCCGCCGGCCGGGGCGTCGCCTCCTCGGGCGACTATATCCGCCAGTTCACCTTCGCCGGTCGCCGCTACGGTCACATCGTCGATCCGCGCGACGGCTACCCGGTCGCGCACGGACTTCGTCAAGTCACCGTGATCGCGGAGAACTGCTTCATGGCCGGCGTGCTCTCCACCACCGCCTTCGTGCTCGGTCCGCGGGCCGGGCTGGAGTTCATCCAACGCTTCCCCGGCGCCGAGGCGCTGCTCGTCACCGAAAACGACCGCGCGCAAACGCGCGGCTTCTGGAATTATGTCGTCACGTAAACTCCCCGCCCTCCTCGCCGCCGGACTCCTCATCCTCGGCGTTCTCGCGTCCTCGGCGCGCGCCCAGCTTGCGCGTGGCGACGCTTTTCCCGATCTCGCCGCCGCGCAGCTCGAGGGCGCGCTGCCCGTCACGCAAGGTCGCGTCGTGCTCGTGGATTTCTGGGCCTCGTGGTGCGCGCCGTGCAAGGCATCGTTTCCCGCTCTCGGCCAGGTCCACCGCGACTACGATGCGCGCGGCGTCACCATCGTCGCCGTCAGCGAGGACGACAAGGCGAAGGACTACGCCGCATTCCTGAAGAAATACGCGCCGCCCTTCGCGACTGTGCGCGACGCCGCCCACAAGCTCGCCGGCGCCGTGAAGGTGCCCGCCATGCCCACGACGCTCGTCCTCGGCCGCGACGGTCGCGTGCGCGCCGTTTTCACCGGTTACCACGGCGAGGAAACCGAGAAATCGCTTCGCGCCGCGTTGGATGCCGCGCTCGCCGAACCCTCCGCTAATCCCTCCCGATGAAATCCCGACTTCTCCGTCTCGCGCTCGCCGCGACCGCCGCCGCTGCCGCCATGCTGGGCAGCGGTTGCTCCACTCCGCACGTGCAACCCTGGGAGCGTGCGACGCTGGCCGACTATACCATGCGTCCTGATCGCGATCCGCTTCAGACCGCCATGACCGAGCACATCTATTTCTCCCGCGAAGCCTCCTCGGGCGGGCGCGGTGTCGGCGGCAGCGGTTGCGGTTGCAACTGAGTCGCGCGGCTTTTTCCGACCCGATCTTTCACGCAACTCCTGTCCGGTCCTTCGGGGCCGCGCCCTTCCCATGTCTTCACTCGCCCTTGCCTGGTTCGTTCGCTTCCGCCGCGTGCAGCTGCCGATGCTGACGCTCATCGCGTTTCTCCAACGCACCCCGGTCCTGCGTCTGCTGCTCGGTGCCCCATCGGCTTGGCTCAGCGGCTCGGCTGGCCAGGTGCTGCGCTCCACCGTCCTCGTTGGCGTGGCCGCCGGTGCGGTCGACACGCTGGCGGGCGCCACGACGTTCACCGCCAGTCCGGCGAGCCCGGCCTCGGCCACCGCTGGCACGCCATTCAACGCGGCCTTTGCTGTCACGGGCGCACCCTCCGCCGTCAAATCCTACACGATTTCCAATCTGCCTCCGGGCCTGACCGTCACCGGCGCCACTGCCAGCGGCAGCAACCTCCTCCTCAACGCCAGCACCGGCACCATCTCCGGCACGCCGACCACGGCGGGCAATTACAGCGCGACCATCACCGCGTGGGAGAAAACCGGCGGCACCGGCAACAGCAAGGGCTACAGCTACACCATCGCGGTCACCGGCTCCGCCGCCACCGCGCCGTCGATCACGACGCAACCGAGCGGACAAACCGTGACCGCCGGCGCCTCGGCATCGTTCAGCGTCACCGCGAGTGGCACGGCGCCCTTGAGCTACCAATGGCGCAAGGACGGGACCGATATCGGCGGCGCAACCGCATCCACCTACGCGATCTCCACGACCGCGATGACAGACGCGGGCACCTATACCGTGGTGGTGAGCAACTCCGCCGGCAGCGTTACTTCCAGCGGAGCCACGCTCACCGTGAACGCCGCCGCCATCGCGCCGAGCATCACGACACAGCCCGTCGCGCAGACGGTGAACACGGGCGCGTCCGTCTCATTCTCCGTGACCGCGAGCGGCACAGCGCCCTTGAGCTACCAATGGCGCAAAGACGGCGCCAACATCGCCAGCGCGACTTCGGCGACCTACACGATCGGCTCCGCCGCGACGACGGATGCCGGCACCTACAGCGTGGTGGTGAGCAACTCCGTCGGCAGTGCGACCTCGAATGGCGCCGCGCTGACGGTGAACGTCACCAACACCGCCACCGCACCGAGCATCACGACGCAGCCCGCCGCGCAGACGGTGAACACGGGCGTGTCCGTCTCATTCTCCGTGACCGCGAGCGGCACGGCACCGCTGAGTTACCAATGGCGCAAAGACGGCGCCAACATCGGCAGCGCGACTTCGGCGACCTACACGATCGGCTCCGCCGCGACGACGGACGCCGCCGCTTACACGGTGGTGGTCACGAATTCGGCCGGCAGCGTCACCTCGAACCCCGCCACACTCACCGTGAATGTCGCCACCACCGCGATCTTCCCGCACCTTGCGGCGCTCGCCATCGATGGCTCCGGTCGTCTCTACGCCGTCGATTCGACCAACGCCACGGTTAGCCGCATCGCCGCCGACGGCTCGGTCTATCTCGTCGCCGGCTCCAGCGGAAGCACAGGCACCGCCGATGGCACCGGCTCGGCCGCGCGCTTCAACCAGCCAGGCGGACTCGCCGCCACCAACGCTGGCGTGCTCTACGTCGCCGATACCGCCAACGCCCTCATTCGCCGCATCAGTGCTGAGGGCGTAGTGACCACCTTGGCCGGCAATTCCTCCCAGCGTGGTAACGCCAACGGCACCGGCGCCGCCGCGACCTTCTCCGCGCCCGTCGGTCTCGCGCTCGACTCCGGCGGCAATCTCTACGTTGCCGACTCCACCAACCACACCGTCCGCAAGGTCACCTCCTCTGGTGCGGTCACCACCTACGCCGGTCAAGCCGGCCTCAGCGGCTCGGCCAACGGCTCGGCCGCGCGCTTCAACAACCCCACCGCCGTAGCGATCGACAGTGCGGGCAACGTTTTCGTCGCCGACACGAACAATAACACCATCCGCAAGATCGCCCCGTCCGGCGATGTTTCCACCTTCGCGGGCGTCGCCGGCGTGGCGGGTTCCAGCGATGGCACCGGCAGCGCCTCGCTCTTCAACCAACCTCGCGGCCTCGCCTTCGACAACGCCGGCAACCTCTACGTTGCCGACACCGGCAACTCCACCCTTCGCAAAATCGCGCCCTCCGGTGCGGTTACCACCGTGGCTGGACTCTCGGCGGTTTCCGCGGTCAAAGACGACGACGATGACAACGACGACCCCGGCACCCACCCCGTCAGCACGGCGCTGTTCGATCATCCCTTGGCGGTGGCCGTCGAGTCTGCCGGCAGCATCTACCTCGGTGACACCGGTGCGTCCGCCGTCCGCAAGGTCGATGCGCAGGGCCATGTCACCACGCTCACGCTCACCCAAGTGCAGACGCCACCTTCGAGCGGCGGCACCGGCAACACCAACACCGGATCGGGCAACACCGGCACCGGTGGCACTGGCTCCACATCCGCGGTTGGTGGCGGTGGTGGTGGCGCGCCTTCGCCTTGGTGGTCGTTGGCCGTGCTTGCCGCGCTCGCGGCGCGCCGTCGTCGCCTCGGTCTCCCGCACCGCTGATCTGCCCAGCTCATGCGCTCCGATACCTACACCTTGTCGCGCAGCCGGGAGCATCTCGGCGTCGTTCCTGGACTGCGCCTCTGGCCGCAGCTGGGCGAGACCTGCCCGGCGGTCGCGCTCACTCCCGCGGAACAGCGCGTGCTGCACTTCGTGCAGCTCGGATTGAGCAACAAGGAGATCGCCAGCGCCCTCGGTCGCGCGGAGCATACGATCAAAAATCAGGTCGCCGCCTGTCTGCGTAAATTCGGGGTTCCGTCGCGCGCCCGCCTGATGGCGCTGTTGCGCTGACCGGCGGCCAACAAAAGCCTTGCGCCGACTCGGGCGGGACGTATCCATGCCCCTTCGTCTCCGCTCAGGTGGTGGAACTGGTAGACACGCAGGTCTCAGAAGCCTGTGCTTAACCGCATGGGGGTTCGAGTCCCCCCCTGAGCACCAAATTTCCTTCGCGAGGCGAAAGAGATTTGTCCGTCGAAGCCTCGGCGAAGGCGGATCCCCGATGACCCCAACCGTTGAGCTCAGGCCCTAAAACCGCTCCCGCGTTGCCCGCGATCCTGTCGCGACTGATCGACCGCCCGTGGCTTGCGGGCACGTTGCTCGTGCTCCTCGCGGCGACCGCGTATCTCAACAGTTTTCGCGGTCAGTTCCTCTTCGACGACCACGCATCGCTCGTCGACAACCCCGCGTTGCAGCATTTCTCGACCGCGTTGCTGCCGCCAGCCGACGGCGGCCTCACCCTCAGCGGACGGCCGCTGCTCGCGTTGAGTTTCGCGCTCAACCGCGCCCTCGGTGGCATCGAGCCGTGGAGTTATCACCTCCTCAACCTCGCCATCCATCTCGCCAACGGCCTGTTGTTCGCCGCCATCGTGCGCCGCACGCTCCGGCAGCCTGCGCTCGCGCCGCGTTGGGCGGGCGATGCATCGCTCGTGGCGTTCGTTGCGGCGGCGCTGTGGCTGCTGCATCCCCTGCAAACCGAGTCGGTCACCTACATCGTCCAGCGTGCGGAGTCGCTGGTCGCCTTGTGCTACCTCGCGACGTGGTATTTTCTCATCCGCGCCCACGAGCAACCCGCGCGCCGCCACTGGCCGGTCGCGGCGTTCATCGCGTGCTTGGCCGGCATGGCCGCGAAGGAGGTGATGGCCACCGCGCCGCTCGTGCTCGCGCTCTATGACCGCCTGTTTCTCGCCGGTTCGTGGCGCGCCGTCTGGATACAGCGCGGCCGATTGCACGTCGCTTTGGCGGGCACGTGGCTCTTGCTTGGCGCGTTCGTGCTCTCGACGGCGGGCCGCGGCGGCACGGCGGGCTTCGGCACTGCGGTTTCGGTGCGCGACTACGCGCTCACGCAATTCCCCGCGATCGCGCACTATCTGCGCCTGTTCGTCTGGCCGCGCCCGCTGGTGCTGGATTATGGCACGCCACTCGTGACCGATGGGGTGCGCGTGCTGCCCGCAGCAGCGCTGGTGCTCGGGATGCTCGCTGCTTCCGCGTGGGCCGTCCGCCGTGGACAGGCCTGGGGTTTCGCGGTCGTATTTTTCTTCGTCGTTCTCGCGCCCAGCTCCAGCGTCGTGCCGATCGCGACGCAGACCATGGCGGAGCACCGCACCTATCTCCCCCTTGCCGGACTGTGTGTGCTGGTCGCGGCAATCGGCGTGGCTGGCCTGCGGACGCGCGTGTGGTTCGTGTTCGCGCCGTTGGCCCTCGTGTTGGGCGGGACGACGTGGCTGCGCAACGCTCTCTACGCCTCCCGCACCGCCATGTATGAGCAGATTGTCGCACATTGCCCCGCCAATGCCCGTGCCATGGCCTTGCTCGGCGATTACTACCTGCGCGAGGACAACGTCGATGCGGCGCAACGCTGGCTGGAGCGCTCGGTCGCGCTCGAGCCGGTTCCCGAAGCCTTGAACAATCTCGGCAACGTCCGGCAGGCGCGTGGCGATTTCGCGGCGGCGCAGGCGTTGTTCGCGCGCGCGCTCGCCGCGCGTCCGCGCGACGCGACCACGCTCTCGAACCTCGGCAACGCGCTTCTCGCGCAGGGTCATGCCGACGAAGCCATCGCACGTTTCGAGGCGGCGCTGCAGGCAAGGCCCGATTTTGCCGGTGCACTCTATAATCTCGCCAACACGCTCGCGCAGACCGGGCGCCTCACCGAGGCGGTCGCGCACTACGAGCGTTTGCTCGCGCTCACGCCGGCCGACGCCGAGGCCCGCGCCAATTTCAGTGCCGTGCTCGCGGCGCTCGATCGTCCCGACGCCGCGCTCGCACAAATCCGCGAGGCCGTTCGGCTCCGCCCCGACCATGCCGGCTTGCGCAATGCCTGCGGGGTGACGCTCGTTCGCACCGGCCGAGTGACCGAAGCGCTGGCGGAGTTCGAGGCGGCGGTGCGGCTCGCGCCGGAAAACGCCGACTACGCGCGCAACGTCGCGCTAGCCCGGGATCAACTTCGGTCACGTTAATCGATTTACTGCGACGGTGTCGGGAGCGTGGCCACCGGGCGTCGCTGTGCCTTAGCCGATTGGTCAGCCTGTAAGGCGTCGGTAAAATGCAACCCACTGGCCCGTTTGCGGAGCCGATTCCGTTAGGTCCGTTTAGCCAAACATGAATCCGATCTCCCTCCTGCGAACTTACCTGCCTGTCGTGCTGCTCGCCGTCGCGACCACGCTTTTCGGCGCGCCCGCTGCCCGCGCAGCCTTGCCGGTCATTTATGCGTTCAACCAATCCGGCACCGGCACGATCAATGTCGGTGAGAGCGTCACGCTGAACTGGTCCGTCTCGAACGGCGCCCAAGTCTCGATCTCGCCCGATGTCGGCCCGATCACGGGCACCGAGGTCACGGTGACGCCGAGCGCGACCACCACCTACACCCTGACCGCGAAGAATTCGTCCGGCAGCGTTTCCAAGTCGAAGAAGATCACCGTCATCGTGCCGCCCACCGTGAACACGCTCGCCGCCACGCCGTCGACCGTGCTGCCGGGTGCAGCCGTCACGCTCGCGTGGACCGGCACCGGTGCCACCTATTATACCGTCACCACCGATGCGGGTGACAATCTCGGCAACGTTTTCGGCACGAGCACCAAGGTCTATCCGCAGACGAGCACGACCTACACCGTCACCGCGGTGAACACGGCCGGCACGGGCGCCCGCTCGGTCCCGGTCGTCGTTGTTCCTCCCGGCCCCAAGCCCACCATCTCTTCCTTCAGCGCTGCGCCCGCGACGATCGCCGCCGGCCAAAGCACCACGTTGAACTGGTCCGTCAGCAACGCCGATTCCCTCTCGATTTCGCCCAACATCGGCTCCGTCACCGGCACGACCACCACAGTCACTCCGGCCGCCACGACGACCTACACGCTCACCGCCAAGAATCTCAACGGCAGCGTCACCAAGAAGACCACCGTCACGGTCACCGTCGCGCCGCCGACGATCGATAGCTTCACCGCGACCCCGCCCGCCATCGTGGCCGGTCAGAGCAGCACGCTCGCCTGGTCGGTGACGGGAGCGGCATCGCTCTCCATTTCGCCCGGCATTGGCGCCGTCACCGGTTCCAGCATCCCGGTCAGCCCGTCCGACAGCACCGTTTACACGCTCACCGCCACGAACGCCGGCGGCTCGGTCTCCCAGACCGTCGCGCTCGCCGTTTCGCAGCCCGTGCCGCCGCCGACGATCAACTCCTTCGCCGCGCAACCCGCCGTCATCACCGAAGGCCAGGCCAGCACGCTCGTGTGGTCGACCGATGGCGCGAGCGAAATCTCCATCGCCGCCAATGTCGGCGCGAGCCCCGGCATCGTGACCGGCAACAGCTATCCCGTTTCCCCCGCGCAATCGACCACCTACACACTCACGGCGCGCAACGAATCCGGCGCCGTCACGCGCACCGCTTCGGTCACGGTCAATCCGCCGGCGCCCGCGATCACGAGTTTCGCTGCGGCCCCGGTCACCATCTTCCCCGGCCAGAGCAGCCAGCTGAGCTGGTCGGTCAACGGCAACGCCACGCTCGAACTCTCGCCGGACATCGGCGCCGTGTCGGGCAACGCACGCAGTGTTTCGCCGCAAGCCACGACCACCTACACGCTCACCGCCACCAATGCCGGTGGCAGCGACAGTAAGAGCGTCACCGTCAATGTGAGCGCGCCGGTCATCGGCTCCTTCACCGCGACTCCCGCCACGATTGTCACCGGTGATGCCACGACGCTCGCCTGGATCGTCGACGGTGCCAGCGAGGTTTCCATCGCCGCCAATGTCGGCGCGAGTCCCGGCGTCGTGACCGGCAACAGTCACTCCGTTTCGCCCACGCAGAACACCGTTTACACCCTCACGGCGACCAACGCCGCCGGCTCCGTCACGCAGACCGTCGCGGTGACCGTGAAGCCGCCCGCGCCCACCATCAGCGCATTCACGGCCTCGCCCTCGACCATCGATCAAGGCGGCACCGCCACGCTCTCCTGGTCCGCCATCGGCGCCACCACGTTCAGCATCGCCACCGATGTCGGCAACGCCCCGGGCGTCGTCACCGGCAACTCCTTCGACGTCCATCCGTCGGCGACGACCAACTACATCCTCACCGCCGCGAACGAAACCGGCTCCGTCACGGCCAGCGTGAAAGTCACGGTCCTCGATCCGGCTCCGGTCATCCGCTCCTTCGTCAGCGTTCCCAATACCATCACGGTCGGCGAGACCTCGACCCTCAGCTGGGATGTCTCCGGCGCCGCCACGCTCTCCGTCGAGGCTGATGTCGGCGCGAGCCCCGGTGTCGTCACCGGTCCCGCCGGCTCCTACGTGGTCAAGCCCGCGGCCACCACCAACTACACGATGACCGCGACGAGCCCCGGCGGCGTCGTATCGCACAGCTTCACCCAGATCATCGTGAAAGCCGCGACGCCCGCCCCGGTGATCAACTCCTTCGCCGCGAATCCCGCCAGCATCACGCGCGGCTCCGCCACGACGTTGAGCTGGGATATCACCGGTGCCGACAGCATCTCCGTCTCGCCTGGCATCGGCGCGGTCACTGGCACCTCGGTGCCGGCCAGCCCCGCGGCGACGACCACCTACACGGTTACGGCGACCAATGTCACCGGCAGCGTCACGCGCGACGTCGTGGTGACCGTCACCGAGCCCGCTCCGGTGACCGTGCAAATCACGCCCTCGACCGCCCAGCTCAACACCGGTGCCGCGCAAACCTTCAGCGCCACCGTCGCGAACAGCACCAATCAAAACGTCGTGTGGAGCGTCGTCGAAACCGGCGGCGGCTCCATCACCAGCTCGGGCCTCTACACCGCGCCCGCCGTCGCCGGCACCTACCATGTGAAGGCCGTCGCCGCCGCTGACGCCAACGCCTCGGCCCAAGCGACGATCACGGTCTCCGCGCCCGCCGTTCCGGCCCCGACGATCGATTCCTTCACCGCCACGCCGAGCACGATCCAGTCCGGCGGCTCGGCCACGCTCGCGTGGTCCGTGACCGGCGCCGACACGCTGACGATCTCGCCCGACATCGGCGCGGTCACCGGCAACTCGCGCTCCGTTTCCCCGACGGCCACCACCACCTACACGCTCACCGCCACCAACACGACCGGCAGCGTCACGTCCACGGCGACCGTCACGGTCAACGCCTCCACGGGTCCGTCGATCGACACCTTCACCGCCTCGGCCGACAGCATCGAGGTCGGCGAAGCCGTCACGCTCACCTGGACCACCACCAAGATGGGCAGCCTGTGGATGTCCGCCGACGCCGGCGGCGACCCCGGTTCCGTCGCGCCCAACGGCAGCTACGTCGCGCACCCGCAAACCACGACCCGCTACACCATCTCCGGCTGGAACGGTGATATCGGCGCCGTCATCTACAAATCCGTCACCGTGCGCGTCGGCCCGCCGCCGACCCCGACGATCAACTCCTTCGCCGCCTCGCCCGCGACGATCGCCATCGGCTCCTCCACGACGCTGAACTGGTCCGTCGCCAACGCCGACACGGTCACCATCGTCGCCGACGCCGGCACGAGCCCCGGTGTGGTCACTGGCAACAGCCTGCCGGTCTCGCCCACCACCACCACCACCTACACGCTCACCGCCTCGCTCGGCAGCGTCAGCGCCACGGCCAGCGCCACGGTGACTGTCACCGGTCCGACCGCGCCCGTTATCGGCGCGTTCTACGCCCAGCCAGCCTTCATCAAGGACGGCGAGTCCTCCACGCTCCGCTGGACGATTTCGGGTGCGGACCACGTCTCGATCTCGCCCGACATCGGCGAAGTCACGGGTGACAACTACACCGTCACGCCCAGCGCCACCACCACCTACACGCTGAGCGCCACCAACGACATCGGCACCAGCACGCGCACCACGGTCGTCACGATCTACGTGCCCGGCACCGGCAGCGTCACGCACCCGCGCATCTGGGTCACGCCCGCCTCGCTCCCGGCGCTCGTCGCGCGCGCCCAGGCCAACGATCCCGCCTGGATCCGCCTGCGCAACGCCTGCGACACCTACGTCACCTGGCGCGTCGCTTATCCGGACGAGCCCAACGCCAGCAACACCATCTGCGGCGGCTACAACTACTACGACTACGCGCTCCCGTCATATGAGCTCTCGCTCGGCTACATGATCGCGAAGACGGTCGACCCGACCCGCGCTGCGCTCTACGCCGCCAAGGAGCGAGAGGTCCTCCTCGCCCTCTCCGATCCCGTGCATCACGGCTTCACCCTCAAGGACGATGGCTACCCGATCCGCACCTATGTCCCGGCGCTCGCCATCGGCTACGACTGGATCTTCGAGACGCTGAGCGACTCCGACCGCGCGCAGATCTTCACGGAGATCAACCGCTGGATCGCCGACTACGAAGCCGGTGGCTTCGGACGCGGCTACCCGCAAGGCAACTACTTCGCCGGCTACTACGCCGCCAAGGCCATCGGCGCCCTCGCGACCGAAGGCGAGAACCCGATCGGCCCGGAAATGTGGAACGATTGGCTCACCAAGCTCCACTACGGCTTCGTGCAGCCCTATCACCAACAATGGATGAGCAACGGTTCCGCGCCTGACGGCTGGGGCTACGGCAAGCTCGAGACCCTCAACATGCTCCGCCCGCTCGCCGCCGCCTTCACCGCCAAGGGCCTCGACCTCATCCACGATGCCGCCCATCCCCACGACTATCCGGACGGCAACGTCAAATGGGTCGCCCATTTCACTTGGCCCGACATGAAAACGGTCTCTGACCGCGGCCTTCTCTACGATGGCGACAACTTCACCGCCACCGATGCCGACTGGGCCACGCAATACGCCGGCTTCCTTCGCCTCGCCAACGCCAACAACGCCCCGATGGCCCAGCGCTACGCGCTCGACCTCCGCTCCCTGCAGGGCAACAACGCCAGCGAGCCTTGGACCGATATGCTCCTGTTCGACGCCTCCGCGCCGACTGCGAACTATCGCACCGACCTCAGCTACCACACCACCGGCACGGGTGAAGTGGCCATGCGCAGCTCGTGGAACACCGATGCCGTCTGGGCCTCCTTCCAGTCCGGGCCCTACGTCGGTTATCCCGGCTCCGCCGAAGAGCAATTCGACCAAGGCTCCCTCGCGATCCAGCGCGGCGGCGTGCAGTTCCTCGTCAACGCGTGGGGTGCGACGCTCCGCAACACTCCAGGCACCGACGACGGCAACATTCCCGCCAATCTGCCGCCCGATCTTACCGAGAAGGAACGGCAGGCGCATCACGGCGAGGTTTTCAACACCATCTACAACGAAGTCTACAGCACGAGCCTTGATGGCATCGGCAGCCCTCGCCGCGTCTTCAATACCTACTACGCCGTTCGTTCGGCCGGCTACTATGGTCAGGGTGCCTTCACTCCCGGCACGACCGCCACGACGCTGTCGCGCTTCGAAGAGGGCAACGACTACGTCCTCGCGCGCGGCGCCAACCTCGAAGGCATGTATTACAACGATCACCCGATCTCGCTCTGGGATCGCACCGTCGTCTACCTCCGCCCGCAGCTCTTCGTCGTCCACGACCGCACCGGCGTCGACAATCCCAACGCCGACAACTGGATGGCCTGGCACGTCGCCGCTGCTCCGGTCGAGCAATCCGCCGTCGCCGGCACGCACCGCTTCGACGTCGTCGACACGCGCCCCGGCTTCGGTGGCAATCTCTACCGCGGTCGCGTCACCACGGTGCTGCCCGCCGGTCACGTCGTGAAGAACGTGGACGTCTTCGACTACCATAAGGTCTACCGCCTCGAAGTCCGCTCGGGCGCCCCGACGACCAGCAACACCTGGCTCACGGTGTTCGACGCCGCTGCATCCGCCGCGCAAGCCGGCGAGGCCAGCCCGCTCACCGCCGCTTCCGGTGCGCTCTCGACCGCCTCCGCTGAAGGCACGCTCATCCACAACTCGGTCGGCAGCTACGCCGTGCTCTTCAGCAAGAGCGCCACGCCCATCGCCGGCAGCTTCACGCTCACGATCCCGACCGCCGCCACCTACGTCCTCGTCGCGGACCTCGCGCCGAGCACCGGCTACAGCGTGACCGCGACCGTCGCCAACGGCTCCACCACCATCGCCTTCGCGCCCGGTGGCAGCTTCACGACCACGAGCCAGGGCACGCTCAAGGTCAACGTCAGCGCCGCTGGCATCGTCACCACGCCGTAACCTGACGGCCTTTCGGCTAGCCCCGCCCGCCTTGCATGGCGGACGGGGCTAGTCTATTTACAAGGGCGAATGTCTGACTTCACCCACGTGCTGCGCGCCGCGCAGGAGCAGGACCCGCAAGGCGCGGCGCAGCTCCTGCCGTTGATGTATGAGGAGCTCCGCCACGCTGCCGCCCTGAAGCTCGCCAAGCAACCCGCCGGCCAGACCTTGCAACCCACCGCGCTCGTGCACGAAGCCTTCCTCAAGCTCCTCGCCGATCCGACCCGCACCTGGGAAAACCGCCGGCACTTCTTCGCCTCCGCGTCCGAAACCATGCGGCACATCCTCGTCGACCGCGCGCGCCGCAAGGCGGCCGTCCGCCACGGCGGCAAGCTCGTGCGCGTCGATCTCGACGCCATCCAAGTCGCCGCCGACGCCACCGAAGAAAGCGTCCTCGCGCTCAACGACGCCCTCGAGCGCTTCGCCGCGCTCGACCCCGACGCCGCCGAGCTTGTGCGCCTGCGCTTCTTCGGCGGATTCACCTTCACGCAAGCCGCCGAACTGCTCGGCATCTCCGAACGCACCGCCAAGCGCACGTGGGCCTACGCCCGCGCCTGGCTGTTCGAGCGGATCCGGGCGGTCGAAACGCCCGCGTCCTGAAAATGCTCAATCGCGAGCGGCAGATCTTCGACGAAGCCCTGGAATTGCCGGCCGCCGCGCGCGCCGATTTCCTCGCGCATGCCTGCAACGACGACCGCGCGCTGCGCGCCCGCGTCGAGTCCCTGCTCGAAGCCGCGGACACGGCCGGCGGTTTTCTGGGCGGCGACGAGTCCGACGTCGGCGAGCAGATCGGCACGCGCATCGGCCCCTACGTGCTCGTGGAGAAGATCGGCGAAGGCGGTTTCGGCGTCGTCTACCGCGCGGAGCAGGAACAGCCGATGCGCCGCAGCGTGGCGTTGAAGATCCTGAAGCTCGGCATGGACACGCGGGCGGTGGTCGCGCGTTTCGAGGCGGAGCGACAGGCGCTCGCGCTGATGAACCACCCGAACATTGCGCGCGTGTTCGACGGCGGCGCGACACCGGCGGGCCGGCCGTATTTCGTGATGGAGTTGGTCAGCGGCCGGCCGATCACGACGTTCTGCCGCGAAGAACGTCTCGGCCTGCGCGCGCGCCTGGGGATTTTCCTGCAAGTGTGCCGCGCGGTGCAGCACGCGCATCAAAAAGGCATCATCCATCGCGACCTGAAACCCTCGAACATGCTCGTCGGTCGCGAAGGCGACCACTTCACCACGAAGGTGATCGACTTCGGCATCGCGAAAGCCGCACGCGCCGACGGCGACCCGCGCACGCAGTATACGCGGCTCAACCTCTTCGTCGGCACGCCCGACTACATGAGCCCCGAGCAGCTCGACGGCGCGACCGGCGACGTCGACACGCGCAGCGACGTGTTCGCCTTGGGCGCCGTCCTCTACGATTTGCTCGTCGGTGTGCCGCCGTTCGATGTGCGGCTGAACTGGGACGGGAGCACCCCGCCGATGCAACGCCTGCTCCGCCGTCCCGATCCACTCGCGCCTTCCCAACGCCTCCGAGCCTTCGATGTCACCGAGCGCGACCGCCGCGCCGCCGAACGAGGCCAGACCGCGGCGCGCCTCGCAGCCGACCTGAAGGGCGACCTCGATCAGATCGTGCTCAAGTGCCTCGAGTCCGACCGGAACCGCCGCTACGACAGCGCCGAGGACCTCGCGCGCGATGTGGAAAATTACCTGCGCGACGAACCGGTCACCGCGCGCCCGGCCACATTGCGCTATCGCTGCCGCAAATTCGTCCGCCGCAACACCGCGGCCGTGGCGGTGACCTCCGCCGCGGTCCTGGTTCTCGCTGGCGTCGTCGGTTTCTACACCTTCCGCCTCGCCCGCGAACGCAACCTCGCCCAGCGCGCCAGCAAGCGCTCCGCCGCCGTGAGCGAGCTGCTCATGCTCCAACTCGGCGCCAACGATCCGCAGAAGATCTTCGGGCCGAAGGAGCGGGACGAAGCCATCGCCAACGTGCAGCGCGACTTTGCCGACGACCCGGCCATGCAGGTCGAAATCCTCGGCACCACCGCGCGCACCATCATGCGCGGCGGCAAGCGCAGCGAGGCCGAGACCTTGTTGCAGCGCGCCCTTCTGGCCTCGCGCGATCTGCCCGCGCCCACGCCGGCACTCGCCCGGGCGCTGGGGGATATGGCGATTATCTACCGCGAACGCGGCGACTTCATGCGCGCCATTGTCTGCCTCGAACGCTCGCTGAAGGTCGACCACGAACTCGGCCCGGTCGACGGGCTCGACAGCCTGGCCAACACCTACATGGAGCTCGGGCGAAACTACATGGCGCTCGAGCAAGTCGAACACGCCGAGGTGAACTTCCGCCGGGCGCTGGAATTGCGCCACGTGCAATACGGTGCGGAGCACGGGCAGATTTCGACCGTCCTCGGCGACATCGCCGACGTCGAATGGCATCTCGGCAAACTCGCCGAGGCCGATCGCGATTTGCGCCTCGCCTCGGATATGTTCCGGCGCCTCGTCACCGCGGAGCATCCGAACATCGCCTCCAGTTACGTGGCGATCGGCCGGGTCCGCCTCGACATGGGCGATTTCGCCAGTGCGGAGAAATACTTCAACGACGCCATCGTCCTCGATACGCGTCTGCTCGGCCCGAAGGACTGGCGCGTCGCCTCCGCGCGCGGCCGCCTCGGCGCCACCTGGTGCCGCGAGGGGCGGCTCGACGACGCCGAACGCGAGTTGCGCACCGCGCTCGCGATCATGAGCGAGGACCCCACCAACAATCCGACGCACATCGCCGTCACTCAACTCGAGCTGGCCCGCGTGCTCCTGCTCCGCGGCGGCATGGCCGCCGAGGCCGAGAAGCTCCTCCGCTCCGCGCTCGAGATCCAGCGCCGCCGCTATCCGCCGGAAGGCTGGCGCGTGGCGAGCACGAAGAGCTTGCTCGCCGAAGCGCTCCTCCAGCAACGCCGCTGGGCCGAAGCCGAGCCGCTGCTCCTCGCCGCGCACGCGATCCTGCCTGACATCGCCGGTCCGCGCGGCTGGGAAACCAAGGCCACCCGCGAGCGCCTCGCCCGCCTCTATGAGGCGACCGGGGAGACGGAAAAGGCGCGACTCTACCGTCCGTCCTCACCCTGAGCTGAGTTCCGCGCAGGCGCAGGTTGTCGCACTTGGCTTGCGCGGCGCGATCGAAGTTGCGTATCCCAGTGCTCCCGTTGCCACCCATTTCCTGATCCACGCGCCGCCATGCCCAGCCGGGAAAAAGAGCTCTTTGCCGCCGCCTTGGACCTGCCGCCTGCCGAGCGGAGCGGGTATTTGGCCGGGGCGTGCGGCGGGGACGAGGTGTTGAGGGTGCGGGTGGAGGGTTTGCTGGCTGCCGCGGAGTCGGCGGGCGATTTTCTGGGCGGCGACGAAGTGGACGTCGGCGAGCAGATCGGCACGCGCATCGGTCCCTACGTGCTCGCGGAGAAGATCGGCGAAGGCGGCTTCGGCGTCGTCTACCGGGCCGAGCAGGAGCAGCCGATGCGCCGGAGCGTGGCGTTGAAGATCCTGAAGCTCGGTATGGACACGCGGGCCGTGGTCGCGCGTTTCGAGGCGGAGCGACAGGCGCTCGCGCTGATGAACCACCCGAACATCGCGCGCGTGTTCGACGGCGGCGCGACACCGGCAGGCCGGCCGTATTTCGTGATGGAGTTGGTCAGCGGCCGGCCGATCACGACGTTCTGCCGCGAAGAACGACTCGGCCTGCGCGCGCGCCTGGGGATTTTCCTGCAAGTGTGCCGCGCGGTGCAGCACGCGCATCAAAAAGGCATCATCCATCGCGACCTGAAGCCCTCGAACATGCTCGTCGGTCGCGAAGGCGACCACTTCACCACGAAGGTGATCGACTTCGGCATCGCGAAAGCCGCACGCGCCGACGGCGACCCGCGCACGCAGTATACGCGGCTCAACCTCTTCGTCGGCACGCCCGACTACATGAGCCCCGAGCAGCTCGACGGCGCGACCGGCGACATCGACACGCGCAGCGACGTGTTCAGTTTGGGCGCGGTCCTCTACGAATTGTTGACGGGAGCGCCGCCGTTCGATCCGCGGTCGCTACGGGACGGGAGCACGCCGCCGATGCAGCACCTGCTGAAACGGACGGAGCCGCAGGCACCCTCGCAGCGGCTGCGCGCGCTGGGCGATGCGGCGCGGAGCCGGGCGGCGGCGGAGCGCGGGCTGGCTCCGGAGCGGTTGGTGGCGGAACTCAAAGGCGACCTCGACCAGATCGTGCTCAAATGCCTCGAGCCGGCGCGGAGCCGCCGCTACGACAGCGTGGAGAATCTGGCGCGCGACGTGGACAACTTCCTGTGTTGCGAGCCGGTGAGCGCGCGGCCGGCGACGCTGAGGTATCGCGCGGGCAAGTTCACGCGGCGCCACGCGCTGGCCGTGGCGATCAGCGGCGGGGCGTTGCTCGCGCTCGGGGCGGTCGTCGGTTTCTACACCTACCGCCTCGCCGCGGAGCGCGACCTCGCCAAAAACGCCGCGCGGCGCGCGGAGGGTGTGAGCGCGTTGCTCATCGCGCAGCTGGACTCCTCCGACCCCTACCATGTGCCGAAGCCGGACGAGCAGGCCGAGTTGCTGGCCCGGGTGCGGACCGATCTCGCGGCCGATCCAGCCGCACGCCTCGACATCCTCAGTTCCGTGGGTCGCGTGCTCTTGCGCCGCGGGCAGCACACGCCGGCGCAAGCCGTGCTCGAAGAGGCGGTGGCGGCTGGGCGCGAGGTCGGACATCCCTTGCCCTATTTCGGACAAGCCTTGAACGACCTCGGTGTGCTCCATCGCGAGCGTGCCGACTTCGGGACCGCGCGCCGCTTTCTCGAGGAAGCGGTGCGCGTGCGCCATCAACTCCTCGCGGAAGTGGGACCCAACGACGAAGCGGTCTCCTTGGTGGAGCTCGGGCGCACCTGCATCGCCGTCGACGAATTCGAACGCGCCGAGTCGCTCTACCAGCGCGCACTGCACCTGCGCCGGCTCGCCTACGGGAGCGAGCATCGCGAAGTTGCCACGAACCTCGACGACGTGGCCGAAGTCGAGTGGCTCCTCGGGCACGTGGACAACGCAGCGATCTTGGCGCGCCAGAGCCACGAGATGTTCGGGCGCACGGTGGGGAAGGAGCATCCGAATTTCTCCACCAGCGAGGTTTTCCTGGCGCGGGTCTGCGCGGACGCCGGCGATCTCGCAGGTGCCGAGGAGATGGCGCGCGATGCGATGGTGCGGCTCCGTCGAGTGCTTGGCCCGCGGCACTGGCGAACGGTGCGGGCCGGCGGATTTCTCGGCGTTGTCTGGCGCCTGCAAAATCGTCTCGATGAAGCGGAGCAGGCCGCCCGCGACACGGTCGGGCAACTGCGAGATCTTCCCGCCGTCGATCCGACCTTGCTCGCGCAAGCCGAATGCGAACTCGCGCACGTGCTCCTCCAGCGGGCTGACGGTCGCGGCGCGGAGCCGTTGCTGCGCGCCGCACTGGCCCGACAGGAGAAGGCGTATCCGGCAGCGAGTTGGCGCCTGGCCGTGACCCAAAGCCTGCTCGCCGAAGCGCTCCTCCAGCAGCGCCGCTGGGCCGAAGCCGAGCCGCTGCTCCTCGCTGCGCACGCGATCCTGCCCGACATCGCCGGCCCGCGCGGCGGGGAAACCAAGGCCACCCGCGAGCGCCTCGTCCGTCTTTACCAAGGCATGGGCAAACCGGAGCTCGCCACGCCGTTCGCTCCGCGCCAGTCCTGAAGTTGCTCTGCGACCATGCGCAATCGCGAACACGAAATTTTCGGAATCGCCTGCGAACTTCAGGGATCGCAACGCGCCGCGTTTGTCGAGGAGACGTGCGGCGAGGACGGCACGCTGCGGGCGCGCGTGGAAGCGCTGCTGGCGGCGGCCGATGCGGCCGGCACCTTCCTGGGTGGGGACGAAGTGGAAATCGGCGAGGGCCCCGGAACGAGGATCGGACCCTACGTGTTGGAGGAGAAGCTCGGCGAAGGCGGCTTCGGCGTCGTCTACCGGGCCGAGCAGGAACAGCCGATGCGGCGCAGCGTGGCGCTCAAAATCATCAAGCTGGGCATGGACACGCGGGCGGTGGTGGCACGCTTTGAGGCGGAGCGGCAGGCGCTGGCCTTGATGGACCACCCGCACATCGCGCGCGTGTTCGACGGTGGCGCGACGCCGTCGGGCCGGCCGTATTTCGTGATGGAGCTGGTCAGCGGCCGGCCGATCACGACGTTCTGTCGCGAAGAGCGACTCGGTCTGCGCGCGCGGCTGGGGATTTTCCTGCAGGTCTGCCGCGCGGTGCAGCACGCGCACCAGAAGGGCATCATCCATCGCGACCTGAAGCCCTCGAACATGCTCGTCAGCCGCGACGGCCAGCATTTCGTCGCGAAAGTGATCGATTTCGGCATCGCCAAAGCCGCGGGCGGGCGCGGCGTCGAGCCCACTTCGTTCACCCGGCTCAACCTCTTCGTCGGCACGCCGGCCTACATGAGTCCGGAGCAGCTCTACGGCGCCAGCGGCGGCATCGATACGCGCAGCGACGTCTTCAGCCTCGGGGCCGTGCTCCACGAATTGCTGGTGGGGTTGCCGCCGTTCGATCCACCACCGCTGCCCGACGGCAGCACGGCGCCGCTGCAACATCTGCTCCGGCGTCCGGCACCGGTGCCGCCCTCGCAGCGCTTTCGCGCACTCGGCGATGCGGCGCGCCTCCGCCTGGCCGCCGCCCGCAACCTCTCGCCGGCGAAACTCGCCGCCGAACTGCACGGCGATCTCGACCAGATCGTGCTCAAGTCTCTCGAGACCGACCGGGCGCACCGCTACGACAGCGCGGAGGATTTGGCCCGGGATATCCTGAACTTCATGCGCGACGAGCCGGTGAGCGCGCAAGCCCCCACGATGGCCTACCGCTGCGCGAAGTTCGTGCGCCGGCACACCTCGGCGGTGCTCGCGGTGCTCGCTGGCTTCGCGGTGCTCGGGTCCCTCACCGGATACTACGCCCATCGTATCGCCGCCGAGCGCGACCGCGCGCGCTTGTCGGCGCAACGCGCCGCGCGCGTCAGCGGGCTGCTGACCGGCCTGCTCGCCGCGCCCGACCCGTTCCGGGCGCCGACCAAGGGCGACCCGATGGCCGGATTGTTTGCGAGCACGGTGGAACAGGCGAAACGCGAGCTGGCGGACGAGCCGGCGCTGCGCCTCCAGGTGCTCGCTGCGGTCGGGCGCGTCTACCTCCGGCTGGGCAATCATCGGGAGGCGCGCGCCGCGTTGACCGAGGCGCTCGCCACCGGCGTGCGCGACGAGAACTACACCGACGCTCTCGTGCAGATGGGCGTGCTCGCCCGGGAGGAAATGGATTTCGGCCCGGCGAAAGACTATCTCACCGAAGCACTCAGTCGCCATCGCGCCGTTCCCAACGCGGACCCGCTAGCTCTCACGTTGATCCTGATCGAACTCGGCCGTGTGCAGCTGGCACTCGACGAGTTCGAGACCGCGGCGGAAACGTTTCGCGCCTTGCTGGAGATTCATCGCAAGTTCGGCGGCGAGGAAAACGATGTGGCGGTTACCTGCTTCTGTCTCTCGCAGGCGCTTTGGTATCAGGGCCAACTCGCAGAGGCGCATGCCTACGGGATGCGAGGCTACGAAATCACCCGTCGCGTATTGGGCGGCGCGCATCCGAACACTGCTTTGTCGCTGGCCGGCCTCGCGCTGACCGAGCGCGAGTTGGGCGACTTCGCCGCCGCGGATCGGCGCTATGCGGAAGCGCTGCCGATTCTCCGTCAGGCCCTCGGTTCCCAGTGGCGCACGGCGCGGCTGATGGGGCAGATCGCCGGTCTGCGCTCGCGTGAAGGGCGTCTGGACGAGGCGGACGCGCTGCTGCGGGAAGCGCAGGGCATGGCGCAGGCGAACGCCGAGGATGCCCGCATCCTCGAACCGGATCTGAAAATCGAGGCCGGGCGCGTGCAGGTTTTGCGGCACGCCGGCGCGGCGGCGGAACCGCTGCTGCGTGACGCCTTGGTGCTCTTGCGGCGCTCTTATCCCGAAGGCAGTTGGCGCGTCTGCGCGGTCAAGAGCTTGCTCGGCTCGGCGCTGACCGATCTCGGACGTTACGCCGAGGCGGAGACCTTGTTGAAAGAGGCGGAACGCGGACTGCCGGTCATCGCCGGGCCGTGCGGAAACGAGACGGCCCCGAATCGCGAGCGCCTCGCACGCCTGTATGCCGCCTGGGGCAAGACCGACCTCGCCGCGCGCTACGCGCCGCCGTCGCAATAGCCCAGGCGGCGGCGAATCAGGAAATCAGGTCCTGCACCAGCGGCTCCTGCGTCGGCGCGGTGGCCGCGAACTTGATGCCTTCGCGGATGAGCGCCTCGGCGCGGGCGGCTTTCTCGTCGTCGTTCACGTGCAAGGTGCAGAGGCGCGTGCCGGGCGCGACGGGTTCGCCGATCTTGATCAGGTCCGCGATGCCGACGGCGTGGTCGACCTTGTCGGTGACCGCGGCGCGGCCGCCGCCGAGCGCCATGATGGCGTGACCGCACTTGAGGGCGTCGACTTCGCTGACGAAGCCGCTCGCGCCGGCCGGCGCAGTGACAGCATAGATGCGCTTCGCCGTCGGGAGAATGGTGTAGTCGTCGACGACGCGCGGGTCGCCGCCCTGGGCGATGCACATCTCGCGGAATTTCTGGAGCGCGCTGCCGTTGGCGATGGCGGCTTCCATTTTCTTCTGCGCCTCGGCCTCGTTTTGCGCGACACCGGCGAGGATGAGCATGTGGCCGGTGAGCGCGTAAGTGACTTCCATCAGGTCGGCCGGGCCGCGGCCCTTGAGGCATTCGACGGATTCGATGACCTCCGTCGTGTGGCCGGCGCAGCGACCGAGCGGCTGGTTCATCGCGGTGAGGAGCGCGCGGACGGGTTTGCCGCCGGCCTTGCCGGTGCCGACCATCGCGCGGGCGAGCGCGAGCGCGTCGTCCTTTTTCTTCATGAACGCGCCCTTGCCGAACTTCACGTCGAGCACGAGCGAGTCGATGCCTTCGGCGAGTTTCTTCGACATGATGCTGGCGCAAATCAGCGGGATGCATTCGACGGTGCCCGTGACGTCGCGCAACGAGTAGAGTTTGCGGTCGGCGGGCACGACTTTCGGCGTCTGGCCGATCATGGCCATGCCGACTTTTTGGAGGATGGCGCGGAATTCCGGCACGTCGAGCTGCACGCGGAAGCCGGGGATCGCCTCGAGCTTGTCGAGCGTGCCGCCGGTGTGGCCGAGGCCGCGGCCGGACATCATCGGCACGAGCACGCCGCAGGCGGCGGCGAGCGGGGCGAGGATGAGCGAGACCTTGTCGCCGACGCCGCCGGTGGAGTGCTTGTCGACCTTGGCGGCGGGGAAATCGCGGAGATCGATCACGTCGCCGGAGCGCATCATGGCGTCGGTCAGCCACGCGGTTTCCTGGGGCGTCATGCCGCGAAGGAAAATGGCCATCAACAGCGCCGTGGCCTGGTAGTCGGCGAACTGGCCGTTCACGACGCCGGCGGCGAAGAATTCGATCTCGTCTTTGGTCAGCGCGGCGCCGTCGCGCTTCTTGATGATGATGTCTTGGGGGAAGAACGCAGCCTTGCTCATGGGGCGGCGAGTGAACCGCAGTATGACGCGGGCGTCGAGGGGGTTTTAGCCCGGCTCGTCGGCCGGCCGCATTGTCACCTAATAGGTGACACTTTCGGCGGCGCGCTCAACGGCCGTTCAGCGCCTCGGAGATCGCGGCGCGGTGGCGGCGGTAGAACCACGCGAGTCCGCCCTGATAGAGCGTGCTCACGAAGATGAGCACGGTGCAGACGAGAAAGTTCATCGTGCGCAGCAGGAGCACGCGGTCCGTTTCGACGTCGAGGCCGCTCTGCTTCAGCTGCGCGTCGATCTGGTCGCGCGCCTCGGCCGGCAGCTCCGCCCAATACGTCACAGCGTTGAAATGCTGCAGTCGCCACAGCACATAGCCGGCGATCACGGTGTAGAGGCAGCCTTGCGCACCGAGCAGCCATTGCAGCCCGCCGAGATCGCGGTCGCGCAGGCGCTGATGCCCGTGCCATTCCATGCCGCCCGCGACGAGGGCGAGGAGCGAGAAGCCGCACATGATCCAATCCTGCTGCGTGCCGCTGACGAGGAGACTCGCGCCGGCGCAGACCAGCACGCCGAGCGCGTCCGCGCGCGCGACGCCCAGCACCTTTTCGAGGCGTTGTTCGGGTAGGAGCGGCGGTGTGACGCGGGACATGCGGACCGTCATCGATGGGCGGCGCCGTCGTGCCTGCCAAGCGCGATATTGGTCCGGCGGGCGGCCGGGAGCCGATTTTTCATGCCTCGACGCGGCAACGTTCGCGCTTTCACTCTGTCTGTTCGCGCATGCCGCCGCCACGTCCTCAACCGAGTTTTCGCATCGAGTTCCCGCCGGAACTGCCGATCAGCGCGCGCGCGGACGAAATCATCGGCCTGCTGCTGAAACACCAAGTCATCGTGCTCGCGGGCGAGACCGGTTCGGGCAAGACGACGCAGATTCCCAAGATGGTGCTCGCCGCCGGCGGCGGCACGCGCGGCAAGATCGCGTGCACGCAACCGCGCCGCGTGGCGGCCGCGTCGGTGTCGCGTCGCGTGGCGGAGGAGCTGAACGTCGATTGGGGCAAGGAGGTCGGCTGCAAGATCCGCTTCGCCGACCAGACGTCGGCGCAGACGGTCGTGAAGTTCATGACCGACGGCATGCTGCTCGCCGAGCTGCAGGGCGACCCCGAGTTGCGCGAATACGACGCCATCATCGTCGACGAGGCGCACGAGCGTTCGCTCAACATCGATTTCATCCTCGGCCACCTTCGCCGGCTGCGTCTGCGCCGGCCCGATCTGAAAATCGTCATCACCTCCGCGACGATCGACACGCAGGCGTTTTCCGACGCGTTCGACGGCGCGCCGATCGTCGAGGTTTCCGGGCGCACGTATCCGGTGGAGGTGATTTACGCGCCGCTGGAGGAATTGGGCGCACCGAAGGACGGACGCGAAGCGGCGGGCCCGGCGATCCCGCCCCATCAGCCCGATCGCAACGACGAGTTCACCTACATCGACGGTGCGGTCGAGGCGGTCGAGCGCGTGCTGCGCGAGAGCGCGGACGGCGACATCCTCGTGTTCCTGCCGACCGAGCGCGACATCCGCGAAGTCACCGACCAACTCGAAGGCCGCCGCACGCGCGCCATCGAGATCGTGCCGCTCTTCGGTCGCCTGACCAATGCCGAGCAGCAACGCGTCTTCGCGCCCACGCAGAAGCGCAAGATCGTCGTCGCGACAAACATCGCGGAGACGTCGCTGACGATTCCCGGCATCCGCTTCGTCATCGACACCGGTCTCGCGCGCATCAGCCGCTACGTGCCGCAAAGCCGCACGCGCCGCCTGCCGGTCGAGCCGGTGGCGCAGAGCAGTGCCGACCAGCGCAAGGGCCGCTGCGGCCGCGTCAGCAACGGCGTCTGCATCCGTCTCTACTCGGAACAGGATTTCAACGAGCGCCCGCGTTTCGCACAGCCGGAAATCCAGCGCAGCAATCTCGCGGACGTCATCCTGCGCATGAAGGCCTTCGGCCTCGGCGACATCGAGGAATTCCCCTTCCTCAACGCGCCGCCGGCGAAGGGCATTCGCGCGGGCTACGCGCTGCTCCACGAACTCGGCGCGATCGACGATTCCGGCGTGCTCACCGACCTCGGCCGCGACCTCGCGCACTTGCCGGTCGACCCGACGGTCGGCCGCATGGTGCTCCAGGCGCGCGAGGAGAAATGCCTGGCCGAGGCGCTCATCATCGCCGCCGCGTTGAGCATTCAGGACCCGCGCGAGCGTCCGCTCGATGCGCAGCAAAAAGCCGACGCGGCGCACCGGCGCTTCACGCATCCCGACTCGGATTTTCTCACGCTGCTCTCGATCTGGGAGGCGTATCACGACGACTTCGAGACGATGACGCTCGGAAAGCTGCGGAAATTCTGCACGGCGCATTTCCTGTCGTTCATGCGCATGCGCGAGTGGCGCGACGTGCATGCGCAACTCATCGACACGATCGAAGGCGGCGAAGGTTTCGAGGACACGTCGGTCTTCGACGGCACCGGCGCCGATCCGCGCGATAGCGGCCGCGCCGCGCGGCGCAAGGCGGTGGCGACGCCCGAGTCGGTGCGCGATCTCGTGCCCGGCACGCCGGGCTACCGCGCGATCCATCGCTCCATTCTCGCCGGCTTGCTCGGCAACATCGCCACGCGGCTCGACGACGGCACGTATCACGCCGCGCACGATCGCAAGGTCGCGGTGTTCCCCGGTTCGTCGCTTTTCGAGAAACCGCAGCGCGAAAAAGTCGTCGCGCCGCGCAAGGAAGGACCCCCGAAGCCGAAGGTCGCGCGCTGGCTCATGGCGTCGGAAATCATGGAGACCGGCCGCGTCTACGCCCGCACCTGTGCGCGCATCGATCCGACCTGGGCGCTCGATCTCGGCGCGCATTTGCTGCGCGTGGCGCACAGCGAACCGTTTTGGAGCATCGAGAGCGGCCGTGTGCTCGTGAAGGAGCGCCGCCGCCTCTACAACCTCGAGCTCGACACGCGCTCGGTCGGCTACGGCAAAATCGATCCACGGCACGCGACGGAGATTTTCATTCGCGAGGGACTCGTCGGCGACACGGTGACGTTCCCGCTCGACTTCATCGCGCACAACCGCCGCGTGCGCGAGCAAACCGAGAGCGTGCTCACGCGCCTGCGCGCGGCGGGTTACATGAACCTCGACGAGGCGCTGTATCGCTTCTACGCGCGGCGATTGATGCCGGAGAGCTTGGCAGGCCGGGTGCGACCGCCGGGCGCGCCGACGAACCTGGCCGAAGCGGCGGGTCCAACGCCCCCGCCTTACCAAGGCATCTCGAGCGTGCCCGAGCTCGTCGATCACGTGCGGCACCGGCAGACGACCGAGCCGAAGTTCCTCTTTCTCGGCGAGGACGACCTGAAGCCGCAGGTCGAGGAGACGCACGACCACGGCGCGTTTCCGGAGCAGCTCCCGCTCGAGAACCGCGCACTGCCGCTCAACTACGCCTACAAGCCCGGGCAGGACGACGACGGCGTGACGCTCCGCGTGAATCTCGACGAGGCCGCCGACCTTTCGCCCGCGACACTCGATTGGGCGGTGCCCGGGCATGTGCGCGAGAAGATCGAGCTGATGCTGAAGGCGCTCCCGAAGGAGCAGCGCCGCACGCTCATCCCGCTCGCCGAGACCGCGCAGAAAATCGCCGGCGAAATCCAGCTCATCGCCGCGCGTTCGCCGCAGCCCACGCTCGCGCAGGCGCTGGCCGAGGTGCTGACGCAGCGCCTCGGCGTGCGCATCGATCCGCGCGGGTGGGATGCGAAAACGCTGCCCGATCACCTGCGCGTGCGCGTCGAGGTTTTGGACCGTCGCGGCGCGGTGCTCGGGGCGAGCCGCGACCTGGCGGAATTGCAGGCGCAGCTCGGCACGAAGCAGCGCGAGGTCAGCCAGCGCGCGGCGAAGGCCGACAACTCCGCTTGGCGCGCGGCCCGGGAGAAGTGGGAGAAACCGCCGGCGGACAGCTGGAAGTTCGGCGACCTGCCCGCGGCGGTGGTGGTCAGCGAGCAGGCCGGCGTGCCGGTGCTGGCTTATCCGGGTTTGCAGGCGAGCGACGCCGGTGTGGCGGTGCGGTTGTTCGCCACGCCCGAGGAGGCGCGCGCGGCGACGCACGGCGGCATGCGGAGGTTGCTCGAGACGGCGCTGCGCTACGAGCTCGGCTGGCTCGAGAAGGACCTGCGCGACTTGCGCGCGATCGGCACGCTGGCGGTGACGCTGGCGCCGCTGGAAAAATTGCAGGCCGACGCGCTCGAGTCGATCCGGCGCTGGGTGACCGAGGGCGCGAGGATCGGGCGGGCGCGGGCGAGTTCGCTGCCTGCGGGGAGGCTCGGCGAGGACGCCGCGCCCTACCTGACGACGGCGGATTTCGAGCGCGCCTGCGGCGACGCGAAGGCGGATTTGCGCGGGCTCGTGCCGAAGCTCGTGGACTGGCTGCGCGAGACGCTGACGCTGCGGCTCGCGCTGCAGACGCACAAGACGCCGTATCCGGGCCTGGAAAACGATCTCGGCGCGCTGCTGCCGCCGGACTTCCTGCGCCGCACGCCGTTCGCGCGCGTGAAGGAGCTGCCGCGCTACCTGAAGGGCATGCAGGCGCGCGCGGAGCGTTGGAAGCGCGACCCGGCCAAGGACGCGTCGCGCGCGCGGGAGTTGCAGCCGTTCGTGCAGGCCTTGGCGCGGCTCGGCGACCGGGCAGGGGAGTTCCGCTGGCTGGTGGAGGAGTTCCGCGTGAGCCTGTTCGCGCAGGAGCTCGGGACGGCGGAGCCGGTTTCGGCGGTGCGATTGGAAAAGGCGTTGCGCGATCTCGCGGCCGGCAAGGACGGCGAGCCCGCGCCGGCTTTCGCCGCGGCGCCGGAGAAGCCGAAGGTGGCGGTCCCGTTGCCCGCGAAAGGCAAGACGGTGCTCAAGAGTTTCGGGGCGCTGGGAAACTTGCCGCGCTGAGCCGCTGGCGGCGTAGGGGTGCAGCGGCGTTCATTACGTATTACGTAATGTTCCGCGGCGAGCGACTGGGCGCCGCGCGCGATGCTTTGGGGCGCATGGCGCGAGATCGCGGGCGGATACTCCCAGGGGAGTGGGCATGCTCGGAAGAGCGAGATGCACTGCGGACGGCGTGTCGTGGCTTTGAGATTGCCGGTGCGCCGCCGGCCGGTAGCTTGCCGCGCAACCCCACCCCAAAACGCATGAATACCTCGATTGCGACTTTGCTGGAACACAAGGGCGCGGCGGTTCGCTCGGTGGCCAGCACGGTTTCGGTATCTGACGCAGTGAAAGAGATGAACCGCCACAAGATCGGCTCGGTGCTCGTCATGGACGGCCCGCGCCTCGCCGGCATCTTCACCGAGCGCGACGTGCTCACGCGCGTCGTCGCCGCCGACCTCGATCCGAAATCCACGCCGATCTCGCGCGTGATGACCGCCAACGTCCTGACCATCGCGCCGGAGACGACCATGCAGCAGATGATGGACACGTTCTCGGAGAAACGCTGCCGTCACATGCCCGTGGTGAAGGACGGCAATATTCTCGGTCTCATTTCCATCGGCGACGTGTCGCGCTGGGTCGCGAACTCGCACCGCGCCGAGGCGGAATCGCTCCGGCAATACATCGGCGGCGGACTCTCGGCGTGAGACGGGGAGCGGCGGGCCTCGTCTTGCTGGCGTGGGCCGCGCTGGCGTTGAGCGGTTGCTCCGTGGTGGTCGCCACCGGCGTCGCGGTCGCGACCGTGACGGCGGCCACCGTGAAGACGGCGGGCAAGGTGACCGTCGCCACCGTGACGACGACCGGCAAGGTGGTGTCGTCGGCGGTGACTTCCTCGGGCGACGTCGCGTCACTGTCGATGGAGTCGGCCGCGAAGCTGGCGCGCACCGGCATGGTCGTGGCGGTCGACGCGAGTTCCGGCACGGTGACCGAGCTGCCGTGGCAGGAAGGAATGCGGCTCTACTCGACGACGCAGGGCGGCCAACTCGGGGCCGCGTATGAGGCGGCGACGATTTTTCGCGGCAGCAAGCGCATCGCGGCGGACCTGCGCCGCGTGCGGGCCGGCCTGGAGGATCACGAGCTCAAATCCGGCGACGTCGTGGAACTGCGCCGGCGTGCGTAGGATTACCTCGGACTTTGGGGTAGGGGATAGAGCTTAGGCATATTCCCTTGCCGCCGTTTCCGGCGAAAAGTGTTCTTGCAGGACATGGCGGGAGAGCACCACAGCCTGACGTCGCTCGAGGCGGCGCGCACGATCGAGTTTCGAGTGGAGGCCGAGCTCACGCGGATGCTGTATCGCTCGGCGGGCTTCGGGCTGTTTTCGAATTTCGTGCTCGCGGCCATCCTGGCGGCAGGTGTCTGGAATTATTTTCCGCCGCACATCACGATCGCGTGGCTGGCGGTGATCTTCGCGCTGTCGTGCATGCGCTTGGCGACGAACCTCGCCTTCGCCCGCAAGGGGCGCGCCGACGGGGAGCTCGGCCGGTGGCGCACGGCGTTCGTCGTCGAGCTGGCCTGCGCCGGCGTCGCGTGGGGCGTGGGCGGCTGGTTTTTCATCGTCGCGGACGGCATCGTGCCGCGCTGTCTTGCGGCGTTCATCATCGCGGGCATGAACGCAGGTGCCGCGCGGTCGCTGGCGCCGGTGCGGCCGGCCTACTGGCTCTACGTCGCGACCACGCTCGGGCCGGCGGTGGTGCGGTTCGGCACGGCGAGCGAACCCGGCTCGTGGATGCTCGGGGCGATCACGTTCACCTACGCGCTGTTCCTCATCAACACCGCGCACCTGCACCACGCCGATCTGGCCAAACTCTACCGGCTCATCTTCGAGAACGACGAACTCGTCTCGACCCTCAGCGTGGCCAAGCGCCGTGCCGAAGCGGCCAACCAGGCGAAAAGCGAATTCCTCGCCACGATGAGCCACGAGATCCGCACGCCGATGAACGGCATCCTCGGCATGCTGCAGCTGCTGGGCGAGTCGCGCCTCGATGCGGACCAGCGGCAGCACGTCGACGTGGCCAACAAGTCCGCCGACACGCTGCTGCACCTGCTCAACGACATCCTCGACCTCTCCAAGATCGAGAGCGGCAAGCTCGAGTTCGAGGACATCGAGTTCTCGCCGCGGGAGGTGGCCGCGGAGGTCGTCGCGTTGTTCGGCACGCGGGCCCGGGCCAAGGGCCTCGCGATCAAGTTCGAGGTCGATCCGCAGTTGCCGGCCTGCCTGCGCGGCGACGCGATGCGTCTGCGGCAGGTGCTGCTCAACCTGATCGGCAACGCCGTGAAATTCACCGAGCGCGGCCAGGTCGCCGTGGCGCTGGAGGTCGCGAGGATCGAGGGTGGATTCGCGGCGGTGCGTTTCCGCGTGCGCGATACCGGCATCGGCATCGAGGCGGCGCTGTTGCCGCGGCTGTTCGAGAAATTCACGCAGGGCGACAGCTCGATGACCCGCCGCTACGGCGGCTCGGGGCTCGGGCTGGCCATCTCGCAGAGCCTCGTGCGCGGCATGGGCGGCGAGATCGAGGTCGAGAGCACGCACGGGCGCGGCAGCGAGTTCACCTTCGAGCTCACTTGGCCGCTGGTCCATCGCGCGACGGTGGTGCCGGCCCTGGCGGCGAGCGAAGCCGCGCCGATGCGCTTCGCCGGCCGCGTGCTCGTGGCGGAGGACGATTGGGGCAACCAGAAGGTGATCGCGCTGATGTTGCACCGCCTTGGCGTGGAGGCGGTGTTGGTCGACAACGGCGCCGATGCCGTCGCGCGTGCCACGGAAGGCGGCTGGGCGCTCGTGCTGATGGACATGCAGATGCCCGGGATGGATGGCACGGAGGCGACGCGGCTCATCCGCGAGCGACTCGAGGGCCGGCCGCTGCCGGTCGTCGCGCTCACCGCGAACGTGCGGTCCGAGGATCGCGAAGCGTGCCTCGCGGCGGGCATGAACGATTTCCTGACCAAGCCGGTGCGGCAGGATCAGCTGCGCGCGTGTCTGGCGCGGTGGCTGCCGCCGGCGGTTTGAGGTGCGGTTGCGGGGTCGCGGTTGCGCAACGGGCGGGCTTCGCTACGGTGCGCGCATGCACTCCCGCACCTTCCTCGCCACCGTGGCCGTGTTGGCCGCCTCCACGCTCCTGACCGCCAAGGTCGTCACGCAAGCCGTCCCGTATGAACACGACGGCGTGAAGCTCGAAGGCTTCCTCGCCTATGACGACGCCGTCATGACGCCGCGTCCGGGCGTGCTCGTGTTGCCTGAGTGGTGGGGCCTGAACGATTACGCGAAGAGCCGCGCGACGCAGCTCGCGGAGCTCGGCTACGTGGCGTTCGCGGTGGATTACTACGGCGCCGGCGTGACGACCACGGAGGCGAGCCGCGCGAGCGAGCTGGCGAAGCCATTCTACGGCGACGCGAAAAAGTGGGCCGCGCGCGGTCGCGCCGGGCTCGACCAGCTGCTGGCGACGGGCAAGGTCGCGCCGGACAAGGTGGCGGCGATCGGCTTCTGCTTCGGCGGTTCGGCGGCGCAGGTGCTGGCCTACAGCGGCGCGCCGCTGGCCGGCATCGTGAGTTTCCATGGTTCGCCGATCGCGGCGTGGGACGGCGCGAGCAACCACGCGAAGATCCTCATGCTGCACGGCGCGGCGGACCTCTTCATCAAGCCCGAGGAAATCGCGGCGTGGGAAAAGGCGGCCGACGCCGGCAAGTTCGACTGGCAGTGGGTTGCCTACGCCGGCGCGGTGCACGCGTTCAGCAATCCCGGCGCCGACGAACTCGGGAAGAAGAACAACATCCCGGTGCGCTACAACGAGCCGGCGGCGCGCCGTTCGTGGGAGCACATGAAGCTGTTCTTCGCGGAACTGTTCGCGAAGTAAGCCGGCGCGACGGGGATTGCGCCGAGCGCGTGGACGGCGTTGGATGCGGGCGTGGATCACGCCCGCATCGAAGTCCGTCTCCGCGAGCTGGCGCAGTTGTTCAACTCGCTCGATCCGTCGCCGTTCATCGACCGCGATCTCGATGCGGATGCGGAGGAATTCATCGTCAGCTGGGCGCGCGAGCATCCGCCGCACGGCGAACTGGAATTGCTGATTCATCTGGCGGAGAAGCCGGACGCGGAGCGCGCGGCAGGGGTCGAGGAGGCGGTGCATCACTACTTCGCGAGCCGCGCGGCGATCAAGGAGCGGGAGTTGCGGCAACTGTTGCGGCGCGGGCGGGCCAGCATGCTGATCGGCGTGGTTTTTCTTGCGGCGTGTTTCGCGCTGGGCGCGCTGTTGCGACCGATGTTTCCGGCGCGGTGGGGCGAGTTTGTCGAGCTGGGCTTGCACATCGTCGGCTGGGTGGCGATGTGGCGGCCGCTGGAGATTTATCTCTACGATTGGTGGCCGATTCGGGGCGACCTGCGGCTGTTGCGGCGATTGGCGCGGATGAAGGTGCGGCTGCAGACGCCGGACTGAGCGGAAAATTCGTGTAACTTCGGCGGCGCCGGCGGGTATTCAGAGGCACAACCATGAAATCCCTGCTTTGCCTGCTCACCGTGAGCGCGATGCTCGCCGCTCCGGCCGCCGTCGACGCCAAGATCGTCCGCACCGTGGAAAAGACCTTCGCCGTGCAGCCCGGCGGCGATTTTTCGGGCCTCACGCAGGGCGGCGACATCAAGGTGACGAGCGGCGACGTGGCTGAAGTGCACGTCGTGGCCAAGCAGACGTTCCGCGTGGACAGCGACAAGGAAGCGGACGCGCTGTTGGCCGAGATGGTTTTCCGCCTCGAACAACAGGGGAACAGCGTCATCGCCGAGTCACGCTACGAGAAGAAGGCCACCAATTGGTTCGGCGTCGGATCGAAGGTCAGTGTTTCCTACACGGTCACCGTCCCCCGCGAGTTCAACCTCGACCTGCGCACCTCGGGCGGCGACATCGAGGTCGGCAGCATCAAGGGCACGGTCAAGGCCCGCACCAGCGGCGGCGACCTGAAGTTCGCGAAGATCGACGGCTCCGTGGACGGACACACCTCCGGCGGCAACATCCAGCTCGAAGAGGGCACCGCGAAGGCCAATCTGCACACGTCCGGCGGCGACATTTTCGTCGGTCGCGCGGGCGGTCCGACCTCCGTCACCACGTCCGGCGGCAACATCAAGCTCGAGTCGGTCGAGGAATTGATCAGCGCCAGCACTTCCGGCGGCGACATCCACGCGACGATCACGGGTCCGATCAAACAGGACACCGAGCTGCACACTTCCGGCGGCCAGGTCGTCGTGCACGTCAAGAAAGGCACCGGCTTCCAGCTCGACGCCAGCACCTCGGGGGGCGACGTCGACGCGGACGGTCTCACGCTGACGATCGAAAAGGGCGGCATGGGCAAAAGCCGGCTCGCAGGCGCCGTCAACGGCGGCGGTCCGCGCCTGAAGCTCCGCTCGAGCGGTGGCGACATCAAGATCCGCGCCAACTGAATTTCACCGGCCTAACGCCAGGTGTGTGTGCATGAGGCCAGCGCGAAAGCGCTGGCCTCTCGCTTTTCCGGACATTCAATTCGCGCGATGGGCCTGATCGATACCCACACGCACCTCGAAAGCTTCGCCCGCCGCGGCGAGCTGGCGCCGATCCTAGACCGCGCCCGCGCCGCCGGCCTGGAAGCGATGATCACGATCGGGACCGATGCGGACGACTGGGGCCTTTACCGCGAAATCGCGGCGGTGCGGGCAGGATTCGTCTACTACTCCGCCGGCATTCATCCGTGCAGCGTGGACGAGCGCTGGGCGGAGCGTTTCGCCACGTTGGAGGCGTTTTGGTCCGGACAAAATGGGCCGCGCCCGGTCGCGCTGGGCGAGATCGGCTTGGATCGCTTTCACCTGCCCAAGGACGACGCGGCGGCGGCCGAGCGGGTGTTCGCCACGCAACAGGCGGCATTTCGCGCGGGGCTGGGGCTGGCGAAGAAACTGGACTGCCCGGTCGTCGTCCATTCGCGCGGGGCGTTCCGCGAATGCGTCGAGATGATCGATGCGAGCGGCATCGACTGGGCGAAGGTGGTTTTCCACTGCTTCACCGAGGGGACGGCTGAGATCGCCGAGCTGAACCGCCGCGGCGGCATCGGGTCGTTCACGGGCATCCTGACCTACAAGACGGCGGAAAACATCCGCGCGGCCGCCAAGGCGCAAGGCCTCGAGCGCTTCATGCTCGAGACGGATGCGCCGTATCTGACGCCTATGCCGCACCGCGGGAAGCCAAACGAGCCGGCCTACCTGAGACACACGGCGGAGTTCGCGGCCGGCGTGTTCGGCGTGACGGTCGACGAGCTTGCGGTGCGATCGACGGCGAACGCGCGGCGGTTTTTCGGGATTTGAGGCGTGCAGGCCTTGAGGTGGTCGCCGCCGTCCCGGCGACAAGAAGCGGGCGAATGTCTGTGCCTCGATCGTGTCGCCGTCGGGACGCCAGCGACCATCCGCAAACAAAAAGGCCGGTCTTCGACTGGCCCTACTTGGCACGTGTTGCTCGCTCCTTGGCGTCTTCGCGCCGCAAGGCCCACTCAGGCCTCGTCGAACTTCTTGGCGAAGAGCGCACCGAGCTCGTTGAGCATGGCTTCGGCGTCCTCGCCGGTGGCCACGAACTTGATTTTCGAGCCCTTGGCGGCGGCCAGCATCATGAGGCCCATGATGCTCTTGCCGTTCACCTGCTCGTCGTCCTTCTCCACGAAGACGTCGGCTTTGAACTTGTTGGTGACGCGCACGATCATCGCGGCCGGACGCGCGTGGATGCCCATCTTGTTTTCGACAAGGAGCTCCCTCACGTGGGTGGCGGCGGTATTGGTGTCACTCTTTTCCATTGCAGGTAGTTATCGGCTCAAAATAAAGGGTTCCGAAAAAGCCGCTCCGCCTCCGGCTTGCAACCAGATTCCCGATTATGCCCGCGTTCGCGCTCATCGTGCCCTGTCGGTTGGAGTCCACCCGCTTCCCGCGCAAGCTGCTGCATGTCATTAAAGGCAAGCCGCTTGTGCTCTGGGTGGCCGAGCGGATCACGGCCGAGGCGCCCGATCTTCCATTGTGGTTTGCCGTGGATCATCCGCTGCTCGCCGACTGCATGGAAAATGCCGGGTTTCGGGCAATTTTGACCGATGCGCGCCACCCCAGCGGCACCGACCGCCTCGCTGAGGCCAACCGCACCGTGCGCGCCAGCTACGTCATCAACGTCCAAGCCGACGAGCCGCTCGTCTCCGGCGGCCAGATCCGCGCGCTCCAAAAGCTCATCCAAGGCGACGCCCCGATGGCGACGCTCTGCACGCCCTTCAAGAAGGCCGAGGATTTCTACAACCCCAACCAAGTGAAGGTCGTCCGCGCGCCGGCCGCGAACCGTGCGCTCTACTTCTCGCGCTCCCCGATGCCCTACGCCCGCGACCTCGCCGGCAAGGTCGACGACGCCTGGCTGGCCGCCAACGGCTGCTACAAGCACCTCGGCCTCTACGCCTATCACGGCGAGTTTCTGGAAAAATTCGTCCGCATGGCGCCGGGCAAACTGGAGCAGATCGAGAAGCTCGAGCAGCTCCGCGTCCTCGAAAACGGATACCCGATCGCGATCGACGTCACCGAAGACCCGACCATCGGCGTGGACACCGCCGAAGACGCGGCGAAGTTCGAGGCGCATTTGGGCCAAGCCTGAGCCCATGCACCTTCGCCGCGCCGCCCGGATTGTTTTACTCCTCGGCGCGGCGTTGGCTCTCAGTGGCTGCGTCAGCGGCATGCTAGCCAAGCGGCTGGTGGAGGCGCCCAACCGCCATACACCCGCGTTGATGAGCCAGGCGCTGCGCGAAGGCGAAGGCCTGATCCGCGCCATGACGGAGAAGCGCCTGGTGCGGGTTCTGCAGGTGCCTGCGGCGCAACCCCGCGCGCAAATCGAAGTGATGGTCCTCGAGCCAGCCGACTACAGGTTCGGTTTTAAAGTCGAGCACACGCTCGCGCAAAAGGACGAACCGGCCACTCTCCGCGTTCGCGCTAAGTGGGATGTCACGAATGGTCATGCTCTGCTCACGCCCAAGGCCACAGTCGTGCTCTTGCACGGCATCATGATGAGCAAGGAGACGATGCTGGCGCCGTGGGGCCTCGCCCTGGCGGAGGCGGGCTATCGGGTCATCCTGGTCGATTTGCGCGGACACGGGCGTTCGACCGGCAAGTGGATTGGCTACGGCGCATGGGAAGTGGACGATCTGCGCCGCGTGATCGATGAACTCGATCACCGAGGCCTGATCGTCGGTCGCGTTGGCGTGCTCGGCCTCTCCTACGGCGCGTCGGTGGCGCTCCAATGGGCGGCTGCCGATCCGCGGGTGGCCACGGTCGTGGCGTTGGCACCCTTCAGCGACGCCCGCCGGGCGATCCGGGAGTTCACGCGCGTCGCCGCGCCAAAGTTGATGGATGGATTTTCCGACGCAGATTTTCAGGCCGCCGAGGAGCGCGCGGCCCGTCTGGCTGGATTCGACTGGAGCGCCGTCGACGTGCTCGCGGCGACGCGCCGATTGCGTGTGCCCGTGCTGTTTGTCCACGGCGGACGCGACACGATGATCGTGCCGGAGCACAGCGAAGCCCTCTTCCGCGTCGCGCCGCCCGGCAGTCGTCGTGAGGTGCTCGCGGACGACAACCATTTCACCATCGGACTGCGTCTCGACGAGGTCGGACCGCTCGTTACCGCTTGGTTCTGCGATCATCTCCAGACCCGCTGAGCGCATGCGCTACTCCCCTCGCTACCTCACGTTCGTGTGCTTCCTCCTTGCTGCTGCGATGCTGACGCTCAGCGGCTGCGTGAGCGGTATCCTGGCTAATCTGGCCGTGAGCGCGCCCAACAAGGAGCACCCGCCGCGCGTCGTGCGGGACGCCGACTACGCCGAGCGCGTCGACGCGCTTTATTCGCAATCCTGGCGCGTGAAAGTCGGACTGCCCGCGGCCGAGTTGGCCGTCGCGGTGCTCGAACCCGGCAACTACGCTTTCCGCTACAACGTCGAGGTGAAGCAAAACGACCAGGGCCGGAAGCGGCTCGCGCCGAAGCTCGACTGGACGCTTCCGCCCCAGCCGGCCGCCGCCCCCAAAGGCACCGTCCTCGTCCTCCACGGCTACCGCGACGCCAAGGAAAACATGCTGCACTGGGCGCTTGTGCTGGCGGAGTTCGGCTATCGCACCGTGCTGGTCGACCTGCGCGGGCATGGGCGTTCGACCGGCGATTCGATCGCCTACGGTGCCTTCGAGGCGAAGGACCTCGTGCAGGTCCTCGACGACCTCGATCGTCGCGGGCTGCTCGCCGGCCGGCTCGGCGTGCTCGGCGTCTCCTACGGCGCGAGCACGGGGTTGCTGCTCGCCGCGCGCGATCCGCGGGTCGCGGCGGTCGTGGCGCTGGAGCCGTTCAGCAACGCCCGAGATGCCGTCGTGGAGTTCGCCCATGGCGTCGCTCCGAACGAGGCCGCGAAGATCAGCGATGCGACCTTCGCCGCCGCCGTGGCGCGCGCGGAGAAGCAGGGCGATTTCGCCTGGGCGGATGGCGACGTGCTCGCCGCGATGCCGCGGGTGAAGGCGCCGGAGTTGTTCTTCCACGGCGCCAAGGACCGCTGGCTCTCGCCCGACAACAGCCGCCGGCTCTTCGCGCAGGCACCACACGGCAGTCGCATCGGCATCCTCGAGAACGACGACCACCTGGTGCTCTCCATGCGGCTCATGCCGATCGTCCGCGACGTGCGCCAGTGGTTCGACCGGCTGCTGGCGGGAATGCCGGTTCCGGAAAAGGCGGAGTAAGATTCCTTCACTCGTCGCCAGGCACGATGTCGATCGGTCGCAGCTCGCCGGGGATGGCTTGGAAGCGGTCATCGTAGCACTTTACGCGGCGATAGTCGGAATAGGTCTTCTCCACGGTTTCCTCGTGGATCGGGCCCGCGAACGTGCGGTAGCGGGAGTGGGCGGTCCCCTTGACCGGGAACGGCGGCAGCGCGGGGTCGATCATGCCGTAATCGGTCGCCTGATCGAAGGCTTCAATGGTCAGGCGGCCGAGTATCTTGGACGGACCGAGATAAACCGTTTCGTGCCGCCGCACGGCGGCTGTTGCAGTGTCGACGACGTAGGTCTCGCGTTGGCGTGGCAGGTCGCCGATGAAGGTCCAGTGCACCGCCTCGCGCACGAAGCGGTAGGTGATGACGCCCGGGTCTGCGGCGGTTTCGGTCTCCAACTCGGTGTAGAGAGCGTTGGCGCGGATCTGCTCGGCCAGCGGGAGTTTCCGTTTCGCGTCGTGTGCTTGCTGTTTCTGCCAAGCCCGCAGCTTGGTGCGACGGTAGTCGGCCTGCGTCGCTTCGGTGGGCGTCGTGCCGTCGCGGTTCAAGAGGGTCCAGAGCTTTTCCTCCGGTTGATAGGGATCGAAGCGTTCCACGGTGACGGTCGTGCGGCCGTCGCGGGTGGTGCGAATCGTCATAGTGTAGGCCCAACAGCCCCGCGGCTGGTCCAAAGTCGTCAGAGCCGCGGTCAAAGGCGCGACCAAGTCGAGGCGACGCTGCTTCTCGGCGGCGACGAACTGCCTCGTCACGCGGCGCTCGGCGGATTTCTCGACTTCGGCGGCGGACTTGCCCTGGGCGATTGCGGTGGCGGTCTCGTGGGCGACCGCCTCGCGGTAGGCGGGCGTGGTCTGGTCGACGCGCCGGTAGGGCGATGTCGACGGTCGGCTCATGCAACTGGCAAGAGCGAGGGAGAGAGCGGCGACCAATGCGCGAGCGGTCGGGGCGGACACAGTCGTGTCAGACTCCGGCGCGGCCGCTCGGTTCAGATTTTGCCCGCCTTGCGCTGGGCGACCATCTTGTAGAAGTCCTCGAAGAGCGGGTCGGCGTCGTTCGGGCCGGGGGCGGCTTCGGGGTGATACTGCACGCAGAACACCGGCAGCTCTTTGTGGCGGAGGCCTTCGACCGTGTTGTCGTTCAGGTTGATCTCCGTGACGACGGCGCCCTTGCCCTCGATTGATTTCGGGTCGGTGGCGAAGCCGTGATTTTGCGCGGTGATCGAGACGCGGCCGGTTTCGAGGTTCTTCACCGGCTGGTTGCCGCCGCGGTGGCCGAACTTGAGCTTGTAGGTCGTGCCGCCGAGGGCGTGCGTGATCATCTGGTGGCCGAGGCAGATGCCGAAGGTCGGGTAATCCGGCAGCAGCGCGCTGACCGTTTGGTGGATGTAGGGCAACGCGGCCGGATCGCCGGGGCCGTTGGAGAGGAAGAGGCAATCGACGCCGGCTTCGCGCACTTGTTCGTGCGTGGCGGTGGCGGGGAAAACGTGCACCTCGAAGCCGTGACGGACGAGTTTGCGGAAGATGGTGTATTTCGCACCGTAGTCGAAGGCGGCGACCTTGAACTTCTTCGTGTGCGGCGGCTGCACGCCGAGCGTGGTGCCGACGGGGAGATAGGCGGCGTTGTGGCGCGTCGGGTCGGTGTCGCTCCAGATGTAGGGCGCCTTGCAAGTCGTGTCCTTGACGTAATCGCTGCCGGCCATGTCCTGCCAGCCGCGGGCGCGGGCGACGGCGTCGGCGTCGGAGATGGGCAATGTGCTCAGGCAGCTCTTCATCGCGCCGGTGACGCGGAGTTTTTTGGTGAGCGCGCGGGTGTCGATTTCGCTGATGCCGGGGATGCCGTATTTCTTGAGATAGGCGTCGAGCGACATCTGGCTGCGCCAGTTGCTGACGACGGGCGAGACCTCGCGCACGACGAAGCCGGACGCCTTCGGGCCGCTGTGCTCCTCGTCCTCGACATTGATGCCGTAGTTGCCGATCTGCACGGCGGTCATCGTGACGATCTGGCCGAAGTAGGAGGGGTCTGTGAGGATTTCCTGATAGCCGGTCAGCGAGGTGTTGAACACACATTCGCCGGCGATGGTGGCGGCGGCGCCGAACGCGGCACCGTGGAACACCGTGCCATCTTCGAGCGCGAGGACTGCGGGCTGGGGAGCGGACATTAAAGACGCACGAAAGGCAGTTCTGCGGACCCTGTCTAGAGGTTTTCCCAAAATCCCCCTGCTGTGACGCAGACGGAGCGCGGGCGCTGCTCCCCAAGCCTCACTCCACCAACCGATACCCGATGCCGGCCTCGGTGCGGAGGTGGCGTGGGGTGGCGGGGGTGGCTTCGAGTTTCTGCCGGAGATGCGTCATGTGCACGCGCAGGTAGTCGGTGCGCTCCTCGGCGGCCGGGCCCCAGACTTCGCGGAGAATCTGCCGCTGCGTCACCACCTTGCCGCGGTGTTGGACGAGCAGCCGGAGAAACGAGAACTCCTTCGCCGTCAGATGCACTTCCGCGCCAGCGCGCCGCACGACGCGTCCGGCGAGGTCGATCTCGATGTCGCCGAATTTCACCAACGCCGCCTCCGATGCCGCTGGTGCACGACGCAAGATGGCGCGCACGCGCGCCAGCAGTTCGCGTCCACCGAAAGGCTTGGTCAGGTAGTCGTCCGCGCCGGCGTCGAGCGCGGCGATCTTGTCCTCTTCGCCTTCGCGCACGGACAACACCAGCACGGGCACGCGCGACCACTCGCGCAGGCGGCGGATGACCTCGACGCCATCGAGGTCGGGCAGGCCGAGATCGAGGATGATGCCGTCCGGTGCCTGATGCGCGACCTCCTGCAAGCCGAGCGTGGCGTTCTCCGCCTCGCGCACGACGTAACCGCCCGACTCAAGCGTCACGCGCAGGAGCCGCCGGATCTGCTTCTCGTCGTCCACGACGAGCAGGGAGGCGTTGGCGGCGGACACAGTCATTCGGCCGGAGGAGACTGGGGCTTGCGGTGCGGCAGGTAAATCGTGAACACCGCGCCGCCACCGGGGTTGGCGCCGACCACGATCTCGCCGCCTTGCGCCGCAACGAAGCCGCGCACGAGCGACAGGCCGAGCCCGAGGCCGCCGGCGCGGGCCGCGTCGCCACGCTCGAATTTCTTGAACAGCCGCTCGCGCATCTCCAGCGGAAAGCCCGGACCGCGGTCCGCCACGGTGAAAAACATGCGTTGCCCGCCGCGCTCCGTGCCGGCGGTGACGAAGACCGGCGTGCCGTCCGGCGTGTGGCGCGCGGCGTTGAGCAGCAGGTTGGCGAGCGCCTGCTCCGTCAGCGCGAAATCTGCGCGCACGGGCGGCAAGTCGGCCGGCACGACGATCTCGAGCGGATGACCGACCAGCTCGTCGCGCACCCCGTCGAGGGCGGCGTTGATCAGGTCGCGCGCGTCGCACCAATCGAGCCGCGGCCGCAGCGCGCCGCTCTCGAGTCGCGTCTGGTCGAGCAGGTTGCCTACGAGCCGGTTCAACCGCCGCGCGGCGGCGCGCGCTTCGTCGACGAGCGTGCCTTGCAGGCTGGTCGGAGCGTCGGCCAGGTTTTCCAACGAGCCGGTGATGACCGCCAGTGGCGTGCGCAGCTCGTGTGACACGCTGTCGAGCAGCACGCGATGGAGTTTCTCCGACTCGGCGAGCAGCTTCTCGCGTTCGCTCGCCTCGCGCAGTTGTTCCTGTTCGACGCTGAGCGCGAGCTGGCGGGCGAAAGCCTCGATCAGATCGCGCTGGGCGAGCGTCAGGTCGCGGTCGCGCGGCACGGCGACGCCGAGCACGCCGATGGCGCGGTCCTCACGCACGAGCGGCAGGTAGAACGCCGTCGCGGCCGGCAGCGTGTCGGTGAAGCGTCCGGCGGGTCGCCGGTGCAGCAGCACCCAGTCGGCGACGCCGCGCTCCTTGGCGTCGAGAGCGAACGAGCCGGCGAAGTGAGGCGTGAGCGTCGCCGCGTCGTGTCCGAGCAGGAGGGCGGTCTTGGCGCCGAAGAGCTGGTCGGCTTGGCGCAGCGCGGCGAAGACGGCCTCGTCGAGCGTGCGCGCGGCGGCGAGCGCGCGGGTGAGTTGGAACAGTGCCACGGCGCGCCCCTCGCGGCGGCGCTCGGCGACCGCCTGGGCGCGGATGCGCGCGGTGAGTTGACCGGCCACGAGCGCGACGACGAAATACGTGCCGAAGAGCAGACCGTCCTCGACCTTCTCGATGCGGAAGGTGAAACGCGGCGGGATGAAGAGGAAATTCCATGCCAGAGCGCTGAGCACGCCGGCCGCGAGGACCGGCCCGCGGCCGACGCGCAGGCAGAGCAGGATCGTGGCGAGCAGGTAGACGAGGCCGCACGCGAGGTAGTAATTCGGCGGCAAAAGCAGGCCGCCGAGCGTGATGACGGCCAGTGTGGCGCCAGCGAACGCGTATTCGCCTGCGCCGCTGCGCAGCTCGTGGTCGAAGCGCACGAGATCCATCAGCGGCGCGCGGTCTTCGACCGGCACGACGTAGACGTCGATCTTGCCGCCGAGGCGGAGCAGCCGGTCGACCAACGTGCCGCGCCAGAGGTCGAGCCAGCGGCGCGTGCGCGGCTTGCCGATGACGATCTGCGTGGCGTTATGCTGGATGGCGGAGCGGACGAGCGCGGCGGCGATGTCCTCGTCCTGCGTCACGACGATCTCGGCGCCGAGTTCGCGTGCGAGAGCGAGGTTCTGGTCGAGTCGGCGCTGGTCTTCGGGCGCGAGCGGCGAAAGCGGTTCGACGTGCACGGCGAGCCACGCTGCGCCTTGCGCCGCGGCGAGGCGGCGCGTCCAGCGCACGAGCTGGGTGGAAAATGGGCTCGCGCCCACGGCGACGAGCAGACGCTCGCCGCTGCGCCAGACGGTCTGCTTGGCGGCACCGGAACGCAGATCGCGCAGCTGGCGGTCGACGCGCTCGGCGGTGTAGCGGAGGGCGAGTTCGCGCAGCGCGGCGAGGTGGGATTCCTGAAAAAAGTTTTCCGCGGCCGCCGCCGCGCGTTCGCCGAGGTAGACTTTGCCTTCCTGCAAGCGCTCGAGCAACGCCTCGGGCGTGAGGTCGACGAGCTCGAGCTCGTCGGCGAGGTCGAGCACGGAGTCGGGCACAGTCTCGCGTTGCACGGCGCCGGTGATGCCGCGCACGGCGTCGGCGCGCGACTCGACGTGTTGGATGTTGAGCGTGGTGAGGATGTCGATGCCGGACTCGAGCAACTCCACGACGTCCTGCCAGCGCTTGGTGTGGCGCGAGCCGGGAGCGTTGGTGTGGGCGAGCTCGTCGACGAGCAGCAGGCGTGGTGCACGGACGCGTGCGGCCTCGAGGTCGAGTTCGCCGAGTTGCGCGCCGCGATGCTCAATGGCGCGGCGCGGCAGAACGGTCAGGCCGGACAACAGCGCTTCGGTCTCGGTGCGGCCGTGCGTCTCGACGAGGCCGACCAGGACGTCGGTGCCGGCGGCGCGTTCGCGCTGGGCGGCGCGCAGCATGGCGTAGGTCTTGCCCACGCCGGGGCACATCCCGAGGAAGATCTTCAAGTGTCCGCGCCGCGCCCGGGCCGCGCGTGTCTGCAACGCAGCGAGCAGCGAATCGGGATCGGGTCGGACGGAGTCGTTCACGGAGCGGCGAAGGTGCGATCGAGCGCGAGGTTGAGGCGGAGGACGTTGACGCGGGCCGGACTAAGCTGCCCGCCTTCGGTGTGGCGCGCAACGAGTTCGACGAGCGCATTTCGTTGGGCCGGCGTGAGGTGCCGGGCGGAGGCGACGCGATCGATTTGGAAGCGGACGGCGGCCGGTGAGAGGTCCGGATCGAGCCCGCTGCCGCTGGCGGTGAGCAGATCGGCAGGGACTCCGGTGATGTCCAAAGGCGCGAAGGCGGTGCGGCGCTCGGCGATGGACTTGGCCAGCGCAGCGCTGGTCCAGGCCTGGTTGCTGGCGCCGGAGGCGACCGTGGCGTAGTCGCCAGCGGACGGGCGCGGCCAGAAGTAGCGCGGGTCGGTGGTCTTTTGCGCGAGCAGCGCGGAGCCGACGAGCCGTCCGTCGCGGCGCACGAGCGAGCCTTCGGCGGCGTCGCGGAAAAACGCGCGACCGATGGCCCAGACGGCGAGCGGGTAGAGCAGGCCGGCCAGAAGTGTGAGCGCGATGAGCAGGCGCAGGGCGGAGAGAGTGGTTTTCATGAAATTCGGCAGAAGTTTTAACACAGAGGGCGCGGAGGACACAGAGAGTCCGGAGGCTCACACGAAGGAAGCGAAGGCAGCGACGGTCGGCGCTCTGCGCTTCCTGCCGGCGCATTCTTCGGGTGAAATTTCTCTGCGTCCTCTGTGACCTCTGTGTTCAAGATTGAATTGGCTCGGGCGTGCATTACGCGAGATGCGTGGCGACGAGGAGCAGGTCGATGAGCTTGATGCCGGCGAACGGCGCGACGAGGCCGCCGAGGCCGTAAACGACGAGGTTGCGGCGCAGCAGGTCGGCGGCGGGCAACGCGCGGTAGGCGACGCCGCGCAAGGCGAGCGGCACGAGCGCGACGATGATGAGCGCGTTGAAGATCACGGCGCTGAGAATCGCGCTCTGCGGCGAGTGCAGTGCCATGAGGTTCAGCGCGGCGAGCGGGCCGGCGCCGCCGGCGACGGCGTAAAGGCCGGCGAACATCGCGGGGATGATGGCGAAGTATTTCGCGACGTCGTTGGCGACCGAGAACGTCGTGAGCGCGCCGCGCGTCATGAGCAGCTGTTTGCCGATCTCGACGATCTCGATGAGCTTCGTCGGGTTCGAGTCGAGGTCCACCATGTTGCCGGCTTCGCGTGCGGCTTGCGTGCCGGTGTTCATGGCGACGCCGACATCGGCTTGGGCGAGCGCGGGCGCGTCGTTGGTGCCGTCGCCGGTCATCGCGACGAGACGGCCGGCGGATTGCTCGGCGCGGATGCGCGCGAGTTTCATCTCGGGCGTGGCTTGCGCGAGGAAGTCGTCCACGCCGGCCTCGGCGGCGATGGCGGCGGCGGTGAGCGGATTGTCGCCGGTGATCATCACGGTGCGGATGCCCATGCGGCGGAGTTCGGCGAAGCGCTCCTTGATGCCGCCCTTGACGACGTCCTTGAGGTAAACGACACCGAGCGCGGTCGCGCCCTCGGCGACGACGAGCGGTGTGCCGCCGGCCTTGGCGATGCGCTCGACCGTGGCGGCGACCTCGGCGGGCCACGCGCCGCCTTGCGCGGCGGCCCACGCGCGCACGCTGTCGGCGGCGCCCTTGCGGATGGAACGGCCGGCGAGATCGACGCCGCTCATGCGCGTCTGCGCGGCGAAGGGCACGAATGTCGCGTGCGGCGCGGCGACCTCGCGTTCGCGCAGGTTGAATTTTTCCTTTGCGAGCACGGCGATGCTGCGGCCCTCGGGCGTCTCGTCGGCGAGCGAGGCGAGTTGCGCGGCGGAGGCGAGTCGCTCGGCAGTGACGCCGGGTGCGGGGAGAAACTCGACGGCCTGACGGTTGCCGAGCGTGATAGTGCCGGTCTTGTCGAGGAGGAGGACGTCGATGTCGCCGGCGGCCTCGACGGCGCGGCCGGAGGTGGCGATGACGTTACGGCGGATGAGGCGGTCGATGCCGCTGATACCGATGGCGCTGAGCAGGCCGCCGATGGTCGTGGGAATCAGGCAGACGAAGAGCGACACGAGCACGGGCAGCGAAGTGTCCACCGCGCCGGGTTGGCCGGCGAGCGACTCGCTGAAGCGGGCGAAAAACGGCAGCGTCGCCACGACGCCGAGGAAGACGGCCGTGAGCGCGACCAGCAGGATGCCGAGGGCGATTTCGTTCGGTGTGCGTTGACGCGAGGCGCCTTCGACGAGGCCGATCATGCGGTCCAGGAAACCTGCGCCCGGCTCGACGGTCACGCGCACGACGATGCGGTCGCTCAACACGCGCGTGCCGCCGGTGACGGCGCTGCGGTCGCCGCCGCTCTCGCGGACGACGGGTGCGGACTCGCCGGTAATGGCGGATTCGTCCACGCTGGCGATGCCTTCGATGATTTCGCCGTCGGCCGGGATGACGTCGCGCGCTTCGCAGACGACCACGTCACCTTTGCGGAGATCAGTGGCGGCGACGCGTTCTTCCGTGTGATCGCGGCGGAGGCGACGCGCGAAGACTTGGGCGCGGGCGCGCTTGAGCGAGTCGGCTTGGGCCTTGCCGCGGCCTTCGGCGATCGCTTCGGCGAACGTCGCGAACAGCACGGTGAACCACAGCCAGAGCGTGATTTGGAGCGTGAAGCCGGTGAGCGCGCCGGCGAGCAGATCGCGCGCGGCGACGGCGGTGACGGCGAGGGCGCCGAGCGCGGTGACGAAGATGACGGGATTGCGCCAGAGTGCGCGCGGGTCGAGCTTGCGCACGGCATCGAGCGCGGCGCGGCGGAGCAGAGTGGAATCCCAGGCGGAAGCGCGGGCGGTTTTCATGGGCGGAAAGCGGAAAGGGGAGGAGTGAAGCAGCGGCGTGGTCGGCGAAATTGTAACCTATTAGGTTACAATTACCGGGGACGCGCGGGGTGGTCAGAACGTGCGGCCGGCGGCGAGGAGGAGGTGTTCGAGGACGGGGCCGAGGGTGAGCGCGGGGAAGTAGGTGAGCGCGGCGACGATCAGGATCACGGCGCTCAGGAGCACGGCGAACAGCGGGCCGTCGGTCGGGAACGTGCCGCTCGAGGGCGGCGTGATTTTTTTCGCGGCGAGCCGGCCAGCGAGTGCCAGCACGGGCACGATGACGCCGAAGCGCCCGAGCAGCATCGCGAGCGCACCGCCCCAGATGTAGAGGTCGCCGGTGGCGGTGAGGCTGCCGAAGGCGGAGCCGTTGTTGTTGGCCATCGAACCCCAGGCGTAGAGGATTTCGGTCAACGCGTGCGGGCCAGCATTGCCGGCGGCGGCGCGGCCGGCGGCGGTGGCGAACGACGCGGCGCAGCCGAGCAGCACGGCGGCGCAGGGCAGCAAAATCGCGAGCACGGCCATGCGCACCTCGAAGGCCTCGATTTTTTTGCCGAGGTATTCGGGTGTGCGGCCGACCATCAGGCCGGCGAGAAACACCGCGAGCACGACCATCGCCACCATGCCGTAGAGGCCGGAGCCGATGCCGCCGAAGATGATTTCGCCGAGCAGAATGTTGAACAGCGCCAGCCCGCCCGCGAGGGGAGAGAGCGAGGAGTGCATGGCGTTGACCGAGCCGTTGGAGGCGACGGTGGTGGCGTTGGCCCAGAGAATCGACGGCGTGATGCCGAAGCGCAGCTCCTTGCCTTCGAGCGCGAGCGCGGCGGAGCCGGGTGTGGCGTATTCGGCCCAGAGCGAGAGACCAAGCGCGCCGAGGAAGAAGGCCAGCATCACGCCGTAGAGCACCCACGCGTGACGGCGCGCGCCGGTGAGCAAGCCGTAGGCGCGGACGCACGCGGCGGGCAGGAGCAGGATCGCGAGCGTTTCGAGGAAGTTGGAGAGCGGTGTCGGGTTCTCGAACGGATGCGCGGAGTTCGCGCCGAAGAAGCCGCCGCCGTTCGTGCCGAGTTGCTTGATCGCGATCTGCGAGGCGGCCGGGCCGAGTGGGATGACTTGCGGCGCGCTGGAAAGCGTCGTGGCGGTCGGGTAGGGCGCGAAGGACTGCACGACGCCTTGCGAAACGAGCACGACGGCGAGCCCGAGCGAGAGCGGCAGCAACACGTAGAGCGTGGAGCGCACGAGATCGGCCCAGAAGTTGCCGAGTCCGGCGGTGGATTTGCGACTGAAGCTGCGGGCGAGCGCGGCCATCACCGCGAGACCGGTGGCGGCGCTGAGGAAGTTTTGCACGCCGAGCCCGGCCATCTGCGTGAGGTAACTGAGCGACGCCTCGCCGGAGTAGGCTTGCCAGTTGGTGTTGGTGAGGAACGAGACGGCGGTGTTCACCGCCACGCCGAGCGGCACGGCGGCGAAGCCCTGCGGGTTGAGCGGCAGGTGCGCTTGGGCGAGCTGGAGCGCGAGGACGAAGCCGCCGCCGAGGAGATTGAAGACGATCAGCGCTCCGGCGTAGCGCGGCCACGTCATCTCGGCGGAAGCGTCGAGGCCGCCCAGGCGGTAGATCGCGCGTTCGACCGGCGCGAGCCAGCGGAGAAGGGCCGGTGGCTCGCCACGCAGGACCGCCGCGAGCCAGGCGCCCAGCGGTGGCGTGGCGAGCACGAGCACGGCAACGAAGAGCGCGAGGTAAGTGACATCGGCGGCGGTCATACCCGAAGATATCGTTCGCTGCTTGCGCCGCCTAATTAAGTCCCGGTGCCGCGGCGCTAAGAAATCGCTAATTGCCCGTGGCTTATCCGGGTTGGGGCGCGAGGCCGCACCGGAAAGATTCGGGCGGAACTGTGCGGGTCATGTCGGCAAACCGCCGTTTGACACCCCCGGCCAACCGAATAGCCGTTTTGCAGCATCATGCCTTACATCGAAGATCGCGCCGCCTGGTTCGAGGGCCAAGGACTCTGGCAGCACATCCCGGAAAACGACTGGCGCGACTGGACGTGGCAGCTCAAGAACCGCATCACGACGGTCGAGCAACTGGAGCGGTTGATGACGCTCACGCCCGAGGAGAAGGCCGGTTGCCTCTTCGCCAGCCACAAGCTCGCCCTCGCGATCACGCCCTATTTTTTCAACCTGATCGATCGCGACGACCCGAATTGCCCGATCCGCAAGCAGGTCATCCCGCGCATCGACGAATCGATCACGTCGCAGGAAGAGATGCTCGACTCGCTCGGCGAGGACGAGCACTCGCCGGTGCCGGGCCTCGTCCACCGCTACCCGGATCGCGTGCTGTTTCTCGTGACGGATCGCTGCGCGAGCTATTGCCGGTATTGCACGCGCAGCCGGCTCGTCTCGAACGCGCAGGACTATAACTTCCACCCGGAATACGAGCAGGGCCTCCGCTACATCGAGGCGCATCCGGAAGTGCGCGACGTCCTCCTCTCCGGCGGCGATCCGCTGCTGCTCTCGGACAAGAAGCTCGATCACCTGCTCGGCCGCCTGCGCGCCATCAAGCACGTGGAGTTCATCCGCATCGGCTCGCGCATCCCGATTTTCCTGCCGCAACGCATCACGCCCGAGCTGTGCGAGGTCTTCAAGAAGCACGGCCCGATCTGGATGAGCATCCACGCCAATCACCCGCGCGAAGCCACGCGGGAATTGAAGGACGCGCTTGAGCGCCTGTCCTTCGCCGGCGTGCCGCTCGGCAACCAGAGCGTGCTGCTCCGCGGCGTGAATGACGATGCCGACGTGATGAAGGCACTCGTGCACCGCCTGCTCCGCATGCGCGTGCGGCCTTACTACATTTACCAGATGGACCTCATCACGGGCGGCGCGCACTTCAAGGCCGACGTCCGGAAGGGCATCGAGATCGTCCAGGCGCTGCGCGGCCACACGACCGGCTACGCCGTGCCGCAATACGTCATCGACGCCCCCGGCGGCGGCGGCAAGGTGCCGATCAATCCCGAGTATCTGGAGAAAATCACCGACGACGAAGTGGTGTTCCACAACTTCGAGGGCCGGAAATTCCGCTATCCGCTCAAGAGCACGCCGGTGCGCGAAAAAGAAAACGCCGGCAAGATCGTGCCGGCGGAAGTGCATCTCTGAGGTGGTCGCCGCCGTCCCGGCGGCGACGAGATCAGCCCTCGCGGCATGCACCACGTTCGCGCGGTGCCGCCGAGGACGTCAGCGCCCACCTGCGCGAAACGACGCTGCGACGAGGGTAGGGTCAGTTGCCCTCAACGGCCCTCGGCAATCTCACACGTGCGCCTCGCTTTAAGGGCGCTTGAGGGCAAGCGCCCCTGCCGGACGGCTCCGCGTCGTGCGCGCCGTCACTGCATCGCGAACGACGCGCTGATCGTGGCGATGATCGTTTTGTCGAGCGCCGTCGTGTCGTTGTTGCCCTCCCAGCTCGTGGCGCTCGAGTGCAGCGGGTTGATTTGCACGACGCCCACCTTCGCGCTGCGCAGGCCGTCGACGCGTCGCCCGCCCTGCGCGGCAATCAACTCCGCGCGGGCGCGCGCGTCCTTCGTCGCCTCGGCCATCATCTCGACCTTCGCCTCGCCGGCCTTCGTGTAGATGAAGGCGAAGCCGCTCGACGCGAGCGCGACTCCTTGCTCGATCAACGGCCCGCAGTTCGCCGCCAGCTTCGGCACGCCCTCCACGTCGCCCGACCGCACCTCGAAGGCCTGAGTGAGCCGATAGCCGACGCGCACGACGGCGTAGTTGTCGTCCTCGCCCTCGACTTTTCGCTTCGTGGTGAGCTCGCGGATGACGACGGGCTCGGCGGCGATCTCCGGGATGTTGTGCTGGCGGAGAAACTCGGTGACCTTCGCGAGGTCGGCTTGCAGGCGTTGTTGCGCCTCGAGCAGCGTGGGCGCGTCGGCGCTGAAGCTGGCGTTCCAGATTACGAGATCGGAGCGGACGTTGCGGCGGGCGGCGCCGGTGACGTTGATGGAGTTGCTGTCGTTCAACCGCGTGAGCGTCGAAGCGACGATGGCGGCCGAGCCGGCGAGGCCGGCGGCGAGAAACAGTCCGGCGAGGACGCCGAACAGGTGGGGACGAGGGTTCATGGTTTCCGTGCGTTTATGACAAGACGGGACGCGTTGCCGCGCCCTGAAACCGGAACCGAACCGTCGCCTAACTCACGCCCCGCCAACGCGAAACACCAGCTGAATTTCGAAGAAGTTGTTCACAAAATTTATCCGGAAAATTTTCAACGTTTCTGAGCAAACCCGCGTCTATCTCCGCGTATCATTTGTTTGTAGTTCTTACGGTTTGCTTGGTGTTAGGTCATGCAGGGCGCCCCGCAAGGGGCGCCCTTCATGTTTTCGGGGGTCGGTTTCGCCGACCGCGGAAACGCCGCGAAAAAACTTTCAGAAAGATTCAACGTTTTCGGCAGGGCTGCGTCTTTCCCATCGATAGTTCTTACGGTTTGCTTGGTGTTAGGTCGTGAAGGGGTCGCCTGCAGAGGCGGCCCCTTCATGTTTTCCGGGCCGGGGAATTGGCGTTGAAAGCCCGCGCCCCTTCTGGCGATTTGCCGGCTGTGTTTCGTCGCACGTGCCGGTTGCTAGTGATCCTCGGGTTGCCGCTTCTCGCCGGCGCCCAACCCGCACCGCGCGCGGTGCGCGACGCCGGCCCGCCCATTTCCACCGCCACGGATTCCGAGACACCCGACGGCGACGAGGTCTGGGAAACCGCGCGCCAGACGCTCGCGCAATCCGCCAACGAATCCGACGCGCTCCACGCGCTCGTCACCGTCGTGAACCTCCAGCGGCGGCGCGGCGATTATTCCGATGGCATCGCCGGGGCCCGCGATGGTCTCTCTCGCGCGCGCCGGCTCGGCGACGTGCGTCTGCAGATCGATTTTCTCTATCTGCTCGGCCGTCTCTACTGGAACCTCAGCGATTACCCCGACTCGCTCGAGCGCCACCTCGAGGAGTTGCACCTCGCCGAATCGCTGGGCGATGCCGCGCTGCTCGCCCGCACGCACGGCGGCCTCGGCCTCACCTATCAGCGCTACGGCCGCGACGAGGATGCGTTGCAGCACTTCAACCGCGGCCTCGTCTACGCCGCCGAGGCGAAGGACGAGCGCATGCGCGCCAGCCTGCTCAACAGCCTCGGCAACTACTACCTCGGCAAACGCGATTACCCGCGCGCCATCTCGATCCATGGCGAGGCCCTCCACGTGCGCGAAGGCTACGGCAACCGCCGCGCCATCGCCGAGTCGCTCACCAATCTCGGCCTCGCCGCCGATGGACAGGGCGAAACCGAAAAGGCCCTCAGCTACCTCAACCGCGCGCTCACCACCTTCGAGGCGCTCAAGTATCGCCGCTACATCGCCAACACCCACCGCCGCCTCGGCACCGTGCTCCGCCATGCCGGCCGGCTCGACGAGGCCCTCGCGCACCTCCTCACCGCGCTCCAAGTCGCAGGCACGCTCGAGAGCGCCGAGGTGCTCGCCGAAATCCATCGCGAGCTCGCCATCGCCTACGAGGCGCGCGGCGAGTTCGCCCTCGCACTCGACAGCCAGCGCAAGCTCGCCGCCGCCACCGAACAACTCCAGCGCGAGGAAGACCGCCGCCGCATGGACGAGCTCCGCGCGCGCTATCGCGACGAACAGCGCGAGCTCCAGATCCGCCTCCTGCGCCGCGAGCAGGACGTGAAGACCGCGGAACTCGAGCAGCGCCGCTCCCAAAACCTCGCGCTCGCCGCCGGCCTGATCGGCGGCGTCACCCTGCTCGGCGCGATCATTCTCGTGCAACTCGTCCGCTTGCGCGCCGAGCGCCGGATGCGCGCCGCCACCGAGCAGGCCCGCGCGCAAGCCGAGGCGGCGGAGGCGTTGAAATCGCGCCTGCTCCAGATGGCCTCGCACGATCTCAAGGTCCCGCTCACCGCCCTCAACGCCACCGCCGGGCTCATCGCACGCGCCCCGCACGACGAACCGAACGTCCGCCGCCTCGCCGCTGGCATCCAGGCCGACACCGCGCGCATGCGCACGCTGGTTCGCGATTTTCTCGACGCCTCCGCGATGGAGGAGGGCAATCTCCAGCTCCACACCACCGCGCTCGACCTCGCCGAGCTCGCGCGCGCCGCCGTCGAGAGCCTGCGCCCCATCGCCGCGCAAAAGGACCAGCGCCTCGCGCTCGCGCCCGCCGCCGCTCCCGTGCCGCCCGTGCTCGCCGATCCCGAGCGCCTGCGTCAGGTCTTCGACAATCTCATCGGTAACGCGCTCAAATTCTCGCCGCCCGGCGGCGACGTCACCGTGGCGCTCGGCGAAGCCGGCGCGTGGGCCTTCGCCGAAGTGCGCGACAGCGGTCCGGGCCTCGGCCCCGCGGACTTCGCGAAGATCTTCGCGCCTTACCAGCGCCTCTCCGCGAAACCGACCGGGGAAGGGGAAGACTCGACCGGTCTCGGCCTCTTCATCGCGCGCGAACTGCTCACGCTGCAAGGCGGCCGCCTCGAAGTGCAATCGCAGCCCGGTCGCGGCGCGGTCTTCCGCGTGCTGCTGCCGGTGGCGGCGAAGTGAGGGTTTCTTGTGGGAGTGAGCTTGCTCGCGACTCGCTGCCGTCGCGAGCAAGCTCGCTCCCACAACGCTCGGCCGCTCAACCCAGCCCGTTGCGCAGGCACCAACGCACGAGCGTCGCCACGTCGTGCAGGCCGAGCTTCGCGAGAATGCGCGCGCGGTGTTTTTCCACGGTGCGGGTGCTGAGATCGAGCTGCGCGCCGATTTCCTTGGAAACCATGCCGCGCGCGACGAGGCGCACGACCTCGCGTTCGCGTTCCGAGAGCGCGTCGGCGCCGAGGCGCGGCAAATCCGGCAGACTCGCGAGCGACGACGGCACGGGTGGCGGCACGGTGGCCGAGAAAAACATGCCGCCGTCGAGCACGCATTGCACCGCGCGGTCGATCTGCTCGAACGGCGAATTCTTGTCCACGAAACCGGCGACGCCCAGCGCGACGAGTTCCGCCGGCAACTGCGCTTCGGGATGCGCGGTGAGCACGACGACTTTCGTGGCCAGGCCGCGTTGCCGCAGCGCGCGGACCAGATCGCGGCCGTCCGCTTCGCGCAAATACAGATCCACGATCAACAGATCCGGCGGCTGCGCCAGGCAGGCGGCGAGCGCTTCGTGCGCATTGCCGAAATCGTGCAGCGCGCGCGGCTGGAAGCGGCGTTGCAATGCGTCCTTCAGCAAACCGCGGAACGTCGCCGTGTCGTCGACGAGCACGAACGTGAGTGCGGCGGAGGGGGCGGCGGGCATGGACACGTCTAACACACCGAAGTCTTACCAGAGCGCAAGCGCGCGGCCCATGGCGTAGAACTACGCCACGCGGGCAGCGAGGCTCCCTGCTAGACGCCGCCGACCCGCCTGCTACGCTGCTGCGCCCGTTGCCCATGCCCCCTTCCGCTGCTCCTTTGTCGCCGGCGTCCACTGTGCTGGCCGAGCCCTCGACCCGTCGCGCCGCGCGCTGGCTCGCGGCCTGCGTGCTGTTGGTGCTCGGCAGTGCGCTGCTCGCCTCGCTCATCCAGAATTCCGGCGGCCGCGTGCAAGTGGTCGGGTTGAACCTGCCGACGCAGAACGGCCAGTGGCTCGCGGCGGACCTTTTCCGTCCGCGCAGCGCGACCGTCGAGCATAAGGCGCCGCTCGTCGTCGTCGTGCCCGGCTTTCAACGCTCGAAGGAGACGATGACGAATGTCGCGCTCGAGCTCGCGCGCCGCGGCGTCGTCGCAATCGCGATCGATCCTTACGCGCAAGGCAGCTCGAGCGCGTCGATGAGTCCGCAGTCGGCGACGTTGGAAGGCTACGGTCTGTTTGCCGTGGTGGAACTCGCCGCGAACACCGAGCTGCTCAACTACGTCGACAAGTCTCGCCTCGGCGCGACCGGTCATTCGGCGGGCGGCAACGCCGTCATGCAAGCCGCGGCGTATTTTGGGCGCGAGGCGGAGCGCGCGGGCCGGCCGAGCAAGCTCCACTCGGCGTTCATCTCCGGCTACGTGCTGTCGCTGACGGACAAGCTGCTCGATCGCGCGCGCTCGAATCTCGGGATCAGTTACGCGCTCTACGACGAAGGCGCTTACCGGAACGAGCTCGGTCACGGCGACATGCGGCGTGCGCCGGAGGCATTGCGGCTCGTCAACTCATCCGCGGCGCTCGCAACGACTCCCGTGGCGGAGGTGGAGCTGGATCATTTCTACGGCAATGCGGCGGCGCGGAATCTCCGTGTGGTGCACAACGAGCGGACGCTGCATCCGCTCCAGCCCTACAGCGTCGCGGCGATGGCCAACCAACTCGAGTTCTTCGAGCGCGTTTTCGATCTCAAGAGCGGCCTCTCGAGTCGCGATCAAGTGTGGTTCTGGAAGGAGCTGCTGACGCTCGTCGCGCTCGTGGCTGCGCTGGTCGCGCTCGTGCCCGCCGCGCAACTGCTGCTCGCCCACGTGCGCTTCTTCCAGCCGCTGGCGCATCCGCTGCCGCCGCCCCAACCGCGCGCGCAAGGCGCGGGCCGGCTCATGTTCTGGACGCTGCTCGTCGCGGGCGCGGTCGTCGCGTGCTTCAGCTACATTCCGCTGGCGGAGCTGTCGCAACGCTGGTTCGCCGCCGCGGCAGGGCGCGAGCAGACGTGGTTCTTCCCGCAGCGCATGAACAACGCCGTGATGCTGTGGGCGCTGCTGAACGGCGCGGTGGGTTTCCTGTTGTTCTATCTTGGTTACCGCACGCACGGCCGCCGGCACGGCGTGACGCCCGCGATGTGGGGCGCGACCACGAGTCTCGGCGAATTGGCGCGCACCGCCGTGCTCGCGCTCACGCTGTTCGCCGGATTCTACGGCCTGCTCTTCGTGGTGAGCGCGGTCTTCCACGTCGACTACCGGTTTCTGTTTCTCGGCGTGCGTGTCTTCCAGCCGGCGCTGCTGATCTTCCTCGCGATGTATGCGCCGGCGTTCCTGCCGTTCTTCCTCGCGAACTCGCTCCGGGTGAACGGCGCGATGCGGCCCGCGGGCCTGCCGGAGTGGCGGAGCAAATTGCTCGGCGGCCTCGCCAACTCGCTCGGACTGCTGCTCATCATCATCGTCCAATACGCGACCTACGCCCGCACCGGCACGGTGCATTGGACCGACGGCTGGCTCTACATCAACCTGCTCTTCGCGGTCGTGCCGATGATGTTCGTGCTGCCGTATTTCAACCGCGCCTTCTTCAACCTCACCGGTCGCATCTACCTCGGTCCGCTGACGACATGCCTGGTGTTCATCATGATCATGATCTCGAACACGGTGTGCTACATCCCGCTCTAGCTGCGCGCGCTGCGTCCGCCGATCGCGTGGCTCGTTACGTAGTTATACGCCATGGCGACGGGCAGAGCCCCATCTGGGCGACGCGCCTGAATCTGGTAGCATGCGGCCCGGCACTCTTACCTCTCTCACCCCGTTGCCCCCACTGACCGTGCTGATCCTCGCGTGAGCTTTGCTCGACTCATCGTGTTTTGCTGGAGCCTGGCCGCCGCCATGCCGACCGTGACGCGCGCCGCGCACGACAGCTTCGCGTTCACCAGCGGCGGCCACCATTTGACCGTCTGGTATCACCGCCCCGCGGCGGCGCCGGCCGATGCACCGGTGCTCGTCGTGATCCACGGTGTGGGCCGCAACGCCGAGGAATACCTGCAGGACTGGATCGAGCAGGCCGACGCGCTGAAGTTCGCGCTCATCGTGCCGGAGTTTTCGAAGGCCGAATTCCCCGGCGAGGAATCGTTCAACTCCGGCAACCTCTTCGACACCGCGGGCCGTCTGCGGCCGCGCGAACAATGGTCCTACAGCATGATCGAGCCGGTCTTCGACGCGGCGCGCCCGCACCTCGGCAGCACGCGCAACGATTACGCGATCTACGGCCACTCCGCCGGCGCACAGTTCGTGCAGCGCTTCCTTTATTTCGTTCCCGCCAGCCGCGCCACCCGCGCCGTCGCCGCCAACGCCGGCTGGTATATGCTCCCGGATCTCGAGCGGGCTTTCCCCTACGGCCTGCGGGGCACGCCCGCCGATGCGGCGACGTTGCGCCGCGTTTTCGCTTTTCCGTTGATCGTTCTACTCGGCGAAGCGGACACGGATGCGAACCACCAATCCCTGCGCCGCACGCCCGAGGCCGACGCGCAGGGGCTCTATCGCTTCGCGCGCGGGCAGTTCTTCTTCCGCTTCGCGCAACAGACCGCCGCGGCAGGTGACGCAGACTTCCGCTGGAAGCTCTCGACTGTCCCCGGTGTCGCCCACAACAACAAAGCCATGGCACCCGCTGCCGCCCGCCTCCTTTTTTCGCACTGAACCAAGCCGACCTAACACCCCGCACGCCCATGAACCACACCTCGCGCACCCTCCGCCTGCTCGCGCTCCTCGCGCCGCTCGCGCTCGTTCCGCTCTCGTTCGCGCAATCCGCCGCCCCCGCGCCCGACGCCCCGCGCGACGAGCAGCCCGTGAAGCTCGATCAATACGTCGTCACCGGCTCGAACCTGAAACGCATCGACCAGGAAAAGACGCTTCCCGTCACCGTCATCGATCGCGACGCCATGGACGTGCGCGACGCCTCGCAGCCCGCCGACCTCCTCATCTCGATCCCGCAGGTCACCGGTCTGCCCGGCAACGAGACCGCGACCCTCGGCGCCACCGCGCGCGGCGATAATTCCTCCAGCTCCCTCCGCGGCCTGCCCTCCAGCAACACGCTCATCCTCCTCAACGGCCGCCGCCTCCCGCCGCACCCGATCTCGCAGTCCGAGGCCGGCGTCCCGACGCTCACCACCAACGTCAACATCCTCCCGAACCGCGGCATCCAACGCATCGACATCCTCCGCGACGGCGCGTCCTCCATCTACGGCACCGACGCCGTCGCCGGCGTCGTGAATTACATCATGCGCCGCGAATTTCGCGGCACCGAGCTCCAGCTCCGCTACGGCGAGACGCGCTACGGCGACGGCGCCGAGACGCGCGCTTCGCTGACGCACGGCTTCGATTTCGCCAACGGCAAGGGCCGCGGCATCCTCACGCTCGACCTCTTCCAACGCGACGCGACCTACGCGCGCGACCGCGCCTTCATGGCCGAGGCCGACATGAGCTACCGCGCCCCTGCGCCGTGGAACGTCTCCACGAACACCACGTTCAACGCCCGCTCCGCCACCACCGAATACGGCAACTTCACCATCGGCACGGTTACCAACGGCGTGTTCACCGCCGGCCGCACCAGTGGCATTCCCTCGTCGCTCGTCGCCAGCTCCGGCCAGTTCTACATCGTGCCCACGGCCACCGGCGTCGGTTTCCAGACCAGCACGCCCAGCCGCGCTGGCGTCACGCACGACTTCTACTGGAACAACAACGCCTACCGCGTCCTCCAGCCCGAGACGAAGCGCGGCAACCTCTTCCTCGCCGGCGAATACGACCTCCGCGAAAACCTCACGCTCTTCGCCGACTTCAACTACTACCGTGCGCACTCCGTCACCTACCGCGAGCCCGACGGCATCACCGCCTCCACCGACGGCAGCATCATCGTGCCGGTCGATAATCCCTTTAATCCCTTCGGCTCCCGCTTCTGGTCGCCCACCGGCGCGCCCAACGCCGACGGCTCCGCCCGCCTCACCGGCACGCCCGCCGCCGTCCTCATCAGCAACAAGCGCCTCACCGACCTCGCCACGCGCACCTCGACCGTCGACAACACCGTCTATCGCGGCGTCGCCGGCGCGCGCGGCAAACTCCACGGCAGCTGGTCTTGGGAATCCGCGCTGCTCTACGGCGAGTCCCGCGTGACCGACGACGAAGGCGGCCCATCCCGCAAGAGCCTCCTCATCGCCGCCATCAACCAGACCGATCCCACGAAGGCCTTCAATCCCTTCACCCGCACCTTCGCCGTGCAAGGCGGCACGCTCGTCGTCACCGGCGACTACCAGAATCCCGAGAGCGTGCAGCAGACCTTCCGCTCGCAGTTCATCCGCAACGGCATCACCAAGCTCGGCAGCTGGGACGCGCGCGCCAGCGGCGACGTCCTCGATCTCTGGGGCGGCAACACCATCGGCCTCGCCGTCGGCACCGAGTATCGCCGCGAAGTCTACGACGACTTCCGCCCGCCCTACGCCGGCCTGAATCCCGCCGGCTCCGGCCTCGACCCGGCGGCGAACGACTTCCTCGGCTTCTCGCCCAACTCCGACACGCACGGCAACCGCCACGTTACCGCCGCCTACGCCGAGACCGTCATTCCTCTCGTCGGTCAGAAGACGAAGTTCCCCCTCGTCGAATCGCTCGAGCTCACCGCCTCCGCACGCCATGAACGCTACACCGACTTCGGCAACACCACCAAACCCAAGTTCGGCCTCAGCTGGCAACCGGTTCGCTGGGCGATGGTCCGCGCCTCCTACAACGAAGGTTTCCACGCGCCCAACCTCGCGCAGCTCTTCACCGGCACGCTCATCCGCACCGTCACCGGCAGCACCGATTCCTACCGCAGCACCGTCACCGGCCTGCCCACCGACGGTCCGTCGAACCGCCGCAGCGTCGCGTCCGGCAACCCGAACCTCGCCCCCGAGGAGTCGAAGGGCAAATCCGCCGGCATCGTCGTCGATGTGCCGTTCGTGAAAGGCCTCTCGCTCGGCGTCGACTACTGGGAAGTTCGTCAGAGCAACGTCATCGCCTCCTCCGGCTCCATCGCCGACGACACCGCCGCGCTGCTCGCCGCCACGCAGGCCGCGCTTGCCGCCGGCCAGAACATCAACTCCATCGACCTCGGCTCCGGCACTGCGAACTACCAAGGCGACCCCGCCGTCGTCCGCCTCCCCGTCACGCAGGCCGACCGCGATTTCTTCGCCGCCTACAACGCCTCGCGCACGCCGGGCAACCAGCGCGCCGTCGTCGGTGCGATCGATATCCTGCGCACGACCTACTTCAACAAAGCCTCGGAGTTCGTGAACGGCTTCGACTTCGACCTGAGCTATCGCTTCCCGAAGTGGTCGATCGGCAACTTCACGTTCAACACGACGTGGACCTACCTGAACGATTTCCACGCCTACAACTCCGCCACCGGTCCGCGCGTCGATTACCGCGACTCCAATACCACGAACGTCGGCGGCGCCACGCCCAAGTGGCGCGGCAATGCCTCCCTCACCTGGCGCCGCAAGCAATGGGCCGCCGGTCTCGCCGGTTACTACACCGGCACCTACACCGACGTGAACGCCACCACCACGCAGGCCACCTGGCAGTCCCTCGGTTCGCCGACCTACATCGTGCCCGTCTACAGCAACGGCACCACGACCTATCGCTACAAGGTCCGCGATTCGATCATGACCAACGCCTACGTCTCATATCGCCTCCAGACGAAGAACAAGTGGACCAACGACACCACCATCCGCGTCGGCGTCGTGAACCTCTTCGATCGCATCCCGCCGCTCTCCGCCGACTCCCGCGGCTACGACACGTCCGTCTACAACCTCATGGCCCGCGGCCTCTCATGGTCGGTGCAGCTGACCAAGAAACTCTGACGCTTCCGGAATAACCTCGCCCCGCGCCACCCGCGGGGCTTTTTTCCGCCGCGTCCGCGCGCACCCCTCGCGCCGGCTACCCCACATGAGATTCCTGCGTCACCTCTACGTGCAGGTCCTGCTCGCCATTGGCGCGGGCATCCTGCTCGGCCATTATCAACCCACGCTCGGCGCCGACCTGAAGCCGCTCGGCGATGTCTTCATCAAGCTCATCAAGATGCTCATCGGGCCGATCATCTTCACGACGGTCGTCTCCGGCATCGGCGGCATGGGCAATCTCAAGCAGGTCGGCCGCGTCGGCGCGAAGGCGCTGCTCTACTTCGAGGCGGTCACGACACTCGCCCTCATCATCGGCCTCGTCGTCGCCAACGTCTTCCAGCCCGGCTCCGGCGTCCACGCCACCGCCGCGTCGCTCGATGCCTCCGCCGTCGCGCAATACGCCAAGGCCGCGAAGGAGATGTCGTTCGTCGATTGGGCGCTGCACCTCGTGCCCAACACCTTCGTCAGCGCCTTCGTCGAAGGAGAAATTCTCCAGGTGCTGCTCATCTCGATGCTCTTCGGCTTCGCCCTTGCGAAGCTCGGCGACAAGTCCCGCCCGCTCGTGGACCTGCTGCACGAGGTCTCGAAGGCATTCTTCATGATGGTGAACCTCGTGGCCAAGCTCGCGCCCATCGCCGCGTTCGGCGCCATGGCCTTCACCGTCGGCAAATACGGCCTCGGCTCGCTCAAGTCCCTCGCCGGCCTCATGGCCTGCGTCTACCTCACCTGCATCGTCTTCATCGTCGTTGTGCTCGGCGGCATCGCGCGCGCGAGCGGCTTCTCGCTCTGGAAAATCCTCAAATTCATTCGCGAGGAACTGCTCATCGTCATCGGCACCTCGTCGTCCGAAGCCGGCCTGCCCGGCCTCATGACAAAGATGGAGCGCGCGGGCTGCGCGCCGCAGGTCGTCGGCATCGTCGTGCCCTCCGGCTATTCGTTCAACCTCGACGGCACCTGCATCTACCTGACGATGGCCGCGCTCTTCATCGCGCAGGCGACCGACACGCCGCTCGATCTCGTGCATCAGCTCGGTCTCCTGTTGGTGCTGTTGCTCACCTCGAAGGGCGCCGCCGGCGTCACCGGCAGCGGCTTCATCACGCTCGCGGCCACGCTCTCGGCCACCGGTCACGTGCCCGTCGCCGGCATGGCGCTCATCCTCGGCGTCGACCGCTTCATGTCCGAAGCGCGCGCCATCACCAACTTCATCGGCAACACCGTCGCCACGCTCATCATCGCCAAATGGGACCGCGCCTTCAACGCGGATGCCGAAGGCGCCCGCAACGTCCTGCGACTGTAGCTGCCGCCGCGTGAGGTAGGGCGCGATTGCCGGGCCCGCCGCGAATCACGCCACACGCCTCGCCTTCATCTCTCATGTCTCGCGCGTTCCTCGTCCTCCGCCCTCGGTTCTCCGTCCTCTGCCTTCTGTCCTCCGTCGTCGCGCTCGCTGCGACGGCCGCCGTCCCGGTCCGCGTCGAACCGGTCACCGCGCCGCACGGCATGGTCGTCGCGGGTCATCCCGAGGCGGCGCAGGCCGGCGTCGAGATCCTGAAAGCCGGCGGCAACGCCATCGATGCCGCCGTCGCCGTCTCGCTCGCCCTCGGCGTCGCCGAGCCCTACGGCTCCGGCCTCGGCGGCAAACTGATGCTGCTCTACCACGACGCGAAATCCGGCCGCACGTTCGCCATCGACGCGATGGATGCCGCGCCCTCGGTCGATGTCGCCGCCTACGTGAAGCGCCCGGACGAAGTCCGCAACTACGGTTACGGCTCCGTCGCCGTGCCCGGCCTCGCGGCGGGCCTCGCGCTCGCGCACGAGAAATGGGGCCGCCTCAAATGGGCCGACGACGTCGCGCCGTCGATCGCGCTCGCGCGCCGCGGCTTCCTTGTGCTGCCCAAGACGCGCGACTTCTTCGCCGAACAGGAAAAAAAGCTCCGGCGCGGCGACGCCGAGATCGCGCGCCTCTATTTGCCGAACCGCGAACTGCCCGTCGTCGGCACGCGCCTCGCCAACGCCGACCTCGCGCACACGCTCGAACTCGTCGCCGCGCACGGTCGCGACGGCTTCTACCAGGGCCCGGTTGCCGCCGCGCTCGTCGCCGCCTCGCAGCGGGGCGGGGGCGCGATCACGCTCGACGACCTTGCGCACTACGAGGCGCGCATCAGTGAGCCGCTCGTGCTGGATTTCCACGGCTATCGTCTGCTCGCCGCGCCGCCGCCCGCGAGTGGCCCGGCGCTGTTTCTCACGATCATGAAGGTGCTCGAGGAGGAGAATTTCGGCGGCGGCCCGCTGCGCCGCGCCGACAACCTCGACCTCCTCGGCCGCACCTGGCGCGTCATCTCGCCGCTCGTTTATCGCGACATCGCCGACGCGCCGCAGTCGTGGTTCAATTTCGAAAAACTCGTCGCCCCCGATTCCATCGCCCGGCTCCGCGCGCAAGTCCACGCTGCGCACCTCGCGCCCGCGAAAACCGCGGCGTGGCTCGATGACGGCGGTTTCTCGTCCGACATCGCCGCGGCCACCACGCACTTCGCCGTCGCGGACGCCGAGGGCAATTTCGTCTGCGCCACGCAATCGCAGAGCCTGCATTTCGGTGCCGGCGTCGTTCCGCCCGGCACGGGCGTCGTGATGAACGATTCGATGAGCAACTTCTCCTTCAGCGAGCCGCGCAGCCTGAACTACCTCGCGCCCGGCCGGCGCGCGCGCAGCACGATCTCGCCGCTCATCGCGGTTCACGACGGCAAACCGGTTTTCGCGATGGGCATCCCGGGCGCCGCCCGCATCCCGACGGCGATGTTGCAGGCACTGATCGATCGGATCGTGCTGAACCGCCCGTTTGCCGACGCCATCGGCGACACACGCATTCATTGGGACAACAACTGGCGCCGCGGCGACGACGACACCGTCGAAGCCGAACGCTCGCTCCCCGAGTCCGAGGTGGCCGCGCTCCGCGCGCTCGGCTGGAAAGTCGATCTCAGCGAAGCTCCCGGCACCGGCCGCCGCTTCGGCGGCATCAACGTCATCGAACGCCACGCCGACGGCAGCTACGCCGGCTACGCCGACCCGCGCCGCACGAATGCCGCGGCCGGCTACTGAACTCGCGCCCCTCGTCGCCCCCGGTCTTCGCTCTGGCGGTTTCGGCAAATGTAACCTATTAGGTTACATTTGCCGGCGCCCGCTCGCGGCCAAGCACGGTAGGTCAGCGCGCCGGCGAGCGATTTCACACGGACGCGGCGATGGCGCCGGTTGGAATACTGATGCCCAGCCCCATGCATCGGTCCGGTTGCTCCGTCTCACGTCGACGAATCGCCGCCGCTGTCGAAAACGACGAGCAACGTAAGCAGAGCGAGGATGAACACGGCGAGCATGAGTGCGCGATCAGCATATCCGACCGCGCTCCTGCAGGGAAATGCCTCTGCAGGGCATGCCGCCATACCGGGGCGCTATCGCTTGCGGCGCGGCGAGACCGGTTTCTCAAGGTCGCGGACGGCGTGGCGGCGCAACACGGCGATGAACTGCTCGAGCAGCTTGGATTTCTCGTCGCGGTGCCAGACGGCGCAGAGTTCGACCGGCGGGCAATCGGTCGCGACGGCGCACAGGCCCGGGCCCATCGCTTCGACCATGTGCTCCGGCATGATCGCGATGCCGTAGCCACTGGCGACACGTCCGGCGATGCCTTCCAGCGTGGTGCCGGTCGGCCCGATGATCGGCGTGAATCCGCTCCAGCGGCACAGCCGGTTGAAATAGCTGCGGTATTGCGCCGATTCCTTGGGATCGACCGTGATCCAAGTTTCCTCCGCCAGCTCGGCCAGTCGCACCGAGGGGAGCGCGGCGAAGGCGTGTCCGCTGGGCATGACCACCATGAGCTGCGAGCTGAGAATATCGAGGCACTCGAGTTCGCGGCGGTTGCCGAGGAGTTCGCGCACCATGAAACCGAGGTGCACGCGGCGGTTCACGATCAAGGCGAGCTGGTCGTGGACGCGGCGGTCGTGCAGCACGACGTCGATGCGCGGGTGGAGCTGGCGGAACTCGTTCAACGCCGCGGGCACGATGCGCCCGCCGAGGTGCCAGTCGTTGCACACGATCAGTTCGCCGGCGCTGCCGTCGGTGACTTCGCGCACGGACGCGGCGGCCATGTCGACCTGGGCGAGGATCTTGCAGGTGTGCGCGTAATAGGTGCGGCCGGTGTCGGTGAGGCGCACGCGCATGTGATTGCGATCGAGCAGCGTCGTGCCGAGCTCGTCCTCGAGCGCGCGGATCTGGCGGCTGAGCGCCGGCTGGGCCACGCGGAGCTGCTCGGCGGCGCGGCTGAAATTCAGCAGCTCGGCGACCGCTTTGAAATAGCGCAGGTGACGCAGCTCCATGGGCGACGGGTAACGCAGCGGTTGCGTCGTGGCAAGGCGCGCCTCGCCTCAGCGCACGAGCGAGAAGCCGGCGCGGACGGTCTCCGAGCGCTCCGTGTAGGAGCGCAGGCTTTCACCGTAGCCGCTGAAATACTGCACGAGGAACGCGGTCTCGATGTTCAGCCACTTGGTGCGGAACGGCAGCGTCAGGTCGACTTGGTGCGTCCAGTGGTTGAAATCCTTCCCGGCGCGCACGGCATAGAGCACTGAAGGCCGGCGGGCGTCGCGCGAGAGGCCGAGGCGCAGCTGGCCGTAGCCGCGGTAGTCCTTGAGGTCGCGGTTGTCGCTCAGCGAGGTGACGTAGGTGAACACCTCGGGGATGACGAGCAGGTGCCAGTCGTCGATCGGGCCGATCATCGCCGCGGCGCGCAGATTGATCGTGTTGAGACTGCGCGAGTCCGGGCCGTCGCGGCCGTTGGATTCGTGTTTGATCGCCAGCTGCGAGCCGAGGCGCGTGAGCCAGCCGTCGCGCCCGGTCGGCATCGGCGCGAGGCTTTCGAGCATGAGCTCGGGCATGTAACTCGTGTCGTAGAACGGACTGGAGCTCGCGTTGATGTCCCACAGCGAGCGCTGCGTGTAGCCCGCTTGCAGCGTGTGCGTGAAGCCGCCGGGTGCCGGTTGGTTCAGATCCATCAGCTTGTATTTGAAACTGATTTGGAACTTCGCGGCCGGCGCGTCCGGGCCGTAGATGAAATAGATCGACTCGTGGAGGCCGAGGCGCCCGGCGAACGTCCGCTCGAGTGCGCTGACGGCTGGTGTGAGGTTCGTGAGGTGGCGCAGCGATTGGGCGGGATCGCCGACGTCGGCGCGGGGCGTGGCGCTGGCGTCGACTTTGAGAGCCGTGCGGAGCGGCGCGGGTAGTCCGGCGGCGAACTCGAGCACGATGTCACCGGAGACCACCGGCGGTTGTTCCGCGGTGTAGAGCCGCGTGGCGAACGTGCCGGGCGCGATCACGAGGGTCGCTTCGTCGCCGGTGCGGAACACGACTGGCAGGTCTGCGCCGGTCGCGCGTGCGCGGCCCTCCAGCGCCGCGGGGGGACGGTAATAGATCGTGCATGTGCCGGGGTTGAGCGCGACGAGCTGGATCTGCCAGCCGCCGGTTCCGGGCAGCGTGGCGCTCGGTGCCGAGAGCGTGAGCGAGGGAGTTTCCGCGTCGTCCTGCGCGCGCAAGGTGAGCGCGAGGACGAGCGTGCAGAGCCAGAGCGTGGATTTCATGGGTGCGACGGGGAATGCGTGGACTGAGTGCGGAGGAAGCTCCCGGAGTGCTCACACGCCGGGCGCGCCGGTGGCGCGTTGCAGGCTGGCGAGCGCGACGGCGTAGTCGTGCTGCGCTTGCGCGAGATTCGAGCGGGCCTCCGTCAGCGACGACTGGGCCGAGAGCACATCGAGCTGTGTGGAGAGACCGGCTTGGTAGCGCGTCTGGGCGAGACGGAGGCTTTCGCGCGCCTGCGTGACGACTTGCTCGGAGGCCTGAAGCACCTCCGATGCTTCGACCAGGCTGGCGTGCGCGGTGCGGACTTCGAGTTCGACGGCGAGCTGTCGCTCCTCGAGGGCGAAACGCGATTGCTGCGCGCGGGCGCGGGCTTGGGTGACTTTGCCGGCGGTGGCTTTTGAATCGAAGATGTTCCAACTCGCCTGCAAGCCCGCGGACCAGCCGTGCAGATTGCCGGCGGTCGTGGTGAGCGAGGGCGACGACCACGCGTAGCCGCCGACGGCGCTCACCGTCGGCTGATAGCCGCTGCGGGCGCCGGTGACCGCTTGATCGGCCGCTTGCACGAGGCGTTCCTGCTGTTGCAGCTCCGGCCGGTGCGCGCGTGCGGCGGAGACGGCGTCGGCGAGGGCGACGTCGCGCGCCGGGACGACGAGCGTGCCCTGCACAGCGAGGTCGCCGGCGGGCGTCGAGGTGGCGCCGAGCGTCGTGCGGAGTTTTTCCTGCGCGATCTTGTAGCTGTTGCGCGCGCGAATGAGGCCCGGGCGCGCGTTGGCGACGGCAACCTCGGCGCGCAACAGGTCGAAGTCGGAACCGGTGCCGGCATCGCGGCGGCTGCGCGCGTAAGCGAGCTCGTTTTCCAGCACCTTCAACGCCTCTTCGCGCACGGCGATGACCTCGCGGGCGAGCAGCACGTCGTAGAATTGCTGGCGGACGCCGAGCAGCGTGTCGCTCACGGCGGCGTTGAACGCGAGGCGCGCGGCGTCGAGCTGGGCGCGCTGCGCGCGTTGCTGCGCCTGCAGGCTGCCGCCGGCGTAGATGACCTGCGAGGCGGTGACGCTCACGCTCCACGCGCGGTCGTCGGCGAGCGGCGATTCGAGGCGGTGTTCGTCGTAGCGCGCGGCGCTGCTGGCTGCGGTGACGCTCGGCAAGCGGGCGGCGCTGGCGGTGACGAGCACGCCTTCCTGCTCGCGGATTTGTTCGCGGGTGCGGAGGAGCGTGGGGCTGTGCGCGAGCGCGTAGTCGAGCGAGATTTCGAGGGTGAGCGGACGCGGCAGTGGCGGGAGATCGGTTGCGGCGGAAGCGGCGACGCCGAGCAGCGGCAGGAGAAGAGAGAGACGGAAAGTTTTCATGGGAGGGAAGTGGCGGGACGAGCGTTGCGCGCAGGGATGTGGATCGGCCCCTGCGGCTCGTCCCGCCAAAGTTGGACGTGGATTAATGCGCGGCGTGCGGAGCGGCGGCGGGCAGTGCCGCTTGGGCTTTGGCCTCGGCCTGGCGGTCTTTCGCGATGAGCGTGTAGAACACCGGCACCACGAAGAGCGTGAAGAGCGTGCCGATCGACATGCCGGTCGCGATGACGAGGCCCATGCTGAAGCGCGCCTCGGCGCCGGCGCCCTTGGCGACGACGAGCGGGAGCACGCCGAGCACCATGGCGGCGGTGGTCATGAGGATCGGGCGCAGACGCGTGCCGGCGGCGTGTTCGATCGCCTCACGGACGCTGTGGCCTTGTTCCTGCAGGGTGTTCGCGAACTCCACCATGAGAATGCCGTGCTTGGTGATGAGGCCGACGAGCGTGATGAGGCCGACCTGCGTGTAGATGTTCATCGTCGCGGCACCGAGGAAGAGGAACACCATCGCACCGGCGAGCGAGAGCGGCACGGCCATCATGATGATGAACGGGTCGCGCCAGCTTTCGTATTGGGCGGCGAGCACGAGGAAGATGACGACGATCGCGAGCGCGAACGCGGTCATGAGCGAGCTGCCTTCCTGGACGTATTGGCGGAGTTCGCCCTTGTAGTCGGCGGTGAAACCGGCGGGGAAAACCTGCTTCGCTTCGGCGTTCAGCCAGTCGAGCGCTTCGCCGAGCGAGACGCCGGGGCGCGGCACGAGGCCGAGCGTGGCGGAGTTGAGCTGCTGGAAACGTTCCAGCGCGCGCGGCTGCGTGGTTTGCTCGATTTTTGCGATGCTGGAGAGCGGCACCAGTTTGCCCTTGCCGGTCGAGATGTAGTAATTGCCGAGCTGTTCGGGCGTGAGGCGCGAGACGCGCGTGACTTGCGGCGTGACCTTGTAGGCGCGGCCTTGGATCGAGAAGCGGTTCACGTAGCCGCCGCCAAGCATCGAGCCGAGGTCGGCGCTGAGCTGCGACATGTCGATGCCGAGCACGGCGGCCTTGTCCTTGTCGATGACGAGGTCGGCCTGCGGCATGTCGTATTTGAGGCTGTTGTCCGCATAGACGAATTTACCGCTGGCCAGGGCGCGCTGCATGAGCTCGTTGGCGACCTCGAGGATTTGCGCGTGATCGGCGGTCGAGCTGATGACGAACTGCACGGGCAGGCCGCTGCCGGCGCCGGGCAGTGATGGCGGGAGCACCGCGGCGAGCTTCAGGCCGGAGACGTTGCCGGCGAGCGCTGTGGTGGCGGCGGCGACTTGTGCGGCGCTGCGGGTGCGCTGCTCCCAGGGCTTGAGCACGAGACCCATCATGCCGCCGGACGGATTGGCGAGGCCGGTCGTCGGATCGAAGCCGAGAATCATGAACCGCACGCGGGCTTCGGTCAGCGCGTCGGTGACCATCGGATTCAGTTTTCCGGTGTAGAGCTGCGTTTGCTCGAGCGTGGCGTTCGGCGCGCCGCCGATGATGCCGAGCACGAAGCCGCGGTCCTCGGCGGGTGCCAGCTCCTTCTTGGTCATCAGGAAGAACGGCACGAGGCTCGCGAAGATGAGCACGGCAACCAACACGACGGCGACGCGGGTGTTGAGCACGTGATCGAGGAAGTTTTCGTAGCGCGTGCGGAGTTTCGTGAACGTGACGTCGAGGAAGTGCTCGATGCCTTTCGGGTTCGGGTTATGCCGCAGCAGCTTGGCGCTGAGCATGGGCGACAGCGTCAGCGCCACGAAACCCGACACGAGCACGGAGCCGGCGAGCGTGAAGGCGAACTCGCGGAAAAGCGCGCCGGTGACGCCGGATTGCAGGCCGATCGGCGCATAGACGGCGGCGAGCGTGATCGTCATGGCGATGACGGGGCCGACGAGTTCGTGCGCACCCTTGATCGCGGCGTCGAAGGGCGTGAGGCCTTCCTCGATGTGGCGGTGGATGTTTTCCACGACCACGATCGCGTCGTCGACGACGAGGCCGATCGCCAGCACCATGGCGAGCAGGGTCAGCAGGTTGATCGAGAAGCCCATCGCGAGCATTAGGATGCCGCAGCCGACGAGCGAGAGCGGGATCGCGACGATCGGGATGACGACGGAGCGGAACGAACCGAGGAAGAGGTAGATCACGATGATGACGATGATCATCGCTTCGACGAGCGTGTGGATGACTTCGGAGATGGATGAGTTGATGAACTCCGTGGCGTCGTAGAGGATGTTGGCTTGGAGGCCGGTGGGGAACTGGCTGACGAGGTCGGGCCAGACGGCGCGCACGCGCTTGATGACGTCGATGGAGTTGGCGGTCGGCAGCACGCTGATGCTCATGCCGGTCGCGGTCAGGCCGTTGAAGGTGAGGTTGGAGCTGTAGTCCTCGGCGCCGAGCACGACGTCGGCGATGTCGCCGAGGCGGACGATGCGGCCGTCCTTCTCGGCAATGACGATCTGGCGGAATTCCTCCGCGGTGTGCAGGTCGGTTTTGGCCGTGAGGTTGACGGAAATCATCGCGCCCTTGGTCTGGCCGACGGCGGAAAGGTAGTTCTGCGAGGCGAGCTTGGCGCGGACGGTGGCGGCACTGAGGCCGAGCGCGGCCATGCGGTCGTCCTTGAGCCAGATGCGCATGGCGAAGGTGCGGCCGCCGAGGATGTCGACCTTCTGCACGCCCTCGACCGTCGAGAGCTTGGGCTGCACGACGCGGACGAGGTAGTCGGTGATTTGGTTGGCGGCGAGCGTCTCGCTGGAGAAGCTCAGATACATCGACGCGGTGGTCTCGCCGACGGCGACGTCGAAGATCGGATCTTCGGCGGCGGCGGGCAGCTCGCTGCGCACGCGGTTCACCTTGGAGGTGATTTGCGTGAGCGCGGCGTTCGGGTCGTAGTTGAGACGCAGCTTGGCGGTGATGACGGAGACGTTGGGACCGCTGACGGATTCGACGTAGTCGAGGCCGTCGGCCGAGGCGATCTCGCGCTCGAGCGGCGTGGTGATGTAGCCGCGGATGAGGTCGGCGCTGGCGCCGGGATACGACGTGGTGACCTTCACGACGGCGTTGTTGGTCTGCGGGTATTGCCGCACGACCATCGCCTTGAAGGCGAGCCAACCGCCGAGCAGTAGGAAGAGGTTGACCACCGTCGCGAGAATCGGACGGCGGATGAAGAGGTCGGTGAAGCGCATGGTGGCGTCCGGTTAGCTTTCGACGGGTTTCGGCGCAGGATTGGCCTGTGGGGCGGTGGAGTTGTCGATTTTCACGGCAGCGCCGTTGCGGAGTTTGATCTGGCCGGAGGTGACGACCTGGTCGCCGACCTTGAGGCCGCTCAGCACTTGGGTGAGGTCGCCGCGACTGGAGCCGGTTTTGATGAAGCGCTGTTGCACCGCGCCCTCGGCGATCACGTAGACGGTTTCGCCGTAGGGATTGTGCACGATCGCCGCGGACGGGATGACTTCGGAGTGCTCGCTGGCAGGAAGCAGGACTTCGACGCGGGCGAACATGCCGGCGCGCAGCGCCTCGTCGGTGTTGGGCAATTCAGCACGAAGATCAATGCTGCGTGTCGCGTCGTCGAGGCGCGGGCTGAGCGCGACGATTTTGCCTTCGAACGTGCGCTCGGGGAACGCGTCGACGCTCAGGCGCACGGTCTGGCCGGCGGCGACGCGCGCGATGTCCTGCTGCGGCAGCGAGAAGTCGACGTAGATTGGGTCGGTGCTTTCGAGCACGACGATGGCGTCGCCCTTGCTGAGGAACTGGCCGGGATAGACCTGCACGATGCCGAGCCGGCCGGCGAACGGCGCGACGATGTTCTTCTTGGCGATCGTCGCCTTCAGCTGCGCGACAGACGAGCGTGCCTGTTGGAGCGTGGTCTCGGCGGTGTCTAGGTCGTTGGGCGTGTTGGTGCCGTTGGCGCGGAGCTCGCGGGCGCGGCCGAGGTTGATCTCGGCGAGATGCGCCTGGGCTTCCAGGCCGGCGAGTTGGGCATCCTCGACGGAGGTGTCGAGACGCACGAGCGGTGCGCCGGCGGCGACGGTGCGGCCGGAGGTGGCGGCGATTTCGCGGACGGCGCCTTCGAGTTCCGTTTTCACGACGATGCCGCGGTAGCTCTTGAGCGCGGCGACGGCCTGGATCGTATTCGGCCAGGTTTCCTCGCGGACGGTGGCGGCGCTGACGGTGACGGGCGGCGGCTTCATGCCGGCCATCGCGGCCATCGTTTGCCGAATGGAATAGAATTTGTAGCCGAAGATCGCGGCGAAAATGGCGAGCGCGATGGCGGCGGTGAGGACGACGCGTTTATTCATGGTGGTAAGTTTCAGGATTGAGTGGTGATCGCGCCCTCTTGCAGCAGAGCGCAGCCGGTGAACAGGTCTTGCCGGACCTTGGTGTCGATCAGGCGCGTGATGCTCTGGACCGCTTGGAGGAAGCCGAGGGTGGCGGGCTCGACGGCCTTGCGGCCGGCGGCGGCGAGCCGCACGTAGATCATGCGGCGGTCGTGCGTGTCTCGTGTGCGGGTGACGAACGTCCGTTTCTCCAGATGATCCAGCGCTTCCGTGATCGCGGACCGTGAGACTGCCGTGTGCATGGCGAGGTCGGCGGAGCCGATGGGATCGGGATCCAGCGAAAACAACACGACGAGCACGGCAAACTGCAGTTCGCTGAGCCGATGCGGTGCGAGAGCCTGATGAATCGCGGTGTGCACCGCGGCGCTGGTGTCCAGATGTTCCAGCACCAAGCGGCATCGCTCGGCATCGAATCCGCTGCGTTGACGGGCGATGGCGAGGAGAGCGTGAGCGGCGAGAGACTCGGTGCGTTTCATGGCGTGCCCAGTCTAGCTTCCGGGAGCGGAGGTTAGAAATGCTTCCTGCCTCTCCTCGTCATGCCGGAGAAGTATTGAGGAAACCCGCCGCTGTCCGTCTTGCCGGCGAGCGATTCATGCCGCATCGCTCTCATGATTGACATCGTTCGCAGCGTGCGGGGCAGCCCTTGCGGGCGAGAGGCGGGTCCTCTGGTGACGAACTGCGTCATTGACGGCAGGGTGGTGGGGCGTTTCGTTGCGCCTCGCCTGTAGGGGTGTCTTCCGCGGAAGGCTGAGATTGCGGTGCGAACGGCCGCTCGACCCTTGGAACCTGAACGGATCATGCCGACGAAGGAAACAGCAGGCGCACGCGAAAGCGCCGAGTGGCGCCGGAGCGGCGCCCCTTCAACGGGAGTCCGATTCGGTCCGGGCATCAACCGATGCAATACCCGACACGAATCACCTCCATCACCCTCGCGCTGACGGCGCTCGCCGTCGCCCGGGCCCAGACCGCGGGTGCGCCCGCCGCCGATGCGCCGCCGGTCAAACTCGAGCCGCTCCGCGTCACCGCGGACCTCTGGCAGTCGCCGCTCGCGAGCATTCCGGCGAGCGTCTCCGTTTACGACGCCGACGCGTTGCGCGCCGGCGCCGTGCGCCACTTCGGCGACCTCGTGGACCAGATCCCGAACCTCACCTACACCGGCGGCACATCGCGCCCTCGCTACTTGCAGATCCGCGGCATCGGCGAGAACTCGCAATTCGAGGGCGAGACGCCGGACTCCGCCGTGCGCTTCCTCGTCGACGACTTCGACTTCACCGGTCTCGGCACCGTCGCCAGCACCTTCGACGTGCAGCAGGTCGAGGTGCTGCGCGGCCCGCAGGCCGGCGCGTTCGGCGCCAACGCCGCCGGCGGCCTCGTCCGCCTCGTCACCAACGCTCCGACGCCTTTCTGGACCGGCTCCGCCGAGGCCACGGTCGGCGGCGACGACCTCCGCAGCGGCGCCTTCGCCGTCGGCGGCCCGCTCCTCGCGGCGAAGCCCGAGGAGCTCATGGCCCGCCTCGCCGTGCAGCAGACGCGCGCCGACGGCTTCCGCCGCAACGTCACGCTCAACGCCGACACCAACGCGCGCGACGAGTCCACCGCGCGCCTCCGCCTCACGTGGAACCCGAACGACCTCTGGCGGTGGGACGTCGCGCTGCTCTACGCCGACTTCGACAACGGCTACGACGAGTTCGCGCTGAACAACAACGGCAAGCTGACCTACAGCGACCAGCCCGGCCGCGACGAACAACGCTCGCTCGCCGCCAGCCTCCGCGGCACCTACCGCGGCCTCGCCGGCGCGCGCCTCAGCACCGTCACCAGCGTCGCCCGCACGCACTCGCGCTACGCCTACGATGACGACTGGACTGCCGCCTCCTACATGGGCTTCTCCGACCTCCACCGCTCGCGCTGGGTCGTGAACCAGGAGCTGCGCCTCGACTCCGAGCCCGGCCACGCGCTGAGCTGGATCGACCGCTGGACCGCCGGCGCCTTCTACTCCGACATCGACGAGCGCTCGCGTTACACCGACGAGGATCCGTGGGACCTCCGCGGCCTGAAGACCGTCTACCGCTCGAAGAACACCGCGCTCTTCGGCCAGGTGCAGCACGACTTCTCGCCCGCCACGCGCCTGGTCGTCGGCCTGCGCGGCGAGCACATCACGATGGACGGCAGCGGCCTGAAGACCCGCTACGAGAAATGGTCCGGCAACTGGCGCGCGCCGGTCACCGTGCTGCCCTCGTTCTCCGACACCCTCCTCGGGGGCAAGGTCACGCTCGAGCACGACCTCGACGCGCACACGCTCGCCTTCGCCTCGCTCACCCGCGGCTACAAGGCCGGCGGCATCAACGTCGACGCCCGCATCGACATCGGCACCGACCCGCTCACCTACGGCACCGAGACGCTCTGGAATTGGGAGGCCGGCCTCCGCGGCCACTGGCTCGACAACCGCGCCACCGGCGAGCTGACCGCCTTCTACCTCGCCCGCCGCAACACCCAGGTGCGCGACTCAGCCGGCTTCGGCGGCAACTACCGTTTCTTCACCGACAACGGCGACGACGCGCACGTCGCCGGCCTCGAGGCCGCCGGCGCCTACGCGCTCGCGCGCGACTGGACGGTGCGCGGCTCACTCGCGCTCATGCGCTCCGAGCTGAACCGCTTCACGCTCCGCAATGGCAACACCGGCGGCGGCCGCGACCTCGCGAACACGCCGCACTACGGTTACACTCTCGGCACGCGCTACGGCGCCGTCGCAGGCTTCTTCGCCAACGCCGAGCTCGTCGGCCGCGCGCAGCAGTTCGACTCGAACAACCAGAACGAGGCGCGCCGCGCCTTCCGCATCGTCAACGCCAGCCTCGGCTACGCCTGGCGCGAGTGGACGCTCACGCTCTGGGCCAAGAACCTCCTCAACGAAACCTACGACAAGCGCGTGTATTTCTTCGGCAACGCGGACCCCGACTACATCGAGACCCGCTACGAGGACCGCGCCGACCCGCGCCAGATCGGCGTCACGGCGAGCTACCGCTTCTGAGGCCTGCCGCCGTCGAACGTCTTCGAGGATTTGTCACCTATTAGGTGACAAATCCTTTTGGACGGTCTGTTCACTCCGCGCTCAGCTCGGTCGCAATCTCCGCGACCTGTCGCGCGTAGGTGACGCCGCTCTCCGGCGGGAAATGCTTCAAGCCGTCCGCCCGCAGGCGCGGCGCATGGTCGCGCACGTAGGCGTCGAAGGCCTTGCGCGAGGGGAACACGTATTGCGTCTCCACGACCGCGGGCGCGGTATCGCTCTCGCGGTCGGGCAGCACGATGCGCACGGCGGTAGCGCCGCCGGCCATGACCTCGGCGACGTGGTTCGGTGTGAGCCACGAGAGGAAGCGGCCGCGTTGTTGGAGGTCCTGGCACGTGGCGCGGACAGTGTAGAGGAGGGCGGGCATGGGCGTGAGAGCTGAGAGCTGAGAGCTGAGAGCTGAGAGCTGAGAGCTGAGAGCTGAGAGCAAAACACGCGTTATGCAATGTTGGCGCACGAAGCGAGAATTTCGCGGCCGAAAAACCCGCGCTTTCCTTGTGCGCGCTCCTCGCTACGTTCGCGGCTCGCCTATGCTTCCCCGCCTCCTTCGCGGCCGCTGCGCCGCCCTTTGCGTTTCGTTCTTCGCGGTCACTCTGACTGCCGTCGCGACCGACCAGCGTCCGCTGTCGCTCGACGACATGTTCAAACTCAAGCGCGTGTCCGACCCGCAGATCTCCCCCGACGGTCGGCACGTCGTCTACGTCGTCACCGACGTCCTCTTCGCGGAAAACCGCACCCAGTCCGATCTCTGGATCGCCGACACCACCGGCGGCCAACCGCACGCGCTGACCTCGACGCCAAAGAACGAACGCCACCCGCGCTGGTCGCCCGACGGCAAGTGGATCGCCTTCGAGTCGAATCGCGTCGGCGACGACTACCAGGTGTTCGTGCTGCCCACCGATGGTGGTGAGGCGCGGCAGATCACGACGCTCTCCACCGGCGCGACGTCGCCCGTGTGGTCGGCGCAGGGTGACCAGATCGCGTTCGTCTCGGAGGTGTTTCCGGAATTTTCGGAGAAGCCGTTCGCCGAGGCGGACAAGTTGAACAAGGAGAAACTCGCCGCGCGCGAGGCCAGCAAGGTCAAGGCCCACATCGCCACGCAGCTGCTCTATCGCCACTGGGATTCGTGGGTCGAGGACAAGCGCCAGCACGTGTTCGTCGTGCCGGTCAAGGACGGCGTCGCGACCGGCGCACCGCGCAACGTCACCCCCGGCGAAAATGACGGCGTGCCGACTTCCGACACGTTCAGCGCGGGCGACGAGTTCGCCTTTTCACCCGACGGCAAGTCGCTCGCTTTCACCGCGCCGCCGCTGCCGACGCGCGAGCAGGCGTGGAGCACGAATCACGACATCTGGCTCGTCGATCTCGCCACGCTCGAGCGCAAGCGTCTCACGACTGCGCCGGGCGCGGAGGGGTATCCGCGCTTCTCGCCCGACGGCAAGACGCTCGCCTACCGCGCGCAGGAGCGCAGCGGCTTCGAGGCCGAGCGCTGGGAGCTGAAGGTGCTCGATCTCGCCACCGGCCAGTCCCGCAGCCTCACGCAGAAATGGGACCGTTCCGCCGAGGCGTTCGTCTGGGCGCCCGATGGCAAGAAACTCTATTTCACCGCGCAGGACGCCGGCATCGAGCCGGTTTGGTCGGTCGATCTCGCGAGCGGCTCCGCGGCTGCGCCCGCGCGCGTCACGAGCGGCGGCGGCGTGTTCGGCAGCTTGAGCATCACGGCCGACGGCGGCGTGCTCGCCTTCACGCAAGCCAGCGCGACGCGCCCGCCCGAAGTCGGTGCGCTCAACCTCGTCGGTGCCGCCGATGCCGTCGCCCCGCGCGCCCTCTCGCAGACCAACGCCGCCTTGCTCGCCGGCGTGCAGTTGAACGCGCTCGAATCCGTCACCGTCGCCGGCGCGGGCGGCACGCCCGTGCAGATGTGGCTGCTGAAGCCGCCGGGCTTCGACCCCGCAAAGAAATACCCGCTCGTGTTCTGGGTGCACGGCGGCCCGCAGGGCGCGTGGATGGATGCATGGAGCACCCGCTGGAATCCGCAAATCTGGGCTGCGCAGGGTTACGTGCTCGCGATGCCGAATCCGCGCGGCTCGACCGGCTTCGGCCAGAAGTTCACCGACGAGATCTCCAAGGATTGGGGCGGCAAGGTCTACACCGACCTGATGGCGTGCATGGACTGGCTCGAACAACAGCCGTTCATCGACGCGAAGCGCGCCGCCGCCGCGGGCGCGAGCTACGGCGGCTACATGATGAACTGGTTCCAGGGCCACACCGACCGCTTCCGCACGCTCATCACGCACTGCGGCGTGTTCGACCTCTCGAGCATGTATGGCACGACCGAGGAAGTGTGGTTCGACGAGTGGGAGCACGGCATCCCGTGGGAGACGTCCGACGCCGACAAGTTCTCCCCGCACAAGTTTGCCGCCAACTTCAAGACGCCGAACCTGATCATCCACAACGAGCGCGATTTCCGCGTGCCGATCAACCAAGGCATGGAACTGTTCACGACGCTCCAGCGCCGCGGCGTGCCGTCGAAGCTCATCATGTTCCCCGACGAGGGCCACTGGGTGCTCAAGCCGCAGAACAGCGAGCTCTGGCACAAGGAAGTCTTCGCCTGGCTGGCGGAGTATTTGAAGTGATGTAGGGCGGGGTCTCCCGACCCCGCCTTTGTGTGCGCAAGAATGAACCTCTGCGGCGGGGTCAGGAGACCCCGCCCTACAAAAGCTACCGCCCCGTGATTGCCGCTCTTTGGAAACGCTTCCGCACCGACTCGCCGCGCTGGGCGCAGCGGCTCGGATTGACGCGCGAGCATTTCGCCATTTCGAGCCGGCACGACCGCGTGCGCGCCGCCTGGGCACCGCACCTGCGCGCCAGCCGCGAGGCCATCCTCGCGGCGACCGAGCGTTGCCCACGCCGCGAGCGAGCGCTCGTGATCGGTGCCGGCGATTGCCTCGACGTGCCGGTGGCCGAGCTCGCGGCGCGCTTCGCGCAAGTGACGCTCGCTGATATCGTCGTGAGCGCGACGGCGAAGGACTGCGCGAAACGCTTTCCCGGCCGCGTGCGCTGCGAGCAGTGGGATGCGACCGGTGCGCTCGCGCGTCTGGCCGAAGTGCGCGACGTGATCTCCGCGCACGACGCGCCGAAGCTCTTCGCCGATTCCGATCCTGGCCCGCCGCCGGGCGGCGAACCGGATTTTGTCGTCTCGGCCAACTGCCTCTCGCAACTCGGCCTCGTGCCGGCGCACGCGTTGCCCGCCGCGGAGAAGGACAAGGGCTTGCCCGATCGCTGCGCCAAAGTCGCGGCGCGCCGCCACCTCGACTGGCTGGCGGAACGGCGCGGCGCCGTGCGCGTGCTGCTGGTCGACGCCGCGCGGCTCGATCTCGCGCCCGACGGTGCGACGGTGTTGAAGACCGAGACGCTCTACACCCGCTTTGGGCTGCGGGCGCCGGACCGCACTTGGCGCTGGAATCTCGCGCCGATCCCCGAGTGGTCGCCCGACTTCCACCGCGTCCACGACGTCGGCGTGTGGGTGGATGGAGCGGAGTGACGGCGAGCGGGGCTGAGCCGGGTTTACACCGCAAGCAGCGTGCGGGCATGCGATCGTGCTCTCTGGGGTGCAACCGAGGTCGCTGTCTACCGCTGAGGCGAAGCGCGTTTTAGAATAGACTCAGAGTTCGTCGACTACTTGGCGCAGCACCTTGGCGGCGACACGGGAGACGGGGAGTTCGTTGGCGTCGATCGGATTCGCGCCGTGCTGGCCGCCGGCGAGATCGCTCAGGCCGCGCACGATGAGGATGGGCACGCGGTTGCACCAGGCGACGTGCGCGAGCGCCGTGGATTCCATGTCGGTGCAACGCGCGGACCAGACTTTCTGGAGCCACTCGCGGTAGGCGCGGTTGTCGAGGAAGACGGAGCCGGTGACGCCGGTGCCGCCGACGTGGATCGCGACGTCGTGGTCGGCGCGGTGGAATTTGGGGAGCTTGGCGATGGCGCGGCGCGTGGCGTCGAGCAGTGCGGGATCGATCGGGAAGACGGGCATCGTCTCGTAGTCGGCCGCGCCGTCGCGCACGGCGGCGACGTCGTCGGGGTGGATCATGCCGAAGTGTTCGTGGCGGATCGTGAGGTAGTCGGGTTTCACGTAGCCGCCGTGGCCGTCGTCGTTGAGGTAGGCGGATTCGTCGTGGTAGGCCCAGCGTTCAGGCACGACGATGTCGCCGACGCGGAGCTTCGGATCAGTGCCTCCGGCGACGCCGGCGAAGAGCACGGCGGTGATGGGCAGGTGGTCGAGTGCGAGTTGGAGCTGGTAGGCGGCATTGACGACGCTGGTGCCGGTGCGGAAGAGCACGACGTCGTGCCGGCCGACGCGACCGCGCCAGAAGGTGACGCCTTTGAAGGTTTCCTTGGTGAAGCCGTTGGCCTCGGTGGCGCCGAATTCGTCGCGCAGCGCGGTGAGTTCGGGCGGGTAGGCGCCGCAGAGGGCGAGCAACTCGGCGCGCGAGTCGGCGGCGAAGGAGAGGGCGCCGAGCACGGCGAAGAGCAGCGCGTGAGCGAGTCGAGGGAGGCGACTGAGCGGCGACAGAGACGCAAGGCGGGACATGCGCGGCGCGTGAGCAGGCGCGGTGCCAGCGGGTGGAGGCCGCAGGCGGGCTCGGGAGAATTTTCGCGAGTCCGGTGTCGGCTCGCTGGCGCTCGCCGCTACCGGCAGTGAGGATATGGGCCACTTCGCGCTTCGCTTGGCATCGGAACGGCTGTTGGCTGGCCCGAATGACGCTGTTCCAACGCCTGTTCCGCCTCGACGAGAACGGCACGACTGCCGCCCGCGAGATGCAGGCTGGCCTGACGACCTTCGCCGCGATGGCCTACATCCTCGCGGTGAATCCCTCGATCCTGTCCGCCACGGGCATGGACAAGGCCGCGCTCGTCACGGTGACCGCGCTCACGGCAGCGCTGGCGACGGCGTTGATGGCGCTGCTGACGAACTACCCGATCGCGCTGGCGCCGGGCATGGGCATCAACGCGTTCTTCACGTTCACGATCGTGCTGGGCAAGGGCGTGCCGTGGACGGAGGCGCTGGGCATGGTGTTCGTGAACGGCGTGGTGTTCCTCGCGCTGTCGGTCACCGGCGTGCGGGAGAAAATCATCCACTCGATCCCGCATTCGCTGAAAATCGCGGTGACGTGCGGCATCGGACTCTTCATCGCGTTCATCGGCTTGAAAAACGGCGGGGTGATCGTGGCGCATCCGGCGACGTTCGTCTCGCACGGCGATTTCGCATCGGGGCCGGTGGCGCTGTGCCTCTTCGGCATCCTGTTGACGGCGGTGCTCGTGGCGCGACGGGTGACGGGGGCGATTTTTCTCAGCATCGCGGCGGTGACGGTCATCGGGCTGTTCGTGCCGGGCGCGGGCGGGAAAATGGTGACGGCGGTGCCGGATCATTTCGTGGGATTGCCGGCGTCGCCGTCGCCGGTGTTCATGAAACTGACCTTCGGATTTCTGACGGACGGCAAGGCGCTGATGCTGGCGCTGCCGATCATCCTGACGCTGCTGCTGGTGGATATGTTCGACAACATCGGCACGCTGATCGGCGTGACGAAGCGCGCGGGGCTGCTCCGACCGGACGGCACGCTGCCCGGCGCAGGACGCGCGCTGGTGGCGGATTCGGTGGCGACGCTGCTCAGCGCGATTTTCGGCACCTCGACGGTGGTGAGCTACATCGAGTCGGCGTCGGGCGTGGAGGCGGGCGGACGCACGGGGCTGACGTCGCTGACGACGGCGGGGCTGATGTTGGGCGCGCTGTTTTTCACGCCGTTGATCCTGATGGTGCCGGCGGTGGCGACGGCGCCGGCGTTGGTGATCGTGGGCGTGTTCATGATGCAATCGATCACCGAGATCGACATGCACGACTTCAAGGTGGCGATGCCGGCGGTGCTCACGCTTTTGGCGGTGCCGCTGACGTTCAGCATCGCGGAAGGCATCGGCGTGGGACTGATGGCGGCGGCGCTGCTCGCGGTGGGCCTCGGCGAGCCGAAGAAGTTGACGCCGCTCGGCTACGTGCTCGCGGCGGTGTTCTTCGCGCAATTTTTCCACCTTTGGCCGTTCGGCGGCTGAGGCGCAGAGGTGGGGCGCGAGCGAGTTCGCTGATTGGAGGAAAGGCGAAGACGACACACGGTCTTAGCCGTAGGGGCGCAGTCTTGCTGCGCCCGGGGATGATGCCGCGATTGACGAAGGGCGCAGCAAGACTGCGCCCCTACATTTCAAGACCGTGGCTTCGTGACCGGTGAGCGGGTGACGCGGACGGTCCAGGTGCCGCCGGAGGCGAGGCCGTGGGCTTGGGAGAAGTTGCCCATGTTGAGCGCGAAGGAGACGTTGAGCAGGCTGTTCAGGTAGAGCAGCGGCGCGCCTTCGGGGACATCGCCGAAGGTGCGGACGTAGGGTAGCACGCCGCGCCAGACTTCGCGGCCTTCGTGGCTGATGACGACGGTGAAGGTGTCGCCGAAGCGCGGCGCGGGCGTGAGGCCCTCGAAGAGCGTGTCGGGGATGTTGGTCCAGACGTTGCCGTAGTGGAAATCGATGAGCGGGATCGTGCCGACGAGGGCGTCGCCGTCGCGCGCGGCGGGAGTGTAGGGGAGGCGGACGACTTCGGGGGCGAGGAGCGGGCCGACTTGCTCGAAGGTGATCGCGCCGGAGGCGAGGCGCGCGCCGACGTAGGCATAGACGTCGCGGCCGTGGAAGGTGTAGCTCTTTTCGGAGCCGGCGCGGCGGTTGACGTGTTCGTCGATGCGGCGGACGGCGGCGATGCCGAGTTCCTCGGCGACGAGGGAGAGGGTGCCGTTGTCGGGGGTGACGAAGTAGTGGCCGGATTTGGTTTGGAGGACAACGGAGGCGCGGGCGGTGCCGACGCCGGGATCGATGACGGAGACGAAGACGGTGCCGGCGGGCCAGTAGGGCGCGGTTTGCTTGAGGCGGTAGGCGGCTTCCCAGATGTCGTAGGGCGTGTTCTCGTGGCTGAGGTCGAAGAGGTGAAGCGTGGGATCGACGGAGACGGCCACGCCCTTCATGGCGGCGACGGCGCCGTCCTTGGTGCCGAAGTCGGTCTGGATCACGAGCGGGCCGAGCGGCGCGGCGAGGGCGTGGAGCGCGAGAACGAGGGAGAGCGCGAAGGCGAGGCGGGCGAGCGAGGGAATGCGGCGGAGGAGCATGGCGGGAAGTGGGAGCGTGGGTTGGCTCGGTTGAAACACAGAGGGCGCAGAGACCACAGAGGAAAAACGGTTGGTGCGCGAGTGGAGGATATGGAAGAGGGCAAGCGGGGTCGGCGGTCATAGGCCGCCGCTACCGAAGAGCGCGTGCTGGTGCGGTGAGCGAGGCGCGAGCAAGCTCGCTGCCTGCGCGGTGGGTGAAAAAAGGCCGGCCGTCGCAGGCGTGGGTGCGACGGCCGGCCTCGCGGGAAAGAGCGGGACTCAGAAGTTCTTTTTCAACGTGAGCTGGAGCTGCGTGCCGGGCAGGGTCAGGATTGAGGCGTTGCCGTAGACGGCGTTGGGCGGTCCCCAGTTTTTCTCGTCAGTGATATTGCTGATGGCGAGGCGGGCGCCCCAGGTCTTGGTGTTGTAGGCGACGCCGGCGTCGATCGAGTATTGGGTCGGGATTTTGAGGGTGCCGGCGAAGTTGTTGATCATCGAGCCGGTGACGAGGGCGTTGGCGTTCACGGTCCATTGCGGGGTGAGGGCGTAGGAAGCGAGCGCGTTGAAGAGGTGCTTGGGCAGGCCGGAGACGCGACCGTCGTCGTTTTTCGCGGCGTAGAACTGGCCGACGCCGCCGTCGGACTGGAAGCCGGCGGAGGTGACGGCGACGATGTAGGAATAGGAGACGGTGGCGTAGAGGCGTTTGCTGGGCTGGTAGTTCAGCTCGGCTTCGAAGCCCTTCGAATGGAATTTCTGGATGATGGTGGAGCTGGTGCTCTTGAAGGTGCGGGTCTGGTCGAAGAGGGCGAAGTTCAGGAAGAGCTTGTTCTGGTAGAGGGCGTATTTGGTGCCGACTTCGATGAGCTCGCTCGGTTGGAGGAAGTTGTCCTTGAAGAGGGCGGTGCCGGCGGCGTTCCAGCCGGTGATGCCGCCGCCGTTGCCGACGGCGCCGGAGGTGTTCTTCGAGTAGTTGTAGGTGGCGTAGAGGCTGGAGGCGGTCGTGGGCTTGTAGACGAGGCTGGCGTTGTAGTTGGGCACCCAGACGGTGATCGATGCGGTGGGGTGCGAGGCGAGGAGGGGCTCGCGGACCCAGGCGTGGAAGCGGTCGGCGCGGCCGCCGGCGATGAGGCTGAGTTTGTCGGTGAGCTTGTAGTTGCCCTGCGCGAAAAGGCCGGCGGTGCTGCCCTTGGAGTCGTTGGTGTCGCCGTTCGAGATGCCGTCGGTGGCGTAGCGGCCGGGCCAGCCGGGGATCGGGAGCGAGGTGAAGGGATTGGGGAAGTTCATCGAGTTGTAGACGTTGACGTAGCTGAGATCCTTGGTGAGGTCCCAGACGTTGGCGGGCTCGAAGAAGTAGTCGTCGTAGGCCTTGGTGCGCTGGTAGCGGAGGTCGAGGCCGGCGTTGAGCGTCCAATCCTTTTCGGTGACGATGAACTCGGTGCGGTTCTCGGCGAACCAGGAGGGATCGATGACTTCGGAGTAGTAGTAGGAGCTGAGCGTGTCGCGCTTGGTGTAGCTCCAGTAGGTGTTGTTCACGATCTTGAAGGTCGGGCTGACGGTCTTGGTCTGGATGGCTTGGAAGTTGTATTCGCGGCCGGTGGAGTGGTCGCCGGGGCGGAGGAGGCGGGCGTGGCGGCTGATCTCGACGGTGGGGCCGAAGACGACGCGGTTGCCGGCGGGGTAGCCGGAGGTGACCCAGCGGGAGTTCTGCGGGTCGGAGACGGGGGCGGCGGTGCCGCCGACGGTGGCGACGTTGCCGAAGGAGATGGGGTTGCCGGAGGCGTCGGCGTAGCCGAAGGGATACGCGCCGAAGTCGGGCGCGGGGTTGCTGTTCACGCCGGTGAGGTAGCGGCCGTTGTCGATGAGGTCTTGGGTGACGCGGTTGAGGCCCCAGTTTTCGGTGTATTTGTAGAGCGAGACGCTGCCGCTGAAGAAGATCTCGTAGCCGGTGGAGGGGCGGAGGGTGAGGGCGCCGTAGAGCGAGTTGTTCTTGTTATAGTAATTGTGCCAATAGCCCTTGCTGTCCTGGCCGGAGTAGCTGAGGCGGTAGGCGGCCTTGGACGAGATCGGGCCGCCGACGTCGATGGTCCACTCCTTTTGCGAATAGGAGCCGATGGTGACGCTGGCGGTGCCCTTGAAGCCGTCGAAGTAGGGGCGCTTGGTCACGAGGTCGACGAAGCCGCCGACATACATCGAGGTGCCTTGGACGGCGGTGGCAGGGCCTTTGACGATGTTGACGGACTCGACGGAGTTGAAGTTCAGCGGGAGGCCGTTGCCGTTGGAGGTGATGCGGCCGCGGACGCCGTTGATGAAGAGGTCGGCGGTCTGGCCGCGGATGGAGGGATTGGCGGGGGCGCCGAAGTTGGTCGTGGTGTAGGCGCTCGAGGTCAGCTTGGTGAAGTCGAGCACACTGGAGATGTTGATGTCGCTGAGCTGCTGGCGGGAGATGATGGTGACGTTGCGCGGCACATCCACGATGTTGTCGTCGGTGCCGAAGACGGAGTTGAAGGGGCGCGCCGTGGGCAGGATCTGTTTGGCGATGGGGACGTCGTTGACTTGGAACTCGTCGAGCTTGACGACCTCCTTGTCGGCGGTGGCGTCGGCTGGGGCCTCCTGGGCCTGGAGAAACATCGCGGCAGCGAGTGAGGCGGCCGCGATGGCGAAGCGATACGGTGTGCGGGGATAGGGCTGACGTGTGGGCATCGCCGCTGCCTGAGCAGGCCATGCGCCAACCGCCCACCCGCTCGTGCGTCAAGATAGGTTAGAAGCCGATTCGCCTCGCCGGCGCGACGCTCAGGTTGGTTGTGCTTCACCCCCACCGCGGACGCAGCCCGGCGTCCACCGACAAAAGAAACCAACATAGCGCGGGCGTGCGGCGCTCGCTTTGCATCGCTTGTGATTCGCTCGTCATGACGCGAGTCATTAGCATCGCCGCCGTTTCGCGCGCGGGCCGTTGAAACCATGCGCGATGACAGCGCGGCGCATCGTCGCGCGCGGCCGGTTTGTTCGTAGTGGGCGTGCGGCGCTCGCGGCCGCAACTATGACGACCCTCTCTCGCTCCCTCATCACCAAGACTTCCGCGCTGCCGGCCGGCCTCGCCTGCGGCCCGCTCGCGACTTTCCCCGAGCGCATCGTGCAATTCGGCGAGGGCAACTTCCTGCGTGCGTTCGCCGACTGGATGATCGACGAGCTCAACAGCCGCGGTCTCCTCCAGAGCCAGGTGCTCGTCGTGCAGCCGATCCGCCAGGGTCTCGCCGCGCAGCTCAACGCCCAGGACGGACTCTACACCGTGCTCGTGCGCGGCACCGAGAACGGCCAGGTCGTCGAGTCGCCGCGCGTCGTCACCGCGGTCCGCCGCGCGCTCGATCCCTATGCAAGCTGGGCGGAGCTCGTCGCCACCTTCGAGAGCAACGACCTGCGCTTCGTCCTCTCCAACACGACCGAGGCCGGCATCGCGTATTCCGCCGAGCCGCTCGAACCGACGAAATGCCCCGAGTCGTTCCCGGCCAAGATCGCGTCGCTGCTCCACGCCCGCTTCCGCGCCGTGCGCGGTCACCCGGAGCGCGGGCTGGTTTTCGTGCCCTGCGAGTTGATCGAGAAGAACGGCACGCAGCTCCGCGAATGCGTGTTGAAGCATGCGCAGGCGTGGGGCCTTTCCGCGGAGTTCGTCAAATGGGTCGGCGAGTCCAACGTCTTTCTCAACACGCTCGTCGACCGCATCGTGCCCGGTTACCCGAAGGCCGAGGCCGCCGACCTCGCGAAGAAATTTTCCTACCAGGACAACCTCATCGTCGCCTCGGAGCATTTCCACCTCTGGGTGATCGAAGGCCCGCGCGAGATCGAGCAGGAGCTGCCGTTCGCGCGCGCCGGGCTGAACGTCGTGTGGACCGACGACCTCACGCCCTACCGCAGCCGCAAGGTTCGGGTGCTGAACGGCGCGCACACCGGCTCCGTGCTCGCCGCCTACGCCGCCGGCGCCACGACGGTGAAGGAGATGATGGACGACGAACTCACCGCCGCGTTCGTCTACCGGCTCGTGTTCGACGAGATCGTGCCCTGCCTCGCGCAACCCGCCGAGGAGCGTCGCGCCTACGCCGAGGCCGTGCTCGAGCGCTTCCGCAATCCCTTCGTGCGCCACGAACTGCTTTCCATTTCGCTGAACTCCGTTTCGAAGTGGAAGGTGCGCGTGCTGCCCTCGCTGCTCGATGCCGTCGCCGCGCGCCGCGCCGTGCCACCGCTGCTGGCGTTCTCGCTCGCGGCATTGCTGTGGTTCTACCGCGGTCACCGCGAGCCCGACGGCCGCATGTTCGGCCGCCGCGGCGACGAGAAGTATCCGATCCGCGACGACGAGGCAGTGCTCGATTTCTTCGCGCGCGAGTGGGGCCTCGTCGAGGAGACGGGCGACCGCTTCCAGCTCACCAAGAACGCGCTCGCGCAAACCCAGTTCTGGGGCCGCGATCTCAACGAGGTGCCCGGCCTGGCCTTCGCGGTGTCGATCTCCCTCGAGCGCATCGCGACGCTCGGCATGCGCGAAACGTTGAAGAAGCTCGTCCTCGAAACCCCGCGCTCCTGAACCCGATCCCATGAACTCCGGCGTGCTCCTCATCCATCCGGCCGACAACGTCGCCATCGCGCTCCGCCGCCTCGCGGCGGGCACGACGGTCGAAGCGGGCGGTGCGTCGGTAACGCTCGCGACGGACATTCCGTGCGGCCACAAATTCGCGCGCGTTGCGCTCCGCGCCGGCGACCCTGTCCGGAAGTTCGGCCAGCCCATCGGTTCCGCTACGGTCGACGTGCCGGCCGGCGGCTGGGTGCACACGCACAACGTCCGCACCAATCTCGACGGCGTGCTCGACTACACCTACGCGCCGCAAGCACCCGCGCCGCTCCCGCGCGTCGAGGGCCGCACGTTCCTCGGCTACGCGCGCCCGAATGGCGATGTCGGCGTCCGCAACGAACTCTGGATCATCCCGACCGTCGGCTGCGTCAACGAGGTCGCGCAAGCGCTCGCGCGCAACCTCCGCGCCGCGGGCCTCCCCGCCGGCATCGACGGCGTGCACGCGTTCTCGCATCCGCACGGCTGCTCGCAACTCGGCACCGATCACGCGTCGACGCAGCAGATCCTCGCCGGGCTCGCGATGCACCCGAACGCCGGCGCGGTGCTCGTCATCGGTCTCGGTTGCGAAAACAACACCATGCCGAGCTTCCGCAAGCTGCTCGGCGTGGCCGACGGCGCGAGCGAGCGCTATCGGTTTCTCTCGGTGCAGGAATCGCCCGACGAAATGGCCGAGGGCGCGAAGCTTCTAGGCGAACTCGCCGCCTACGCCGCGCAGTTCCGACGCACGCCGCACCCGCTCGCGCGCCTGCGCGTCGGCCTGAAGTGCGGCGGCTCCGACGGTTTTTCCGGACTCACGGCGAATCCCGTCGTCGGCGCATTTTCCGATCGGCTCGTCGCCGCCGGCGGCACCACCGTGCTCACCGAAGTGCCCGAGATGTTCGGCGCCGAGGCGCTGTTCCTCAATCGCTGCGCCAGCCGCGCGGTGTTCGACGACTGCGTCGGCATGATCAACGGCTTCAAGGAATACTTCCTCCGCTACAACCAGGTCGTCTACGAGAACCCGTCGCCGGGCAACAAGGACGGCGGCATCACGACGCTCGAGGAAAAATCGCTCGGCTGCCTCCAAAAAGGCGGCACGTCCGAAGTCGTCGCCGTGCTGCCGTATGCCGGCCGCCTCGCGAAGCCGGGCCTGAATTTTCTCACCGGTCCGGGCAACGACATCGTCTCGCTCACGGCGCTCGCCGCCTCGGGCGCGCACCTTGCGCTCTTCACCACCGGACGCGGCACGCCGCTCGGCGGCCCGGTGCCGACGCTGAAGATCGCCTCGAACTCCGACCTCGCGACGCGCAAGGCCGGCTGGATCGACTTCGACGCCGGCCGCATCATCGACGGCCTCGCGATGGAAGCTGCCGCGGACGAGCTGCTCGCGCTCGTCGTCGCCGCCGCGAGCGGCAAGCTCGCGCGGAACGAAGTGAACGGCTTCCGCGAGATCGCGATCTTCAAGGACGGTGTGACCCTTTAGCCGCGTTCGCCGGCCGCTGGCGTGGAGGCGGCAGTGAAACGGCTACCCGCCGGCCGGAGCAATCCGGCCGGCGGGCCTCGTTTCCGGAGGTCGCTCGACGCCGGGCCGGGCAACGGATGCTCTGTGCTTTCTTCGGGGCGGGGGAGCCGGTCCGCTTCGCACGCCTCCCGCACAACGCGGCCGCTCGTCGCAATATTGCCGCTCCGGCGCCGCGGGGCGGGAATTGCCTTTAGATGCGCGATGCGGCGACTTCCGCTAAAGAAATTTCTGCGCTGCAAAATTTCCCCTTCACGCGAGCCGTGCTTCCCGGTTTCGCCTCGCTTGCCGCGAGCGGCGGAGTCACGTGTGGACAAGATCCCCGTCAGCCGTGCCCCCGCAGTGTCCCGAAGAAGCGCAGTGGTTTGCGACCGAGCTCCAGCCCCACGAGCCGATGCTGCGGGCGTGGCTGCGTTCGCAGTTTCACATCGCCTCCGAGGTGGACGACGTGATTCAGGAGGCGTTCGTGCGCGTGCTACGGGCGCGGGCGAACGGCGAGGTGCGTTCGCCGAAGGCGCTGTTGTTCGTGACGGCGCGCAACATCGTGCTCATGCAAATGCGGCACCGGCAGGTCGCGCGCATCGGCGGTTTGGCGGAAAACGCCTTCGACGGCATCCTGGATGAAGGAGCGGACGTTGCCGCCGAGGTGGCGCGCTCCCAGGAACTCGAACTCTTGACCGCGGCCATCCAGTCGCTGCCCGCCCGCTGCCGTCAGATCCTGACGCTGCGGAAGATCTACGGTCTCTCGCAGCGCGAGGTCGCGGCCGAGATGGGTATTTCGGAACACACCGTCGAGGCGCAAGGCACCATCGCGCTGCGCAAGCTCGGCGAATTTTTCACGCGGCACGGCCTGCCGCCTTCCCACCGATGACCGACCCGGGTGCATTTTCCACTTCGTCGATCGACGACCAGGCAGCCCATTGGGTCCTGTGCGAGGATCGCGGACTCACGCCGGCGGAGCAGGACGGCTTTCTGCAATGGCTCGCGGCCGATCCGCGGCACGGCGCGGCGCTGCGGCGACACCGGCAGAACTGGTCGCGGCTCGACCTTCTCGGCCAATGGCGGCCGGAGCACGGCGCGCGGCCGAACCCCGACCTGCTCGCGCCGGCGGGGCCGGTTGTTCGCTCGCACGAGTTTCGCCGTCGGGTGCTGCCTTGGCTCGGGCTCGCCGCGGCAGTGGTCCTGGCCGCGTTCGTGGCGTGGCCGCGACTGTCCACGCCGTCACGCGGCGCGGAGGAGGCGGCCGCGCCGATCGCGATGATCGAATCGCAGACGCTGCCCGATGGATCGGTGGTCGAGCTGAATCGCGGCGCGGTGGTCTCGGTGCGATTCACGGCGGCGGAGCGGCGCGTGCAGCTCGAGCGCGGCGAGGCGCATTTCACGGTGGCGAAGAATCCCGCGCGGCCCTTCGTCGTCTCCGCGCGCGGCATCGAGGTTTGCGCGGTCGGCACGGCGTTCAATGTCCGGCTCGGCCGTCAGTCGGTCGAGGTGCTCGTCACCGATGGCAAGGTGCGCGTCGATCAGGCGTCGCCCGCGCGCGAGGGCGGCCGCACGACGGTGGTGCCGGCCCTCGCGCAGGGACACCGCACGATCGTTCCGCTCGCCAGCGCGCGTTCGGTCGAGGTGAAGGCGGTGACGACGGACGAGGCGGAGCAGTTGCTCGCGTGGCAGCCACGCATCCTCGACTTCACCGCCACGCCGCTGCGGAGCGTCGTGGCCGAGTTCAACCGCCACAATCCCTCGGTGCACCTCGTCGTCGCCGATGCCGAGCTGGCCGAGGTCGAGGTGAGCGCCTCCCTGCGCTCGGACAACGTCGAGGGCTTCATCCGCCTGCTCGAAACCGGATTCGACGCGCGCTCCGAGCGTTTCGGCGAGACGATCCGGCTGCGCCGGCGTTGAGCGCGGCGCGGAGGGCGCCGAGTATTTTTGCGATGCTTTAGCGGAAATCTTCCGCGCCGGCATCTCTGGTTCAGTCCCCATGAACACCCCTGTTCTTCTTCGCGCGGTCGCCCCGCTGTGGCGGCAGCTCCTCTGTTGTTTCGCCCTCGTGTCGAGCGCGACCTGCTTCGCCCAAGCGGCGGCACCGACGGCATTCGATCTGCCCGCCGGCGAGGCGGGGCAAACGCTCAAGCAGTTCGCGCATCAGGCGAAACGCGAGATCCTCTTCTCGGTGCAATTGGTCGACGGAGTGAAGACCAACGCCGTGCACGGCGAACTCGCGGCCCGAGAGGCGCTCGACCGCATGCTCGCCGGCACCGAGCTGGCGGCGCTGGAGGACGCGAAGACCGGCGCGTTCACCATCCGGCGCGATCCGAAGTCCGAGCCACCGAAGGAAAAGCCGGCTTTCACGCCCGCGCCGCGGACCGAGACCGGCGCCGCCGCGCTGCGCGACGATGGCGGCGTGGTGACCCTGTCGCCGTTCCTCGTGGTGACGGAGAAGGACGATGGTTTTGTCGCGGCCAATTCCCTCGCCGGCGGGCGCATGTCGCTGCCTCTGCGCGACACGCCGCTGGCCTACTCGGTGATCACGCGCGATTTTCTCGATGCGCTCAGCCTCGATAGTCAGGAGGCCGCCCTCTCCTGGTCCGTGGGTTCCTATATGCCCATCACGCCGCTGAGCGCCTACCGCTACAATGATGGCGAAGCCGGTTCGAGTGTGGTTTCCCGCGGCCTCTGGATCACTCAAGCGCAGCGCAATTTTTTTCTCCTCGGGCAAAACTCCGACACCTACAGCCAGGAGCGCTTCGACTTCGCGCGTGGTCCGAACGCGCTCCTCATCGGCACCGGCAGCCTGGGTGGCGTCGTCAGTGGCATGACCAAGCGCGCCCGCGTCGATACCGATTTCAACAAGATGTCGCTCCAGACGGGATCGTGGGGTCGGGCGCGTCTCACCCTCGACGTCAATCGGCGTGCGGGTGAGCGCTTCGCGATTCGCGTTAACGCGCTCCTTCAGGATTCACCGACCTGGCGCGATCTCGAGTTCGACAACCGGCAGGGCATCCACCTCGCGGCCACTTACCGCTTGCTGAAAAACACCACCCTCCGCGCCGAATACGAGCACTACAAACAGAGCACGCTCCTGGGGCGCGAGACGATGTCCGAGTCCATTTCCGGCTGGGACGGCGTCACCACGGTGGCCGCGCCGGTCGCCAGCATCACCAACTCCGACGCCAAGGGCCTCGCCCGCCTCGGCTCCAGCACCTCGCCCTATTTGCTCTATGTTCCCGGCATGGATTCGGGCACGGTCATGAACTGGGCAAACACGTGGCGCACCCAAGGCGGCGCGGCCAATGCGGCCGTGCCGGTCGGAGGCAAGCTCGCGCTCTCCACGGCCAACCTTAGCATCAACGGCGGCTCGATGATCGACAGCATCTACTCCCCGGATCTCCTCTTCGGTCTGGCGGAGGCCGGTTCCTCTTTTCGCCGCCCGTCGACCAAGACCGTCATCCAGCCCGACATGCCGACGCTCGAATACGGTTTCCACGACGCGGCGGTCTTCCTCGAGCACCACCAGGGCCAGCACCTTTTCCTCGAGGCTGCCTTCAATTACGCCGACACCGACAAGCACGTCGAGACCGCCGCCTCCCGCATGGGCAACGCCACGATCGACGTCAACCAGACCCTCCCCAACGGCCAGCCCAACCCCAACTTCAAGAAAGTCTACAGCGAAGCCCTCGCCTCGTCCTTTTACTACAAGACTAAGGTCGGAGAAGGTCGCGCCGCCCTCGCCCTCGTCTTCGACGACACCAAGTGGGGCGACTTCCGCGCCAACGTCATCACCGGTCGCCGCAAGGTTAACTACGACCTCTACGCCTACACCTCCGTCATGGATCGCAACCCCGACATCCGCCGCCGCTCCGTCGACGACATCTTCACTTATCGCTTCTACTGGGACAATCTCCGCCAGCCCGGGCTCTATCCCGATAGCGTCCAATACGTCGACCCCATCGCCGGCACCACGCAGACTTATCACGTCTCCAAGATCGTCGACCTGCGCAGCATCGGCACCCTGCGCGCCGCCGACTCGAACTTCGACTACGTCCAGTCCGCCTTCACCGCCAAGCTCTTCAAGGGCCGCCTCAACCTCATCGGCGGCATCCGTCGCGACCGGGTGAAGCAGCTGAGCTACAGCGGCAACAGCACGAACAATTCCATGGCCGACTACCCCGTCGATTGGGACGGCCAGACCATCTATTACCGCCCCGTCGGCCCCGCCGACTACTACACCCTGCAATATCAGGCCAAGGATTCCGCCGGCAACATCACCGGTAACGGCGCCTACCTCCCCGCCAACTCGCGCCCGCGTGACGCCAACTTCAAGCCGTTGCCCCAATACGCCAACGACCGCTTCCGCGACGACTACTCTCAACCGGCGGTCGATGTCTCCGCCACCACCGTGACCTACGGCGGCGTTTTTCACGCCCTGTCCTGGATCAGCGCCTACGCGAACTACGCGGAATCCTTCAAGGCTCCCGGTGCCGGCGTCACGTTGACCGGCCAGCCGATGCCCGTCACCACCAGCGAGGGATGGGATGCCGGCCTGCGTTTCAATCTGCTCGGAGGCCGCATCAGCGCCTCCGTCGGGCGCTACGTCGGCAAGCAATTCGACAGCCAGAGCCAAATCAGCAATGCCGGCAAATACGCCAATATCGTCAACGCCAACAAAGTCGGCGACCAAAACCCCAACGGCATGAACACGCGCGGACTCGCCGCCATCCCCGCCATCGCCTTTGATTTCAAGGATGACAAGACCGAGGGCTACGAGATCGACATCACCGCCAACCTGACCCGCAACTGGCGCCTCACCGCCAACGCCGGCATCCCCAAGGTCTACAACCTCAACGGCCACAAGGACGAGTTCGCCTACCTCGCCGCCAACGAAGCCACGCTGAAGCAGATCGTCCTCGATGCCGGTGTGCTCATCGACGCCAGCAACGTCGCTACCGTCGACACTTCCATCCCCGTCGCCAACCGTTCGCCCGACGCCGCGGCCGCCGCCACCGCGTGGAACGACATCCAGACCTTCAAGGCCACCAACAGCGCCACGGTCGTGACCGGCAGCGATCTCCCGAGATTCACGGCGAACGTCTACACCGACTACCGCATCCCCCGTGGCTTTCTGAAAAACCTCCGCGTCGGCGGCGGCATCCAATACATCGGCCGCACCGCCATCGGCAACCGCGGCGCCGACACCATCGTCAATCCCGCGAACCCGCTCACCGCGATCGACGATCCGAGCGTCGACTCCAGCACCCGCATCTACCGCGCCGCCTACTATACCGTCACGCTCACGGCCAACTACCAGATGAAGCTGCGGCACGACATGCTGCTCGACCTCAACCTGCGCGTCGGAAACGCCCTCGGCAACAATGACCTCGTCTACGTTGGCGCGGCTCTGCGCCCTCCCGGCGGCGACATCTCCCGCCCCGACCGAGTCAGCATCCCCACCACCTTCGTCTACCAGCAACCGCGCTCCTATGCGCTGACCGCCACGCTCACATTCTGAACTCGCCGCGCTCTCCCGCGCCTCGCGCCGCGGGTCCGCGGCCGGCTCACCCGGAGCAAGATCGGGCCCTCCCGCCACCAGACCACTTCCCGGCCCGTCCGCGGATCGCGCGCTGTAGAGGGTCGCGCCATCGTGCGAAGCTGAGGGAGCCAGTGGCCGCTTCCAAACGCGGACGGGCCGGAGCTGGTCACCCATTCCGCAATCTGCATCGTCGCCTCGCGCCCGCCTTGTCTCATGTCGATCCGCCTCCTCACCCTGCTGCTCTGTAACATCGTCGCGTTCGGCGCGTCCTGCGCCGCGAGCGATTTGCCGCCGCCCTCGGCGACGGAATTGCTGCGCGCCCCACGGCCGTTGGTGATCGGACATCGCGGCTACTCCGGCGCCGCGCCGGAAAACACGCTGCCCAGTTTCGCCGCCGCGACGCTCGCCGGCGCCGACCTGGTCGAGCTCGATTACCATCCCACGGCGGACGGCGCCCTCATCGTGTTGCACGACGCCACACTCGACCGCACCACCGACGCGCGCTCGCGCTGGGGCGGCGAGAGAATCCGCGCCAGCGAGCACACGCTCGCCGAGCTGCAATCGCTCGATGCCGGCCGATGGTTCGATCCGCGCTTCGCCGGCACGCGCCTGCCGCTGCTCGCCGAGGCGATCGAGCTCATCGCCCCGCACGCCGTCACGCTCATCGAGCGCAAGGAAGGCGACGCGCGGACCTGCGTCGAGTTGTTGCGCACGCGTGGCTGGATCAACCGGGTGGTCGTGCAAAGTTTCGATTGGGACTACTTGCGCGACTTCCATGCGCTCGCGCCCGAGCAAGTGCTCGCTGCGCTCGGGCCCGTCGCGCCGGCGAAGGGCCAGCCGTTCACCGAGGCCGAGAAAACGCTCGGTCCCGCGCAGCTCGATCGGCTCGCCGCCGCCGGCGCCAGCGTCGCGGTGTGGAGCGGCGACCTCGTCACGCACGACTCCGTGCGCGAGGCACACGCGCGCGGGCTCCGCGTGTGGGTCTATACCGTGAACGACCTCCCGACTGCCACCCGCCTGCTCGCACTCGGCGTGGACGGCATCATCTCGAATCATCCGCCGCTCATTTGGAAAGCCCTGGCGACCTATGCGCACGCGCCGTAAGGCGCTCTCGCGGATGGCACGCGATGGAGAATCACCGCGCGCACATCGAGCAGGCGCTCGAGTTTCCGGCGTGTGAGCTCGGCCCGCGCCTCGCTGCAGGTTACGGTAAGTTCCAGACGCGCCGGGCTGCGCGCGTAGGCCGCCGCCTCGAGCGCGATTTCCGGCACGGCGGCCTTTTGCAGGACGCGCGCGAAGACGAGCGGATCGGTGCCGCCGGCATGGACGGTCAGTTGCCAGGAGACGGTCGGGTGGGGCAGGTGAACAGGTGTTTTCATGACAAAAGAAAACCCCGGGCGGAAAACCGCTCGGGGTGCGAAAGAGGATCGTTGGCAGTTGGCTAGACCGCGATACCTCTCCGCCCGGAGCGGGGGAGACGGCGAATAATCGCGCTCGCGGCAAGGTTCATGCCGGCCAGCGTGGTTGCAGTGGACGGGTTGTCACGGCCAACCCGTGTTCTAGTGCTTTCGGGCCACGGTGCGTCGGCGGACGGGCTGGCCCAAAGACGAACGGGACGCCCGATGCCGTAACGAAATTTTCCTGCGCGGCTTCACGGCTGCCATGCGGCTGGATTTTCGCGCGTCTCAGCCGATACTGCGGGGCATTCCGAAATGCCGCCCGACGCCAGTCCCGAGGTCAGCCGCTGGTTCGCCACGGAGGTGCAGCCGCATCGTCCGGCGTTGCGTGCGTGGCTGCTGGCGCGGTTTCCCACGCTGCCCGACGTGGACGACGTCGTGCAGGAAAGCCTGTCGCGCATGGTGCAGGCGAGGGAAGTGAGCCCGATCAGATCCGCGCGCGCGCTGCTGTTCACCACGGCGCGCAACCTCGCGCTCGATGCCGTGCGGCGGCAACGTGTGGTGGCGTTCGAACCGATTACGGACGACACCGATCCGACCGTCTTAACGGATGCGGCGGATGTTGTCGCCTCCGTCACGAAACAGCAGGAACTCGAGCTCTTGACCAAGGCCATCCAGTCGCTTCCCGAGCGCGTGCGGCAGATCTTCACGCTGCGCACGGCGTATGGCCTCACCCAGAAGCAGATCGCCAACCAGCTCGGCGTGTCCGAAAGCACGGTGGAGAAACAGATGGCCGCCGGCATCCGCCAATGCGCCGCGTTCTTCTCCCGCGGAGGCGCGCGATGAAATCCGACCCGAAACCGCACGATCCGACGCCCGAGAAAATTCTCGAAGCCGCCGCGGACTGGCTCGCCCGCCGCGATCGCGGCCTGAGTGCGGCCGAGCAGGACGACTACATGCACTGGCTGCGCGCCGATCCGCGCCATGCCGAGGCGCTCGCCCAGCATGCCGCGGCGCTCGAGCGCATGATGCAGCTCTACGAGTGGACGCCAGCGCATGACACCGAGCCGAATCCCGACTTGTTCGCTCCGCCACCGGCGCGCAGCCGGGCGTGGTGGCGCTGGGCGTCTGCCGGCCTCGCGGCCGCTGCGACGATCGCGCTCGTATTTTTCCTGTGGGAGCGACCTTGGTCGCGACCCGACGCGGCCGCAGTCGCCGCCGCTCCGAAATCCTATCTGCGCGTCAACGAGCGCCTCGCGCTGCCCGACGGCTCGCGCGTCGAGTTGAAGGACGGTTCGCGGCTCGTCGTGCAATATTCCGAGAAGGAACGCCGCGTGAAACTCACCGGCGGCGAGGCCCATTTCTCCGTGTGGAAGGACGCGCAGCGTCCTTTCGTGGTCGATGCCGCCGGTGTCGAGGTGCGCGCGGTCGGCACGGCCTTCAACGTCCGGCTCGACGCGCAGGACGTGCAGGTGCTCGTCACCGAAGGTCGCGTGAAGGTCGAGCAGGCGGGAGCGACCGGCCCGGCGCCGGTCTTTGTCTCCGTCGGCCAGATGGCGACGGTGAACCGGGCGGAAACTTCCGCCCCGGCGATCGCCACAGTGACGACGGAGGACATCGCGCGCGAGCTCGCCTGGCAGGCGCCGCGATTGCAGTTCAACGAGACGCCGCTCGCGGACGCCATTGCGGAGTTCAACCGGCTCAACCGCCAGCAGCTCGAGCTCGGCGATCCGGAGCTCGGCGCGCTGCGGATCGGCGGCACGTTCCGGCCCGATAATGTCGAGGGCTTCGTCCGTTTGCTGGTGAACGACACCGATCTCGGCGTCCGCGCCGAGACGGCCGGAGAGAACCGCACGGTGCTCCGCCGCGCGCGGTGACGCGCATCGGTGAAGAAAATGTTACGGCTCCCACCGCGCAGTTCGTCGTGTTAGCCAAGCCGGCATCCCCGCCGGCCGGATCACCGACACACCATGCGAACCTTGGGCCACCTCCTGCGCGCCGTCCTGCTCGGCGCTTTGATCTCCGTCGCCGCGCTCGCGGCCGATGAAGCGAGAAAACACTACGACATCCCCGCGGGCGACGCTGCCGCGGCGTTGAAGCAGTTCTCCTCCGTCTCCGGCCGCGAGACGCTCTTCGCCGCCGCCGTCGTGCGTGGAGTGAAAACGTCGTCGGTAAAGGGCGAACTCACGGTGCGGGAAGCGCTCGACGCTTTGCTCGACGGCACCGGCCTCCTCGCCACGACCGACACGAAAACCGGCGCCATCGCCGTGCGCCGCGAGACACCTGCTGAAGCAAAAAACGCCGTCAGGGCGATCGAGGAAAATAGCGATCGCCCGGACAGCAAGCCCCGCCTCGCCACCGACGCCAACGGCGAGAATATCCTCCAACTCGACACCTTCGAGGTGTTCGGTTCGAAGCTGATCAACCTCGACAAGCCCCGCTCGCGCGACGACGTGCAACCCTACGTCGTCTTCGATCACAACCAAATCCAGAATTCCCAAGCGACGACGCTGCAGGATTTTTTCCTCACGCGACTGCCGATGGCGACGGATCTCGGCTCGAGCGCCCAAAATCTGAGCGCCCCCACCAGCTCCATCAATTTGCGCGGCCTCGGCACGAATCAGACGCTCATCCTCGTCGATGGCCGGCGCCTGCCGAGCCGCACCACGGGCAACAGTGCGATGCTCCAGCCGGACGTGAATGGCATCCCGCTGGCGATGATCGAACGCATCGAAATCCTGCCGTCCACCGCCTCCGCCATCTATGGCGGCGGCGCCACCGGCGGAGTGGTGAACATCATCACGCGAAAGGATTTTTCCGGCGTGATCCTCGACCTCAACTACGTGAACACCTTCGATACCGACAGCGCGCAGCGCCGGGCGGATCTCACCGCGACGTTCAATCTGCGGGGTGGGGCTACGGTCGTGACCGTCACCGGCAGCTACGCCGAGTCCAACGATCTGCTGCAGCAGGATCGCGATTTCACGGTGCATGCCCGGCGGTTGGCCTACGCCAACAATCCCGGCACTTTTAACAGCACGTTCTTTCCGCCCGCCGGCGCCACCACGAACGTCCGCGGCTTCAGTGGCTCGAATTTGCAGCTCAAGCCCGAATACGGCGGCACCGTCCTGAGTTCGACGTTCACGTCGTTGCCCATCGGGTATGCCGGCGTCTCGTCCGCCGACGCCGCCGCGCTCGTCGCCAACGCCGGGCGCTACAATCTCGACATCCCGGAGGACCTGAGTGCGCGCCAAGCGGCGCTCATCACCACGCCCATCATCAAGTCGCTCGGCTTGAGCCTGCGCCAAAAGATCACGCCTTGGCTGGAGGGATATGGTGATTACCTGCGCACGCAGAATCGCGGCAACGGCGCGACCCTGCTGGGCCCGAACTCCAGCACACTGGCCGTCACCGCGCCCAACAATCCCTTCACCACCGCGGTCAACGTCACCTATCCCGCCGTCATCCTGAGGACACCGGGATTTTCCACGCTCAACACGACGCGGATCACGGGCGGTCTGGTGGCTCGCCTGCCGGGCGAATGGCAAGCTGCACTCGACTACACCTGGGGACGTTCGCTCTTCGTCAACCGCCGCACCGCACCGGTCCTCGGCGATCCGGACGGCCCGTCGGGTCCGTCGCCCTCGTATCTCACCGCCGTTTCCACCGGCGTGCTCGATGTGCTTCGGGACCTGAAAACCTACCCGCTGAACTACACGCCCTATCTGCTGCCCGGCTTGGACGCCGACAACAACGGCGACCTGGTTTCGCAAACGGGCGCTTTGCGCGCTTCGGGTCCGGTTTTTCATCTGCCCGCCGGCGACATCATTCTTTCGGCGAGCGTCGAGGGTCAGCGCGAGAACAAGGAGTCCTCGGTGTTCCCCCTGGCTTCGACCTCCGGAACCGGGTTCCTCTACTCGTGGTTCCCGGCCGTGTCCTCGACCGCTCGGGCTTTCTACACGGAGGCGCGGGTGCCGCTCATCGCCGCCGCCGAAAAATCGCAGCCCAGCCGCCTCGAGCTGCAGACCAGCGTCCGCTATGATACCTCCCGCTATCATACGCTGGCCAACGCTCTGAGCCTCAGCGTTCCGAGTTCCGCCGGTCCGTTTCCCGCCGTCGACTTCCTGGATCGCAAGGTCGGCGACACTTCCTACCTGGTCGGCCTGCGGACCGCGCCGTGGCGCGACCTCACGCTGCGTGCCAGCTGGGGCACCGGTTTCCTTGCCCCGTCGCTTTCGCAGATGTCTCCCAATCCCGTCGGCTTCGGCAGTTTCTCGGTCACCGACCCGAAACGCGGCAACTCGACATCGTTCATTGCCGTCGACACCACCTCGGGCGGCAATCCCGGCCTGAAGCCGGAGCACTCTCGCAGCCTCTCCGCCGGCGCGATCTTCACACCCCGCTGGCTGCCTGGGTTCCGTTTGTCGGTCGATTTCACCAAGATCAACAAAACCGACGAGATCCGCTCGCTCAGCGGGCAGACTGCGATCGATCTGGAAGATCAATTGCCGGCTGGGCGCGTCGTCCGCGATGCGCTCACTCCCGCGGAACAGGCGCTCGGATACACGGGCGGCGCCATCACCGCCCTCGATATCTCCTTGTATAATTTCACTCGCCGCGAAGTGACCGCGGTCGATTTCCAAGCGGACTACCTGCGCAAGACCACGCTCGGTGAGTTCCGCCCCTACGCGATCGCGACCTGGATGGGGCGCTCCGCCTCGCAAACAACGACCGCACAGCCTCTGGTCAACACGATCGGGTTCACCGACGGTCCGCTCAAATGGCGCGGCAACGGCGGACTGGACTGGAGTCGCGGGCCTTGGTCCGCCGGCTGGAACGTCCAGTATTACGACGCGCAGTTCATCTATCCGCGCAGCGCATCGGTCGCGACCCGCAACACCTCCGTGCTCACCCAGGGCGGCGAGCGATTCCCGCGGCAATTCTACCACGACGTGCAGGTGCGCTACCAGTTCGGCTCCAGCCGGCACCGCTGGGGCGGATGGCTGCTTTCCGACCTCCAGATCAGCGTGGGCCTCCAAAACGCCCTCGACAAGGAGCCGCCCATCGTCGCCACCACCGGAACCGTCGGCGGCTATCAATTCACCACCGACCCGCGCCTCCGCCGCTACACCCTTCACCTCCAAAAACGATTCTGACCATGTTCCCTTTCCCTTTCTTTTCCGGCCGCCGCGCACTTTTCCTCGCGCTGCTGGCCGTGCGATGCCTCGCGGCCGAGCCGAGCGAATCCAATCCGGCGGATGACGACTGGAAGCAGTTCGAATCGCTTTTGCACCACCTCGGTCCGATGACCGGCGGATACCGGAACCTGGCCGTGGCACCGGAGTTCGAGCGGGAAAAATTCTTCGAAGCGCGGGCGCGGCGTGTGGGCGAGTTTGCGATGAATTTCTACACCAAGCACCCGGAGGACCCGCGGCGCTGGTCCGTGGTCGAATCGTTTGTTTTCTCCCAGTCCCCGCGATTCGTGAAAGACTGGGGTCCGGTGGACGCGGCGGGAAAGCTTCATCCCGTGATCGACGAACCTGCCGCCCAGGCGTGGAAGGCGGCCGTGGCCGACCTGCGCGCTGCGTTCGATAAAGCGACTGACATCCCCGAAAGCGTGCGCAAGAGCCACGCCGAACGGGAACGTCGCGAGGCGAGCCAACGCCTCTTCCGCGATCGCTGGCAGAGCGGCCGGCACGAACGGGCGCCGGAAATCACCGTGCTGGCCGCCGACGGTCGCACCGTGAAGCTGTCGGATTTCAAGGGAAAGACCGTAGTGCTCGATTTCTGGGCCACTTGGTGCGGCCCGTGTCAGGACGCGATTCCGTTCAACCAGCAGGTGGCGGCGCGCTACAAGGATCAGAATGTCGTCGTGCTGGGGGTCTGCGTCTGGGATCAGAAGGAAAAGTTCGATTCCTGGATGAAGCAAAACCAGGCGCACTATCCGGATATCGCATGGGCCTTCGATCCTTCCGGGCGAGGGGAGACCGCCCTCGCGAGGAAACTCTATGATGTGCCAGCGATCCCGGCTGTATTCATCATCGATGGGGAAGGCACGGTGGTGGATGCCTTGCTTGGATTCTCGGAATCCGAAGGTTCCCGGCCGCTCGAAGGCGCGCTGGCGAAAGCGGGCGTTCACATGACCGCGCCTCCGGAATCCGTGCCGACCCTCCGGAAATAATTCTGAACGCCCATTCCCGCACTGGGTGTGCCGACTTGCGATGGTCGTGCCATGATGCCGGCGTGTTCGCGCTTGCGAACATCGCTCTGGTTGTGACTCCGCGTTTCGCATGCGGATGCTCAAGGCTCACCGTTAGCTGCCGATGCCAGATCGGCGAACGCCGAAGTCGCCCGCTCCCAAGGCAGGGTTCCCACGCCCGGAGCGCGTGGACGGTAAGATGCTGATGACTCCGGGATATATCCGCACGCTCGAACCGTGTGGCCTCGTCATCGGTGGCCTGCTGACCGAATTCCTCGAGAACACCCCTCTGATCCGCGCCCTTGGAACGGGATTTCGCTCTCACACGGAACACACACCACGCTATCGAGGGAATTGGTGAGGTGCGCACCTGAGGTTATGACGCATTCACGCAGAGGCTTCGATGTGATCGCTGTCCCGCGACCGGAAAGGTAGCCATCGGAGAGTTCCTCGATTTTGGGCAGAAAGAGCGTCGGCCGTGATCGCAGCATTTAGACGGGAAATTCTGAAAGAATGAGATATCGGCCCGCTACGGCCTCAATGTCGTTCCGGCCATGTTCCTGCTCGATCGGGACGGCCGGGGCGTCTCCACCGACGCCCGCAGCCCCTTGCTCAAAGCCGAGGTGAAGCGCCTGCTCGGCCTCTGAAGGGTCAGGTTGCGGCCTGGACGATTTCCTTCGGGGATTTGGCCGCTTCGTTCGTCTAAGTAATAGCGCCGCCTTCCGCTGCGCGAATCCTTGCCTTCGCCATGGTAGCTTCCCGCTCGTCCCGTTTTGTGCCCCTCAGCCTGCTCGTCGGCGCCAGTTGCCTGCTGCCGGTCCGTCAGGAAACGTCTCCGGTCGTCTCCGCCTCCCGCCCGCTAGCGACACTGGTGCCCGATTTGACGCCCGCCGAACTGCGCGTGAGAGACCTGCTCCTTACCGGCCTTTCCAACAAGGAGATCGCCAGCGAGCTCAATCGCGCCGAGGCCACGATCAAGAACCAGGTCGCGTCGATCCTGCACAAGCATGGCGTGCCCTCCCGTGCGCGACTGCTGGCGATGAAGCGCCAAGCGTCCGTTTAAGTTCGGAAGTTTAGGTTGAAGTGTCCGGCGAGTGACGCGCCGCCCCGTGCTTCTCCTAAACCTCAGCCGACGGCGCGCGGCGCCGCCTCGCGCTAAGACGCGCGCGCCACACAAAACTACTAGCGGCTCCCGGGAAGATTTTCCCTGCGCAGCAAAAATCCGCAAACCCGCTCGACTCCCGCGGCGGACGGGCCGATGCCATGGGCGTCGCCATGCCCCCGCACGATCCCGAGACCGCCCGATGGTTTGCCCGTGAGGTGCAGCCGCACGAGGCGTCGTTGCGCTCTTACCTGCGAGGCAAGTTTCCAGGCCACCCCGACATCGAAGACCTCGTTCAGGAAACCTACGCGCGCCTGCTCCAGGCCCGCGAGCACGGCGAGGTGCGCGCGCCGAAGGCCTTCCTCTTCACCACGGCGCGCAATGCCGCCTTCGACTATTTTCGCCGGCGAAAAATCGCCACGATCGACGGAATAGCAGAACTCGAATCGCTGTCCGTCTTGGAAGAGAGGCCCGGCATCCCCGAGGCCGTTGCCCATGACCAGGAACTCCAACTGCTCGCCCAAGCCATCGCGGCGCTGCCCACCCGCTGCCGCCAAGTGCTGACGCTGCGCAAAATCTACGGGCTCTCGCATCGCGAGATCGCGTCCCAGCTCGGCATCTCCGAGCACACGGTGAATGCGCAGATCGCCATCGGCGTGCTGCGCCTGCGCGACTTTCTGAAACAACACGGAGTGACCCACGGAGGCACCGCATGAATGCCGAGCTGCCCCACCCACACGACCCCGAGGAAATCGAAGCGACCGCCGCCGTCTGGCTGAGCCTGCGCGACCGCGGCATGACCGAGAGCGAGACCGCCGAGTTCATGCGCTGGCTGCAACTGTCGCCGAAGCACGCCGAGGCTTTCGCGGAGCTCGACGCCGTCTGGCGAGACTTCAACCGCACCGCCGCGCTGCGGCCGACGGCCGCCGCCACGCCCGAGCCCGAGTTGCTCGCGCCGCGCTCGCGTTCGCCGGCCCGCCGCCGCGCGTCGCGCGTGTGGGTGCCGCTCGCCGCCGCCGCGACCATCGCGCTCGCATGGGCGGGGTGGGCGGGCTTCAACGCGGCGCGTCCGACCGCCGAGACCGACGTGGGGGCGTTTCAGAAGCTCGATTTGCCGGACGGCTCGGTCGTGCAGCTCAACACCGACAGCGCGATCAAGGTCCACTACTCGGACCACGAGCGCCGCGTCGAGCTGTTGCGCGGCGAGGCGCATTTCGACGTCGCGAAGAATCCCGCCCGGCCGTTCATCGTCGCCGCCAACCACGTCGCCGTGCGCGCCGTCGGCACCGCGTTCAACGTCCGCCTGCGCGAGGATGCCGTCGACGTGCTCGTCACCGAGGGCAAGGTGCAGGTAAACGACACCGTCAAAGGTGCCTCGCTGCTCCCCGCCGTCGCCGACCAATCCGGCCCGCCGCTGCTTGTGGAGGGCGAGAGCGTGCGCGTGAAGCTGTTGACCGAACCCGAGAAGGACGCGCCGCCCGTCGTCGCCATCAGCGAAGTCGGCGCCATCGAGATGCACCGTGCACTCGCCTGGCAGGAGCGCCGGCTGGAGTTCGAGGATCTGCCGCTTGCGGACGTCGTGGCGGAATTCAATCGCTACAACCGCACGAAGCTCGTGATCGCTGATCCTGCCCTGAACGCGAAACACTTCAGCGGCACATTCCGCGCGGACGCCTACGAGCCGTTCGTGCGTCTGTTGGAGGAGAATTTCGGTGTGGCCAGCGAGCGCACCGGGCAGGGAATCGAGCTCCGCGCCGCGCGATGACACGGCGGCACGGGAAATTTTCTAGAGAGTTTTTCAGATTCGTCCGTCTGCCCTTGGTGACCGGCGTGCCGCCCCTTCCGCGCGTCGGGCACACACTATGACCTCACCCTCGCATCCTCGCGTCGGCGCCGCGCGTTACCTGCGGACGCCTGTCCTGCTTTTGCTCAGTCTCTGTCTCGCTCTACTCGGCTTCGCGGCCGAGGCGGCGAAGAAAAATTTCAACGTGCCCGCGGACGATGCCGCGAGGGCGCTGAAGCAGTTCGCCGCCCAGTCCGGCGAGCAGCTGCTCTTCTCTCCCTCCGACGTCGCCGGCGTGAAGACGCTCGCGATCAAGGGTGAGTTCACTCCTCGCGCCGCGCTGGAGCAAATGCTCGAAGGCACGGCGCTCGTCGTCGCCCAAGACAAGTCCACCGGCGCCCTCGCCGTGCGGAAGGAAATCGCCGCAGAATCAAAAAACGCCCTAAGCCGTCCCGCTGACGCGGCGGCGGCGAACGGTGCAGCCGGCAACGCCAACACGACGGTCAAGGACGGGACTGTCCAGCTGGACGCTTTCAAGGTCACGGGCTCACGGATTCGCACGCTGGTCGGCGAGCAGACGATGCAGCCGGTCTTCACGCTCGATCGCCGGGCGATCCAGCGGACCGGAGCGGCGAATTTGGGCGATGTGTTCCGCGCGATTCCGCAGGTCAGCAGTTCCAGCAACGGCATGGGCAACAACGCCGGCTCACCCAGCCCGCTGGCGGGCGACTATGCGGTGTCCGCGAACCTGCGCGGCTTTCAGGGCGCGAGCACGCTGATCCTGGTGGACGGCCGACGCGTGACCAAAGGCAGCCAGGTCACGATCAACGACCGTTACGACATCGGCGGCATCCCGCTCTCTGCCGTGGACCGGATCGAGGTGATGCTGGACGGCGCGAGTGCGATCTACGGCGCCGATGCGGTCGCCGGCGTGATCAACATCATCACGCGGAAGGACTACAACGGAACGGAAATTCAGATCAACTATGACAACACGTTCAAGACGGACGCCTCGGTTCAGAGTTATTCGCTGACCCAGAGCGTCGCGCGCGCGAACTGGAATGCGCGCGTGACGTTGTCGCATGAACGGAGCACGCCTCTGGCCGCGCGAGACACGGCGACGATCAACACGAATGATCGCCGCGCGTTCGGCGGAGCGGATAACCGCAGCGACTCCATCCGCGTCGTGCCGGGCTGGATCGAAACGGAGAGCGGCTTGAATCTTCCGGGCTTGGCCACGCCGATGGCGCCGATTCCGGCGAATTCCTCCGGCACCGGCCTGGCCGCGACCGATTACGCCAAAGCCTATGCGGCGGCCGGCGGCGCGGCATGGGATCCGTTTTCCACGGACGACGCGACCGCTTGGGGCGAGCGCTTCGACGCGGCTTCCATCTACGCGAGCCCGCGTTTCGAGCAGAATTCGGTGCTCTTCGGCGGCGAGTATACCTTCAACAAGGCCTTCTCCGTTTACGCCCAAGGCCGCTACGTCGAGAGCAAGAACGAGGGCTACGGCGATCCCTACAACACCGAAGGCATCTACTTCAACGATACGGGCCCGACCGGTTTTAACGTGGGCTTCGCCTTCGGTTTGACCCTGCCGGCGAACTACCCGGGCAATCCCTTCGGTGTCCCCATCATCCTGCACAAAACATTTTTCGACAACCTGTCCGCCTTCAAGGTGACGCGCAAAGCGTTCAGCGGAACCATCGGCTTCCGCGGAGAGCTGGGGAGCGACTGGCGCTACGACGTGAGCGCGACCTTGGACAAATCGCAGTCCGTGCCGGACAACGGCACCGGCGTGCTCGAGCAGGCGCGGGTCCAGTCGCTGCTCAACGCCAGCAATCCGCCGACGCTGTTGTATGACAGCACGAGTCGCACCGTCGCGCTGCAGGATGTGTTCAGCGCGGTGGCCGGACCGCAGGCCATCACGCAAGAGCGACCGAAGAACCTCCTCCTCTCCGCCAGTGCGGATGGCAAGGTCTGGAAGCTGCCGGCGGGCGACGTGCGAATGGCCCTCACTGCGGAAGCGATGCACGACGAATTGGAAAGCACGAGCGCGCTCGTGCCCGCCGCGAGCCGGCGTTCGTATGGTTTTGCGGCCGAAGTCAGGGCTCCGGTGGTTTCGCCCCAGCAGGATCTCCCGCTCCTCAACCGCCTGGATGTGTCCATTGCCGCGCGCCACGACCGCTATTCCGATTTCGCTTCGACGACCAATCCGACGTTCAGCGTGCTCGCTCAGCCGATCTCCTGGCTTTCACTGCGCGTGACTCGCTCCGAAGGGTATCGGGTGCCGCCGCTCTTCAGCGAGCGGCGCGTCCAGTCTCGCACGAATCTGACGCGCATCCCCGCGGATTTCACGGATCCGTTGCGCAACAACGAGCCGATCACACTGCCGTTCACTTCCACCATCAGCGGCAATCCGAATATCGATCCGGAGGTTTTCAAGAGTAACACCTTCTCGCTCACCGTGGATGTGCCCGGTGTCCCGGGCCTGTCGGTCCAAGGCACCCGCTGGCAGACCGACTACTCCAGTCGGATTGTGCAGATGAACAGCATCTTTAGTTTCACGGAAATCGCGACGCTCTACCCCGAGTTCATGATTCGCGCGCCTTCCTCCGGCGGCACACCCGGACGGATCGTCGAGTGGGTGCAGAGCTGGATGAACGTGAGCGAGTCCAAACACGCTGGTTGGGACGCCGGTTTGCGCTACAACCTGCCGACCGCGAAGGGCCGCCTCGACGCACGCGTGGACGTCGCGCGGACGGACAAAAACGAAATGCGTGTCCGCGGACCGAACGGGCCCATCACGCCCTCGCAAACCGGCACGAGCAATCTCCCGTGGCAGCTGTCCGGCTCGCTCTTCTGGAGCACCGGCGCGATGGAGGTCGGCACGCTGGCCACCTACAACAGTTCGTTCAACGAGAGCCTGACGAGCACCACGGTCATCGGCTCCAGCATCCGCTGGGATCTGCAGTTCGGCTACGATTTCGGGCGCTCCTCCGCTCTCCCGCATCGGTGGGCTCGCGCGCTGCTCAAGGACACGCGCGTGCGATTCACCGTCTTCAACGTCTTCGACCAGGACCCTCCGCTTGCGGCCGGCACGTTCCGCTTCGGCACGATCGAGCAACGTCAACAGCACTACGCGATCAACATCACGCGGCAATTCTGAGCGAAGCCGCTCTCGCCGTCGCAACCTCGTAAGACTTACCCATGAAACTCTTCACTCTGCGCTCGCTCGTGTTGAGCGCGCTGCTTCTCGCCGTCGTCTCTTCTGTTTCCGCCGAGGAGGCGGCGTTCAAAATCGGCCGGCCCGCGCCTGAGTTCAAAGCCGGGCGCTGGGTGAAACACGGTCCGATCACCCGTCTCGAACCGGGCCAGATCTACATCATCGAATTCTGGGCCACCTGGTGCTCGCCCTGCCGCGCCGCGATGCCGCACCTCACCAAGCTCGCGCACGAATACCAGGGCAAGCTGACCGTGATCGGAGTCGATCTCTTCGAGCGGCTGCCGGGTCCGGAGGCGGACCGCGCCGTGGACAAGGTGATCGCGCAAATGGGCAAGGACGCCGATTACCCGATCTGCCGCGACACCGCCGACGACCACCTGCTCAAGAATTGGTTCAACCCGACCAAAGCGGCGGGGATTCCGACGTCGATCGTGGTCGATGGAGCCGGAAAAATCGCGTGGATCAGCAGCGGGATGCCGTTCGAGCTCGACCGCGTCGTGAAGGAACTGCTGGCGGGGAAATTCGATTACGCGAAATCCGCGGCCGACTTCGCCGGCGATCCGGGCAACCAGGAAACCATGCTGAAGGTGATGGAGAAGTTCAGCGCGGCGATGGAGGCGAAGGACTGGCGCAAGGCGATGGACGTCTGGGCGGAATACCCGACCTTCGCGGCCAAGATGCCCGCGTTGCGTTTTCGCTCTCTGGTGAAATTCGATGCGAAGCAGGCTTTCGCCGAGGCGCAGGCCGCGGTGGAGAAGGCACAGCGGGATCCGTCCGATCTTTTGCAGCGCACCACCGTGCAGGGCTACCTCAGCGTGTTGCTGCAGACCGATGATCTTCCGACGGAATACTACGCCTACGCGCTCGAAAACCTTAAGGCTGACGCCAAAGGCAATGTGTTCTCGGCGTTGGCCCAAGGTGCCTGGCGTCTCGGCGATGCCGCTCAGGCGGTGGAATATCAGGCGAAGTTCCGCGACTACCTGCACGACCTTCCGAATGGAGTCGGAAAACAGCTCTTGGACCAGGTGGACGCGGACCTCGCGAAATACCAAGAGGCGGCCCGCCGCAAATCGGCGAACTAACCGTATTCCGGCTGCGCGGAGGCGCGGAAGAAACCAATTTTCCAAATTCCCGAGCACGACACAGAGAACGCAGAGGCAGACCGGAGAGACACAGAGTTTGGGACCGAAAACCCCGAACCGATTTGGCTCTCCCGTCCGCGAGCGAATCAGACCGCGTGCGGTATTTTGAACTCACTCTCTGCGACCTCTGTGTCCCTCTTCTGCCCTCTGTGACTGGATCGAACTGCGTTTTTAGATTCTTGCGACGCGGGTGCTCAATCTGCGCGTTCCGCTCCGAACGAGATTTCTATGAAAAAATATAGCCTAGCGATCGCGTGCGCCGTCGTCCTCCTCTCTGGCGTGGCGCGGGGTGATGACCCTTCGGCGGCTGACGCCGCCTACACGAAATTCAAAAGCGTCGAGGCGACTCAGTTCGCGTGGACGAGCCTGCCGCAGCAGACGGAGGAACAGCGGGCGGCACGCGAGGCCGCGCGTCAGCAGACCAACTCGGCTATCGCCGTGGCTGCGGCCGAGTTCATCGCGCACGCCCCGAACGATGCCCGTCGCTGGGAAGCGATGCAGAAAATTGCGCTCAGCGAACGTCGCTTCGAGGGGCCGACCGCCGCGGCGGATCAGCTGGCGTGGAATGCCCTGCGCAAAGACTGTGAGCGGCAGATTCTGGACACGCCCGGAGTGCCGGCCGAGCAGGTGGAGGAATTTGCGATGATGCAGGTCGTGCTTGCCCGCGTCGCCGTCTACAAGGAGGCGGAGCGCACGGGAAAATTCGTGCCGACGCCGTGGCGGGAGGCCTTGGATCGCTTCGCACGCCGGGCACCGACTTCAGCGATGGTCGTGATGCTGGAGCACCAGTATGCGACGTTCCTGATCGAGCAGTTTCCCGAGCAGACGGATGCGGCGCTCGCTCGCTGGCGGCAGGCGATCGACGAGGCCGCTCGTCGTGAGCCGGAGTCCCCCGCCGCCGTGGCCAACGAAAGCCAGTATGTCGAGGTCCTGGTGCAGCAGCGTCCGCAGCAGGCGGATGTCTATTTGAACCAGCTCGCGGCGTCATCCAACCCGGCCTTGGCGGAGATGGCGCGCGGCAAGTTGACCGCGATCGCGGCGAGCCGAAAGCCCGTGGACCTCAGGTTCGTGGCGGTCGACGGCCGCGAGTTCGATCTCGCGAAGCTGCGCGGCAAGGTGGTCATCGTCGATTTTTGGGCGACGTGGTGTGGACCGTGTTTGCAGGAGTTGCCGAACACGAAGGCGGCCTACGCGGCCTTCCAGCCGTTCGGCGTGGAAATGGTCGGGATCTCGTTCGACCAGGCGCCGAAGGAGGGCGCTCAGCGCAACCCGGCGGATCGCACGCGCGAGCAGTTCATCGAGGCGACGAAGAAGCTGGGGATGACGTGGCCGCAGTATTACGACGGCAAGGGCCGCAAAAACGAAATCGGGCAGCGCTTCGGCGTGGATTCGATTCCGCGCGTGTGGGTCATCAATCAGGAAGGATTCATGGTGACCCAATACGCGACCGGCCGGACGATCTGGGAGCTGCTCGCGAAATTGACCGGCCACCAGGTGGAGGTTCCGAAGGAACTCGCCGCCGAGAAGGGCGAGTAGATCGCGCGGCGCGGACGAACACTTTCGGCGACCAGCGCGCGGTGCGGTGGAGCGCTTGCTCGAGCATCGCCCCCCCGCGCGATCATGCGCGAAGCGCTACGGCGTGGGCGTGGCCGCGGCGAGCGGCAGCACGCGCAGGTAATCGCCGGGCGGGCGGGCGAGGGCGCGGAGGTCGGCGTGCGAGATTTCGATGTCGCGCATCGCGGCTTTGTCGGCGGCGGTGAGTTTGAGCTGGCCGCTCTCGGTCGAGAGCACGATGCGGTCGACGATGCCCGGCAGGCGCCGGCGGACGCGATCCGGCGTGCCGAGGCCGAAGCGCACGTGGCCGGTGCCCGCGACGACCACCGCGGCGCGCGGCGTGCCGTCCGGGCCGATGAGCGCGCGGGCGGCGGCGATGTTGGCGGCCATGGTCTCGTCGCGCGCCACTTGCGCTTCGAAGACCGGGCGCAGTTTCGCGGGGTCCATGGCCATGTGCACGGCAAGCTGGAGATTGAGCAGGCGCTCGTAGGGCGCGTCGTTGAGTTCGATGTCGGCGGGCAGTGTGGCACGCTGCTCGGGTGGGAGCTTCGCGAGGCCACCGCCGCGGCTGACGGCGCGGATGACGTCCGGCGGGGCGTTGAGCGCGCGGACGGGGATGGAGTTTTGCTGCGCGAATTCGCAGAGCGCGCGGTAGTCGGCGTAGTTTTTCCACTTCTTCTCCCACGCGAGTTCGGTGGCGAGTTGGGCGAAGGTGAGCGCGCCGGCGTTGAAGCGGTCGATCGTCGGCTGATCGCGCACTTCGAGCTGCTCCATGCACAGCGTGAGCGCGCGGCCGCGGGCGTGGAGTTCCTGTAGCACGCTGAGCTGGACGGCGTGGTGACGGTCGATGGTGTGCGATTCGCCGACGTAGACGACGTCGGCTTTCGCCAGATCGGCGAACACCTCTGCGTTGCCGGCCTCCTCGCCGGTGACGAGGTCGAGCCAGAACTCGGCGGGGTTGGCGAAGACGGAAGCGGTGGCGACGGCGGTAAGCATGGCGAGGCGTGCGAGGCGCATCGCCGGAGTCAATCGATCCCGCGGCCCGAGACGAGCCGGATCAGGACTTCAGCCGCGTGAAGACGAACTGACGCGGAGCGACCTTCGTGTGGCACGCGTAGCAGGCCTGGGCCGCGTTCATTTCCAGCGCGGCGTGCGAGGCGATGTCGTAGTCCTCGAATTGCCAGCCGCCGGTCTCGGCGAAGCGGGCGTCGCGAACCATCGTGCTGGTCGAGGCGCGTTCGCCGCAGGCGAGGGAGCCGTCGGGTTGCGTGACGACCTTGAAGATGTCGAAGACGAGGACGGCGCCTTCCGGATAGCTGCCGGTGCGCAGGCCTTCGAGGGCGGCGGGATTGGCGTAGACGAAGCCGGCTTGGGTGGGCTTCTGGCCGGCGGGGACCTTCGTGAAGTCCGGTGCCTTCACCTGTTTCCATTGCAGAAAATCCTCGGGGAACGGGGCGTGGGCCGGCGCGGGATCGGCGGCGTGAGCGAGCGCGGCGAAGGGAAGGAGCACGAGCGCGAGGAGCGCGGGACGGAGGCGGCGTGGGGTCATGGCGCGCGAGAATTCCGCGCCGGCGTGACGCGTCGAGCGATTTGCGACGACCTGCGGGCCGCTCGGCACCAAGCGTGCGACGAATCGCACGTCGCTGCGCGGAGCAGGTCGGAGCGGAGTGGCGATCCGCTCCCGCCGGTGGGTGCGTCTGCGTGGGTCAATGCGGCGGCGGGGCCGGGCGGGTCAGCGGTCGGCGACGATCTTTTCCCGGAGGTGGGTGCACCGCTGCTTCGACTCGGCGTTACGCACGGCCATCGAGTAGGCGGCGGGTTCGCCGACGACGAAGACCTTTTTCCGGCCGCGCGTGATCGCCGTATAGACGAGGTTGCGCTGGAGCATCATGAAATGCGCCTTGAGCAGCGGCACGATCACGACGGGATACTCGCTGCCCTGCGACTTGTGGATGCTGATGGCGTAGGCGAGCGCGACCTCGTTCATCTCGCCGCGCTCGAAGACGTGCTGCTCGCCGTCGAAGTCGGCGATGAGCGTGCCCTTGGTGAGATCGGTGCTGACGATGGTGCCGATGTCGCCGTTGAAGAGGCCCTTGTCGTAGTTGTTGCGCAGCTGGATGAGTTTGTCGCCGACTTCGAAGGTGCCGTTGATTGTGCGGATGCCGCGGGCGGGCTCGTTCTCCCGCGCCCGGAGGTCGCGGGCTACCTCGGCGCCGCCGGGGACGTCGGCGCCCACCTTCCAGGGTCGGAGCGCGGCTTGGAGGCGGGTGTTGAGGTTGGCGACGCCGGCCGTGCCCTTGTGCATCGGCGCGAGCACCTGCACGTCGGTGATCGGATTGAACCACTTGAAATGCGCCGGGATGAAGCGCGTGGTGAGCTCGATGACCTTCGCGAGGCAATCCTCGGCGTCGGTGGCGGCGATGAAGTTCAGGTCGCTCCACGCCTGCGCCTTTTCGACCTCGGTGTGCACGGGCGGCGGATGCGCGTGGCCTTCGTTGATGGCGTGCGCGGTGGTGACTATGGCACTTTCTTTGCCCTGCCGATAGACGAAGGAGAGACGAGTCACCGGAAGCTGAGAGCCGAGGGCTGAGAGCTGAGCACTGACGGCTATGAGATCCTTCAGCACGTTGCCGGCGCCGACGCTCGGGAGCTGGTCGATGTCGCCGACCAGGAGCAGGTGCGCGCGGATCGGCACGGCTTGCAGCAGCGCGGCAGCGAGGCGCACGTCGAGCATCGAGGCTTCGTCGACGATGAGGAAATCGGTCGCGAGCGGATGCGACTCGTTCACCGTGAACGCGCCGTTCTCGAACTTCAGCAGGCGATGGATCGTCGAGGCGAAGCCGCCGGTCGTCTCGGCGAGGCGCTGCGCGGCGCGGCCGGTGGGCGCGGCGAGGGTCACGCGGACTTTCTTGGCCTTCAGGATGTCCACGAGCGCGCGCAAGATCGTGGTTTTGCCCGTGCCCGGTCCGCCGGTGAGAATGGTGAACTTGTGCGTGAGCGCGTTTTTGATCGCGGCGGCTTGCAGGCCGTGGAACTCGAAGCCGGCCTTCTCCTGCGCCCACGTGACGGCGGCGTCGACCTTGATCGGCGGCAGGCCGCTGGCGTGCGCGCCGAGGCGACGCACGACGTCGGCGATTTTCTGTTCCGCGCGTGAGTTGGCGGGGAGCTGAATGAAGGCCGCTTTGCCGGCGCCGTGCGCGACGATGGCTTTCTGCGCGATCAAGGCGTCGATGCGCGCCTCGACGCGCTCGGCGGACGTCTCGAGCAGCGTGGCGGTGTAGGTGACGAGCTCCTCGCGCGGGTAGGCGGTGTGGCCGTCTTCCTGCAATGTCTCGAGTGCGTAGATGAGGCCGGCGTCGAGGCGCGGCGCGGCGTCGTTGGCGAAGCCGAGATTGATGGCGAGGCGGTCGGCGGTCTTGAAGCCGATGCCGTCGATCTCGCGCGCGATGCGGTAGGGTTCCTCGCGGATGATCTGCTGCGCGGCGGCGCCGAACTTGTTCACGATCTTCACGCACTGCGAAGTCGTGACGCCGTAGGTTTGGAGGTAGATGTGGACTTCGCGGAGGGTTTTCTGCTCGTCCCACGCGGCCTTGATCGCGGTGGCGCGGACCTTGCCGATGCCGGGGACTTTGCGGAGCTTGCCGGATTCCTCGCTGAGCACGCGGAACGTGTCGGTGCCGAACGCGTCGACGATCTTGTTGGCGTAGACCTTGCCGATGCCGGGGACGAGGCCGCTGCCGAGGTATTTGCGGATGCCGTAGACGGACGACGGCAGCTCGCTCTTGTGCGCGGCGATCTTGAATTGCGCGCCGTGCTGCGCGTGTTTCACCCACTCGCCGGTCAGCTGGAGCGTCTCGCCGCACTGCACGCCGGGGAGCGTGCCGACGATGGTGACGCGATCCTCGGCGCGCTCGGCGGTGTCGGGGCGCAGTTCGGCGATGGTGTAGTGGTTCTCCTCGTTGAAGAAGATGATGCGCTCGAGAACGCCGACAAGGGAGTTGGAGGAGGGGGCCGCCACGAGAGCAAGAGGTTGGCGACGTGGACTGGAAAGAAAAGCGCGGAGCGCGGGGGATGCGGTCAAACGAAAGGCCGGACCTCGATGGCCCGGCCTGTGGTGGTCGAAAGAGTTCGGCTAGGCGCTCAGTTCGGGCTGGCCGGCACGTTAATCACGGGAGTCTCGACGGGCGTCAGGGGATCGAGAATTTCGTTGAGGACTTGAGTATTGGTGGTCGGCGTCACGGTAACACCCGGGACGGTGGTGGCCGCAGCGGTGAGCGCGGCCACGGTGGCGCCCGAACCTTGGGCCGTGGCTTGGACAACGGCGCCGACAGCCTGATTCAGGGTCTCACCTGTGACGGTGCCGGCGGAGCCGAGGCCCGAGACCGCATTCCGCACGATGGTGGTGGCTTGCTCCGGCACGGCGGTGGCGACGACCTTGACCACGAGGGCCAGCTGGGTGAGAGCGGCGGGAGTGTTGCCGGAGAGCTTGGCGACATCGGTAACGGCCGCGACCAGGTTGGTGGCGAGGGCTGGGTTGCTTTTCACCAAGGACGAAAGGCTGGTGGGCGCGGAGGCGAAGCCGGTGGAGCTGATCACGACGCCCGTGCCCGCATCGATCGTGACCGACTGGCCGTTGGCGAGCTTCACCGTGACCTGACCGCTGAGCGCGGCGACCGTGGTGTTGCCCTGCGCATCGAGGTCGGTGAACGTCATGGTATCATCGCTGCCCCGAAACTGCAGCGTTTCGTTGGCGTCCACGTTTTGTCCGGTAGAAGTATCAACATGACCGCGGTGCACGGTCATATTGTTGTCTCTAAAAGTCACCAAGCTGGCGTGGAGCGAGCTGGTGACCGCGAAGGCGACGAGAAGGGCGAGGAGGCGCGGGAGCATGGTGACTTTCATGAAAGTTGGAAAATGAAGGAGGGGAGCGAAGGGATTTTCCTTCGGGCGTCAAGAGACGCGGACCCCGTGAGGCCAGAGTAGATTTCTTCATCGAAGAGATTGAGTTCGAGGCCGTCACGCATGGGAGATGCTGCAAAAGGCAATGCGATTTGATCCACAAGCAGGCTCGCTCCGGTCGGGCGGTTGATTGAAAAAAGAGCATGCTGCTCGACGAGCTCGAAACCGAACCGAGGATTTCCGTGCCGCAGTTGCGGCAGTGGCATGAGCGGAACTGCACGCATGCACGTTACGCGCAGACTGTGGCGGAGGCGATCGTGAGCGGCTCGCCCGCGCTCGAGTGGACGGGCGCCTGGCTGTTGCGGCGCTGGTTGAGCGACGGCGGGCTGCCGCCGCTGGAAGCGTGGACGATCGTCGTCGATGGTTTGGACGGCGTGCGCTCGCACCTCGGTCGGCTGATTCTCTGCCAGCTCTGGGCGGAGAAACCGGAGTTGATCGAGCTGGCTCCGGCGGAGGTGACGAGTTTTTTGCGCGAGCAGTTGGATGATCCGAAAGCGACGGTCCGCGTGTGGAGCCTGAACGCGCTGTGGTTCGCGGCGAAGCGGCATCCGGAGCTCCGCGCCGATGTGCGCGCGGCGGTGCGGCGCGCGAAACGCGATCCGGAGGCCTGCGTGCAGGCGCGGTTGCGGCAGATGGGATTGGTGCCGTATCCGGAAAAGAAAAAGCCCGCCGCGAAAGGCGGCGGGCGGTAGCGCGGTGGGCGCGGGCGGAGCGAATCACTTCGCCGGCTCGGCGGGCTTGGCGGCGGCCGCGGCGGCGGCAGCGGCCGCGTCGGCTTTCGCTTCCTCGGCCTGCGCGTCGGCGATGATCTGTTGGATCTTCGGCATCAGGCCGCGTTGCATCTCCTGCACGGCCGGCATCAGGCGCTTGGCGATTTCGGCCTGCTTGAGTTGGGCGCTGGCGCCTTCGGGCGAGGTGTAGAACGCCTTCATGGCTTTCAGCTCGGCGTCGGTGAAAACGTCGGCGTAGATCGTGTCCATTTTCGTGAGCAGCGACTTGGTCATGTCGACGCTCAACGCCATGATTTTCCCCTGCAGCGCCTCGGCGCGGGCGCGTTTCTCGGGTGACAGGTTGGCGGAAGCGCCGGCCATCTGCGTGGCCATTTGCTTCATCTGGCCGGTCATGCGGTCGATGAGTTTGTCGGCCTGCATGGCGGCGATGACTTCGCGCGCGAGCGCGAGCTTGGCGGCGTCGGGCGCGGGCGCCGGAGCGGGAGTTTGGGCGCGAGCGCCGGCTGCGACGGCGAACGCGAGGAGGAACAGGATTTTTTTCATGATGGTGAGCGCGCTGGCCCGGCGCAGTCGCGAGCAAAGCACAGCGGCGGCGAAATTCAACGCGGCGTTGGACAACCCGCGCGAAACGCGCACGCTGCGGCGCATGCTCACGTGGGAAGACCTGCAACCCGGACAGAAATTCGGCACCGCGGAATACGAAATGACCGCCGCGGAGATCGTCGCGTTCGCGCGGCAGTATGATCCGCAGCCGTTCCACACCGATCCGGTGGCGGCGAAGGATTCGCTCTTCGGCGAGCAGGTGGCGAGCGGCTGGCACACGGCGGCGGTGAGCATGCGCCTGATGGTGCAGGGCGAGATGCAGGTCGCGGGCGGCGTGATCGGGCACGTGGTCGAGGAGTTGCGTTTCCCTCGGCCGGTGCGGCCCGGCGACCGCTTGCGTGTCGCGCAGGAAGTGGTGGCGAAGAGCGAAATGCCCGGACGCCCCACGCATGGGCGGCTGACGTTGCGCAGCCGGACCTACAATCAGGACGGGAAAACCGTGCAGCACATGACGTCGCAGCTGGTGATTCAGCGGCGGCGTGCGGAGTAGACGGGGGGCGAGGCGGAGCGCCCGCGTCGAGCGCGTCGTGGGGACGCGAGCGGTTTCGGCGCTTGGCGAACGGCGGCCCACGCGGCACCGTGCGGCCATGTCCCTCGCCGCCACGCTCCTCACGGCGCTCGTTGCGCTGCTGCACGTCTACTTCCTCGTGTTGGAAATTTTCCTCTGGAACACGCCTTACGGGCGGCGCGTGTTCGGGCTGACGCCGGAGTTCGCCGCGGCGAGCCGGAAGCTCGCGATGAATCAGGGGCTCTACAACGGCTTCCTCGCGGCGGGTCTCGTCTGGGGCATGGCGGCGGCGGGCGAACTCGGTTTCGCGGTGCGTGTGTTCTTCCTCGGCTGCGTCGTGGTGGCGGGCGTGTTCGGCGCGGCGACGGCGAGCCGGAAGATTCTCTTCGTGCAGGCGCTGCCGGGTGCGCTGGCGATGGCGATGACGTTCGGCGCGCGATAAGCGGATTGCGACGCGCGGGGCGGCGGGCAATCTCGCCGGCATGGAATCGCTCTCGTCGCTCCTGCCGATCATCCAGCTCGCGATCACGCCGGTGATTTTGCTGTCGGGCATGGGTGCGTTGATGATCGTGCTGACCAACCGCATGGGACGCATCGTGGATCGCACGCGGCAGCTGGCGGAGGCGATTCCCGAGGCTGGCGGCGAGACCCGCCAGCACTTGGAGGATCAACTCGAGATCATGTGGGCGCGCTCGATCATGATCCGGCGTGCGGTGACGGCGGCGGGATTCAGCATGTTGTCATCGTGCTTCCTGATCGTGACGCTGTTCTGCGGCGCGCTGCTCGAGTGGCGGGTGCGCGAGGTGGTGCTGTTCCTGTTCGGGCTGAGCATCGTGCTGCTCATCGCGTCGCTGGCGGAATTCCTGCGCGACATCTTCTCCGCGCTGCATGCGCTGCGTTTGCAGATCGACCGGGCGAAGGGACTGCCGCGGCAGTGAGCGGGGGCGGCGCGCGGTCCGACGCGTGTTCCGGGGCGCCGACGGCAGGACATGCGCTGGCTCTGGCAACGGGCGCGCATTCGTGACGAAGCCGGGCATTGCGCCGCCCGGTGGCGGACCTAGCGTCGAGCCATGGACGCTATTCCTCCGAGCATGTTGCCCGTCATCCAGGCTTCGGTCACTCCCGTGATCCTGATTTCGGGCGCGGGCATGTTGCTGCTGACGCTGTCGAATCGCATGGGACGCATCGTGGATCGCACCCGGGCGCTGGCCCGCGAATTGCGCGAGCATCCCGAGCAGACGAGCGCGCGCATCGAGGAGCAGCTCACGGTGCTCACGGTCCGCACCCGGCTGATCCGCTCGTCCGTGATGTGGACGGTGTTGAGCATGCTCTCGGCGTGCCTGCTCATCATGATGATTTTCGCCACGGCGGTGCTGAAGATCGGCGGCGAGGTGCTGGTGTTCGCGTTCTTCTTCGGTGCGATCGTGCTCCTGTTCGGCTCGTTGATCTATTTCGCGCGCGAAATGGTGCTGTCGCTGCACGCGTTGGAATCGGAAGTCACTTGGTCGCGGCAAGGCAAGTAAGGCATTCCTCGCGACCGCGCCGGCGGAGCGCGTGAGCGGCGGCGTGAGCGGCGACATTACGTATTACGTAATGAACGGCCGGGCGGGGCCGCGTGGCTCGGCCGCGGGCGAGGCGGACGCGCGGTTGTGGGAGCGCGGCGGCGGGCGTGGGGCTGCGGGTTTGCGGCGGGGTAATTTTGCGTATTACGCAAAATTGCCCGAAGGACGAAATCTCAGCAGCGGGCGAGGACCGCCGGCGCGGTGGACGGGAGGTCGGGGAAAATTTCGGTCGCGCCGGCGGCGCGCAGCGCGGGCGCGTCGTGCGTGCCGGTGGTGACACCGTAGAAGGCGAGCCCGGCGTTCAACGCGGTCGCGACGTCGTAGATGGAATCGCCGACCAGCGCCGTTTCGGCCGTCGTCGCGCCGAGGGCGTGCAGGGCGTGGTCGACGAATTCGCGCTGCGGTTTCAGCCAGGGCGTGTCGCCGGCGCCGAAGATGCCGTCGAGCTGGGGCGTGATTTTCAGGTGCGCGCAGACTTCGCGCGACGCGTCGCCGCGTTTGTTCGTGAGGGCGGCGCATTTCACGCCGCGGGCCCGCAGCGCGCAGAGCAGTTCGAGCGTGCCGGGGAAGATCGCGGCGTCCTGCAGGCTCGTGGCGTGCCAGTGTTCGAGGTAGATGGGCAGGATGCGCGCCACGTTGGCCTCGCCGGCGAGATCGCGGATGGCGTCGTCGAGTCCGCGGCCGATGGCGCGTTTGACCTGGTCGAAGGTCGGGGCGGGCAGCCCGAGCTGCTGCATGGCGAAGGAGTGGCAGCGGTGGATCGCGTGAAATTGGTCGACGATGGTGCCGTCGAGGTCGAAGAGGACGGTGCGCAGGCGCATGAGCGTTTCAGGCAACGCTCGTCGCATCGCGGCCGCCAGCCGGAAAACTGCGCGAGTGTTAGCTTTTCTTCGTCGCGTCGGTCGCGGCCGGTGCGGGCGGCGCCGGTTCCGGATCCTGGGTGCCGTGGTCGAGCGCGATGCGCCACGCGCCGTCGCTGGGCGAGCGCTTCCAGACCGTCACGAACTTGCCGTGCGATTCGAAGGGCTTGGCGTCGACCGTCGCGGCGAAGCGATACGGGCCCCACGCCCAGCCGAGGTCGTGGGCGGCGGATTCGACGAGAATTTCGGCTTCGCCGAAGGTCCTGGCGTCGCGCGGGATTTTGGTCGCCACGGCTTCCTCGATCCGGCGCTGACCCTCGGCGTCGAGAAACATGATCAGGGCGTCGGGCGCGATGTGGGCGAGGAACGCGCTCGCGATGCCCTGTTTCGCCGCCGCGAGGAAATGGTTCTCGGCGTGCTGCAGCGACCCGGTCAGGACGGCGCGGGTGGCGGCAACGGCGGGAAACGTCGCTGCGTCGGACGGCGTCGGTGCGGCGGGCTGGACGCCAGCCCAGTTGGTGAGGAAGAGCTGCCACTCGCCGTCCGCGCTTTTCCGCCAGAGCTCGACGAAACGGCCGTCGGTGCGGATGTGTTCGCCGGTGGATTTGCGGGTGAACTCCAGCCGGTAGTCGCCGCGGACGAAACCGACGTCGTGCGACGCGGCCTCGATTTCTTCGGTGCTGGTGGCGGTGAATTTGGCCGTCGGCGAGATGCGGTGGGCGAGCGCGTCGTCGAGCTCCGCGCGGCCGCGGGCGTGGAGAAACATCAGGATGCCGTCGTCGGCGAAGGCGGCGCGGTAGGCGGCCGGGAGGTTTTCCGCGGCGGCGGTGTGGAAGCGGGTCACGGCATCGTGCAGCGGCGCCGGTTCGGCGGCCAGGACGGCGGCAGTGAGCGACGCGAAGGCGAGGGCATGCAGCGATTTCATCGGAGCGAGGGTGGGGATTTCTTCGGTGGGGCGAGCGCGAAAAGCCCAGTGCGGACGCCGTCGCGACGAATCGGGCCGCGGCGCCGATCAACCGGTCCGGAGAAAAAGTTCTGGTGGCCGCGGGCTGCCCGGGCGAAAGTGGGCGGATGCCCGATGCCGCCGCCACCGCCCGAGCCGAAGCTCACTTGGCGGACGGCGTGTTGACGGTCGTCGTGGGTGGCGGCTGGCAGATCACGGCGGACCGGCCGGATTGGCACGATCTCGCGGAGGAGGCGATGGAGGCGACGGGCACGAAGGAGCCGCCGAAGAAAATCCGCGTGGAGGGGCGGGGCGTGACGGATTGGGACAGCGCGCTGCCGCTGTTCGTCGGGCAGGCGAAACGCGGCGCGGAGGCGATCCACGCGCAGTTCGAGACAGTCGACCTGCCGCACGGCGTCGACCAGCTCGTGTTGCAGCTGGGCCAGCCGAAGGCGCCGAAGCACGAGGATGCGGCGCTGCCGGACCTGTTCACCGCGGTGGGAAATTTCGCGACCGGCCTCGTGCGCGAGCTGCGCGACATCTCGCGGCTGGTGGGCGAATGCGTGTTCAGCATCGCGCGGTTTTTCCGCGGACAGGCGCAGTTCCGCTGGCGCGATTGCATCCACGAGATGCAGCAGTGCGGGGCGATGGCGCTGCCGATCGTGGGGCTGATCAGCTTCCTCGTGGGCATCATCCTCGCGTATCAGGGCGCGGTGCAGCTGCGGCAGTTCGGCGCGGACATCTATGTGGCGGACATGGTGGGCGTGGCGGTGATCCGCGAAATGGGGCCGCTCATGGCCGCGATCGTGCTCGCGGGCCGCACGGGTGCGGCGTTCGCGGCGACGCTGGGCAACATGAAGGCGAACGAGGAGATCGACGCGCTCGAGACGCTCGGCGTGTCGCCGGTGGATTTCCTCGTCATGCCGCGCATGGCGGCGCTGTTCCTGATGATGCCGTTGCTCGCGCTCTACTCGAACGTGCTCGGCATCCTTGGCGGACTCGTGATTTCGGCGGGCATCCTCGACATCCCGGCGAGTCTCTATTGGGCGGAGACGAAGACGATCGTCGACCTGTCGGACCTGTTCGTCGGCCTGATCAAGGCGGGCGTGTTCGGCATCCTCATCGGTTTATCCGGGTGCTTGCGCGGCCTGCAGGCGGAGCGCAGCGCGGCGGGCGTCGGCGCGGCGGCGACGCGCGCGGTCGTGACGGGCATCCTGCTCATCATCGTCTTGGACACGGTGTTCGCGGTGATCTTCAACATTCTCGGCTGGTGACATGAGCGACGCCGTCAAACCCTCCGCGCCCGTCACCGGAAAATTCGCCATCGAGGTCGAGGGCCTGCAGGCGCGCTACGACGAGCGCGTGATCCTCGAGAGCGTCTCGTTCGCGGTGAAGAAGGGCGAGGTGTTCTTCATCATCGGCGGCTCGGGTTGCGGCAAGAGCACGCTGTTGCGCAATCTGGTGGGCTTGCAGCAGCCGCCGCAGGGCAGCGTGCGCTACTTCGGGCGCGACTTCACGCATGCGGGGCCGGGCGAGCGCAAGGCGTTCCTGCGCTCCTTCGGTGTGCTCTATCAGGGCGGTGCGCTGTGGAGCTCGATGACCGTCGGCGAAAACGTCGCGCTGCCGCTCGAACTCTACACCGACCTCTCGCGCCGCGAGCGCGCGGGCATCGTCGGACTGAAACTCGCCCAGGTCGGCCTCGCGGGCTACGAGGACTATTATCCGTCGGAGCTCTCGGGCGGCATGAAGAAACGCGCCGGACTCGCGCGTGCGCTGGCGCTCGACCCGGAGATCGTGTTCTTCGACGAGCCGTCGGCCGGCCTCGATCCGATCACGTCGCTGAAGCTCGACGAGCTTATCCTCCAGCTGCGCGACACGCTCGGCACGACCATCGTCGTCGTGTCGCACGAGCTCGCGAGCATCTACGGCATCGCCGATCGCGTGGTCCTGCTCGACCGCGAGACGAAGGGCGTGATCGCCGAGGGCGACCCGCGGGAGCTGCGCGACCGCAGCGAGGATCCGCGCGTGAGGGAGTTTTTGAATAGACGCATGGAGCCCGCCGGGCAAAAAGGAGTCCCAACCCCGTGAAATCCCGCTTCAGTCCCGCCGCCGTGGGCATGTTCGTCCTGGGGGCCGTGTTGCTCGGCCTGCTGGCGTTCGTCTCGTTCGGCGGGACGAACTTCTTCTCCAAGCCCACGCGCTTCGTCGTGTATTTCGACGAATCCGTCAGCGGCCTCGATCCCGGCGCGGCGGTGAAGGTCAACGGCGTGCGCATCGGCCGCGTCGCCGCGATCAACGTCCGCTACGACTCCGCCACGCGCCTCGCGCTCGTCCAGACGATCTGCGAGATCGACCGCAACGTCCTCACCGACCGCGACGGCAACACCATCGAACTCACGAATCCCGTCGAGCTCCAGAATCTCATCGAGCGCGGCATGCGCGCGAAGCTGAACCTCCAGGGCATCACCGGCCTGCTGTTCGTCGAGTTGAGCTTCGAGGACCCGCGCGAGTATCCCGCGCCGAAGCGCAACGCGGTGGAGCCGTATCCCGCCATCCCCGCCATCAAGTCGCCCATCGCCGAGGTGCAGAGCAGTATCGTCGAGATCGTCGCCGACATCAAACGCGTCGACTTCGCCGGCCTGAGCAAGGAGCTGAAAACGCTCCTCGCCACGACGAACCAGAAGATCGCCGACCTCGACGTGAAGGCGCTGACCGAGCGCGTGGGCCGCGCGGCGGACTCCGTGGAAAAGTTCGCCGGCTCGCCCGAGGCGAAGGCGGTCATGGTGAACCTCAACCGCACCATCGTCGAAACACAGGCGCTGATCGCGAAGCTCGATGCGCAGGTCCAGCCGGTGAGCGGCGAGCTGAAGCAGACCCTCGCCGACGCGCAGGCGGCGCTGAAGCAGATCGATGCCGCCGCGCTGACCACGCGCCGTTTCGTCCAGTCGCAGGGCTACCTCGGCGAGGACGTCACGCGCACGCTGCAGCAGGTTTCCGATGCCGCCGGCGCGATTCAGCGCCTGGCGGAACTCCTCGAACGCAACCCGAACGCACTGCTCGTCGGCCGCAATCGTGCGGGAGCGCAGAAGCGCGAACAGCCATGACATCTTCCAGCCCTGGCGCGGCGCACGCGGCGACCACCTCAAGAGCGAATCTCCGATGAAAAATTTCCGCACCGTCTGGTTTGTCGTGGGATGCGTCGCCGGCCTCGCCGGCTGCAACGTCCTCCCCGAGGCGCGCCCGGAAAGCGCGCGCTACTTCGTGCTCGAGGCTCATCCCGCCGCCGAAGCGCCGCCGGCCGGGGCGGTGAAGCTCGGGCTGCGCCCGGTCGAGGTGCCGGCCTACCTGAAGCACAAGGCGATTGCCCTGCGCAGCGGGGAAAACGAAGTCAGCTACGCGCCCGATGCGTTCTGGGCCGAGCCGCTCGATGCCGGCGTCGCGCGCGTGCTGCGCGAGCACCTCGCGGCGCGCGCCAACGTGCTGGCGTATCCGTTCCCGGCGCAATTGCCGCGCGACTACGACCTCACCGTCCGCGTGCTCAACGCGGAGGGCTCGGCCCAAGGCGTGCGCTTCGTGGCGGTGATCGAGCTGCTGCGCGTGGGCGACAAGCCCGAGCTCGTGGTGCGCCGCGAGTTCACGGCGCCGGCGACCGCATGGGGCAACGACTACGGCCAGCTGGCGCGCGGTCTCAGCCAGGCGGTGGCCGCGCTGGCGGACGAAGTCGTCGCGAGCGTGCCGAAGCCGTAGCACCTTTCTTCGATCCGCGCCCCGTAGGCAGCGAGCTTGCTCGTGCCCAACCGGCCTGCGGAGCGGGAAACGGCGCGAGCAAGCTCGCTGCCCACCGCGACGTGGAAGAGGATACACAGGGAGTCTCCCCTCCGCCGCTTGCTCTAGCGTGAGCGGCGGCGCATGCCTCACTTTGTGCTGGCCGCTGGCATGCGGCTGGCTATCTGTCCGGGCATGGCCCTGTCCGGAGACACCCCCTCCACGTTCACGGTGATCCAGTTTTCCCTGGAAACCGGACCGGATAGCACGCCGACGCAGCGCTCGACGAATTGCGGTTCCTATCGCGACGTGGAAGCGGCGTTTCACAACGCCCGCTGCCTCGCCAACGAGACCTGGAGCCGCATCAAGGAAACCGGCGCGTTCGGCGCGCCGACGATCGTCGACACGGAGTGGGGCTACGATCTGCGGCTCGGCCCGCTGACGGTGCACCGTTTCTGGGTGCACGAGAGCGCAGCGAGCCAGCGATTGCTGAAGTAGAATGAGCGCGCGAGCGATGCTCGCGCTCCTCACTCAGGCAAGAGCTCGGGATGTCCCGCGCGGGAGAGCCGTTCGCGATAGAGTTGCTTCGCCTCCGCTGAACCGTCGAATGCGACGGCACGATCGAGCAGCATTCTCGCATGCTCGAGGTCGCCCGCGCCGGCGAAAGCCTCGATGAAGTTGCCGAACGTCTTCTGCGCGAGCAGACGATTCAGGCGTGCGATCTCGGTGCTGCCGTTGGACGGTAAATTGGCGTAGCCCTCCAGTCGTTTGGATGCTTCGGCAAATGACATGCCGGCAACGAGGTCGCGGTAGCGGCGTTCCGCGAGGAGTGGCTCGAAGAGTAACGAGGCCAATTGCGCCTTCCGCGGGTTGCCAGCTGGTAACGAGTCGTGGAACTTTAGACTTTCGGCGGAGCTTCCCAGAACTCGGTTGAGCGCGACCAGCTCCATTAAACTCTTCAGCGGGGCATTTGATTGCTGCGCGCGGGCAAGTGCGGCGTCACGCCGTTCCAGCAACGCGCCGCGCGCGGCCGGATGTTGCTCACCAAGGTTCGCGATCGACGTGAGCAGATAACTCAGCCGCACGCCGGCGAACGACGGCACCGACACCATGCCCTCGTCGTAGCACCAGAGATACTCGGCAAGTGCGGCCGCCGGCTGCCCGGCGCGGGCGAGTTCATCGCCGAGCCGATAGCGCGCTTGCACGCGATCGTGCTCGTTCGGGGCGTTGACGATTGCCTCACGCGCGCGGGCGAGGGCGCTTTTGCCCGCCAAGCCGGCGTTGAACTCCTCGATGAACTTTGCCGCCTCCCGATAGCCGACGAGGCGATCGATCTCGGTGCCGTCGGGCTTGAGCAGAAGCAACGTCGGGTAGGAATCGACTTTGTAGCGTTTGGCGAGTGCGCGCTCTTTCTCTGCATCGATCTTCAGTGCGACGGTTTTTTCGGTCAGGAGCGCGACGACGGTCGGATCGGTCCAAGTGGACTCGTCGAGCATTTTGCAGGGACCGCACCAGGTGGTGTAGAAGTCGATGAAGACGATCTTGTGTTCGGCGGCGGCGGTTTCGCAGGCCGCACCGAAAGGCGCGTTGACGAAGAATTTTGCTGGGACCGGATCAGGGGCGGAACGGGCCGCGAGCGTGGTCATGCTGACGAGCAGCGGGAGAAAAGACACGAGTTTCATAATCGAGGTGCACTTCGCGTTGGCCCGCTGCAAAACGCGGTCGACAGTCAGACGGCCTCGTGGGCGATTACGACGGAAATCTTGCCGCCACTGCGGCGGCGCTCTCGCGCTTACGCGGTGGCGAGCAGCTCGGTCGCGATGCGCACGTTGCCGTCGATGGCGGCGTGGAGTTCGGCGATCGAGAGGAACTCGTGGTCGGTGTGCGCGACGTGGATCGAGCCGGGGCCGAAGAGCAGCGGCGTGCCCCAGTTGTCGAGGAACGGCACGTCGGTCGCGTAGGAGAACACGGCCTGCTCGAAACCGGCGACGGTATGCAGGCGCACGAGCGGCACGAAGGCGGTTTCCTCGACGCGCAGACGCGCGCCGACCAGTTCCTGCACGCGACGGCGGATGATGTCGGCGTCGCCGACCGTGCGGAAGAACAGCTCCGCGTGCGCGTGCGGCGGGATGACGTTCGGCGCGACCCCGCCGCTGAGGAGGCCGATGTTGAAATGCGTGCGGCCGAGCACCGGATCGTCGGGCCACTCGGCGCGGCGCAGGATTTCGAGGCAGTCGAGGAGCTTCTCAGTCGCGGATTCGCCGAGCTCCGGGTAACCGGAGTGCGCGGCGCGGCCGTCGGCATGGAGGCGGAAACGCACGCCGCCGCGCGTGGCGGTGCCGAGGCGCAGGTCGGTGGGTTCGCCGTTGATGAGGAACTTGGATTGGTTCGGGAGCGTGTTGGCGCGCTTGGCGCCGTCGCTGCCGCGTTCCTCGCCGACGACGAAGAGCAGGGCGACGCGCGTCTCGCCCGCCGCGCGCAGGCGCTCGGCGGCGGCGACTTGCGCGGCGAGGATGCCTTTGGCGTCGCACGCGCCGCGGCCCATGAGTTTGTCGCCTTCGACGCGGCTCGGGAAATACGGCGGCACGCAATCGAAGTGGGTCGAGAACGTGACCTTCGGCTCGCCGACGGTGGCGAGGATGTTGAAGCGTTCGCCGGAGACCGGTTGTTCCTGCACGCGCCAGCCGAGCGCGCGGAGATCGGCGGCGAGCTTGCGGCCGACGGCGGCTTCCTTGCCCGTGGTGGAATCGATGTCCATCAGGCCGCGCGCGAACGCGACGGCGTCGAAGGTGGCGGAGGATTGGGTCGCGGTGCTCATCGGATCCAGCTTTCGAGTTCGGTGCGGGTGTCGGTCTTCTCGTCGCGGTATTTGACGATGACCGGCGTGGCGACGGAGAGGCCCCACTCGGGTCCGGGCGCGCGTTTCACGGTGCGCGCGCCGGGGACGACGACGGCTCCGGCGGGGACGACGACCGGCGAGCCGGCGGTGGGCGCGATGATGGTTTGGTTGACGAGGTCGTAGATCGGCGTGGAGCCGGTGAGCACGACGCCGGCGCCGATGACGGCGCGGGTCTTCACGATGGCGCCTTCGTAGATGCCCGTGTTGCCCCCGACGAGGACGTCGTCCTCGATGATGACCGGCAGCGCGCCGACGGGCTCGATGACGCCGCCGATCTGCGCGGCGGCGGAGAGATGCGCGCGCTTGCCGATCTGCGCGCACGAGCCGACGAGCGCGTGGGAGTCGACCATGGTGCCCTCGTCGACGTAGGCGCCGAGGTTGATATACATCGGCGGCATGCAGATGACGCCCTTGGCGAGGTAGGCGCCTTCGCGGATCGCGGAGCCGCCCGGGACGATGCGCACGCCGGCGGCGAGGCCGGGGCGGCGGACGGGCAGGGTGTCCTTGTCGTAGAAGGGGAACGCGCCGCTCACGTCGGCCATGTCGCCGTGGCGCAGGCCGAGGAGGATGGCCTGCTTCACCCAGGTGTTGACCTTCCAGCCGGTCGGCGAGGCGGCGTCGGGCTCGGCGGAGCGGATGAGGCCGGCGTTCAGCGCGGAGCGGACTTCGGACCAGAGCGCGCGGGCGGCGGCCTTGTCGGCGGCGGGGCCGGCGGCGAAGAGCTGTTCGGTCTGCGTGCGGAGGGCGGCGAAATCGGGCGTGGGGGACATGCGTAAAGCGCGGATGAATCTCGGACAGGGCTGCCTTTGCGCAGAGCGCTCCGGCGGGTTCGCCGGCGGTGCGACCGAGGCGAGGAGGCTTGATAAAGCGCGCGCGCCCGGGTTAGTTCAAGTCCCTTCCCGGTCATGCAAAAAATCGACTCTCTCACGGCGATGCGGGCCAGCGCCGCGGAGTTGCGCGCCTCGGGGCGCCGGCTTGCGCTCATTCCCACGCTCGGCGCGTTGCACGCCGGACACGTCAGTCTCATCCGGCTCGCGCGCGAGCGCGGTTGCGCGGTCGTCGTGTCCGTGTTCGTGAACCCGCTGCAGTTCGGCGCGAACGAGGATCTCGCGAAATATCCGCGCAATCCCGCCGCCGACGCGGCGCTGTGCGAGCGCGAGGGCGTGGACGTCGTCTTCGCGCCGGCGGTCGAGGAGATGTTTCCGAAAAATTTCTCGATCGCGGTCACGGAGGAGCGCGTCAGCAAGCCGCTGTGCGGCATCTCTCGCCCCGCGCTGTTCCGCGGCGTGCTCACGTGCTGGCTGAAATTGCTCAACGTCGTGCAGCCCGATGCGCTCGTGATGGGCGAAAAGGATTCCCAGCAGGTCGCCGTGGTGCGCAAGGCGCTCGCGGATCTCGCGCTGCCGGTCGAAGTGATCACGGCGCCGACCGTGCGCGACGCCGACGGCCTAGCGGTGAGCGCGCGCAACGGCTACCTGACGCCGACCCAGCGCGACGAGGCGCTCGCCGTTTTCCAGGCGCTGAAGCGCGCGAAGGAGATGGTCGATTCCGGCGTGCGCAGCGCGGACCGTGTCGTCGCCGAGGCCACGCACATCATGGCCGCGAAGCGCCGCCTGCGCGTCATCTACATCGCGGTCGTGAATCGCGAAACGATGGACCCGATGCGCGAAGTCGTGCCCGGCATCTCGCTGATGTCGGTGGCGTTCTGGGTCGATGAAGTCCGCCTGACGGACAACATGCCGCTCTGAAACGGCGCCGCGCGGCGCCTGTGAATAACTTGTCGGCAGACCGGCAAATTGCCGCGTGCGAGCGAGCGACCCGATGACTTGCCCCAGCGGCGTCGCTCGGGCGAAGCCGCGAGATCGGCCGGCGGTGAGTGATGGGACGGGCGCACTTCGCGGATTCGGTAACCACCTGAGGCGGAAGCATGAGCCCAGATTCACCCGATGCGTGTGATCGGGATGGGCGCGGCGGTCGCCCGGGCAATAGTCCCGGGTATTTGACGCGACAGCCGCTCCGAGATTTCCCGAGGGCGGGCCTTTCGCTGGGTTATGCCCGGGCCCGATTCCGGTTGTGAGAAATTCGTGAAGACCCGCGCCGAGCCGGCCGGAGAGCGGTGTTGAATTTTTCCGCCCAGCCTGTGTGTTTTGACCGCGTGAACGCCCCCTTTCCCTCGAAACCTCGCGTCGCCATCGTAGGCAGCGGTGCCCTCGGCACCTACTACGGCGCCTTCCTCGCGCGCGCGGGACACGACGTGCATTTCCTGGCCCGCACCGGCCGCGCCGCCGTGCTCGCGCGCGGCATGCGCGTCAAGACACCGACCGAGAAGTTCCACCTCAAGAAGGTTCAGGTCTACGGCTCGACCGAGGAAATCGGCGCCTGCGACCTCGTGGTCGTCGCGCTCAAGGCGACCTCGAACGACGCGTTGAAAAAACTGCTTCCGCCGCTGCTCGGGCCGACGACACTCGTGCTCACGCTCCAAAACGGACTCGGCGTCGAGGAACCGGTGGCGGAGGTCGTCGGCCCCGACCGCGTGATCGGCGCGCTGTGCTACATCGCCGCCGAGCGCACCGCGCCGGGCGTGGTGGAGTGCCGTTTCCCGGGCGTGATGACGATCGGCAAGTTCGGCAAACCCGCCGGCGAGCGCACGCACGCCGTGGCCACGCTTTTCAGCCGGGCCGGCGTGAAATGCGAGGCGCAGGACAATCTCGAGGAGATGCGCTGGCGCCGGTTGGTCTGGAACGTGCCCTTCAACGGCATCGCGATCGCGGCTGGCGGCGTGACCACCGACGTGATCCTGACCGACGACGGGCTGCGCACGCTCGCGCGCCGCGTGATGGAGGAGGTCGTGGACGCGGCGGCGAAGTTCGGCCACGAGATCCCGCGTTCGTTCGTCGATCTGCAATTCGAGCGCACCGCGAAGATGGGCGGCTACCGGCCGTCGAGCCTCAGCGATTTCGAGAGCGGCAAGGATCTCGAACTCGAGGAAATCTGGGGCGAACCCGTGCGCCGCGCGAAATCCGTCGGCACCGCCGTGCCGCGCATGGAGATGCTCTACTGGCTGATCCGCCATCGCCTCGCCACGCGCAAGCCGGCGAAGAAGAAGCGCTGAGGTCCACGGACCGGGCGGGCCGCAGCGGCGCCGGGAAATCCGCCGCGCCTGCGAAGCGGGACGGCGTCAGCCGCCTCGGCGCTCCCGCCGCCGCGTTGGTCGATTCCGCGTTGCGCCGCCCGGCGGGTCGGGCGAAGTTGCCGCCATGCGTTCCCTGAAAGCTCTCTCGCTCGTCTCCGTCTGCGCGCTCGGGCTCGTCGCGCGCGCGGAGATCACCCCCGCCAACTTCGACCAGTCCGTGAAGCCGCAGGATGATTTCTACCGCTTCGTGAACGGCACGTGGTTGAAGAACACCGCCATCCCCGCCGACCAGGCGCGCTGGCACACCTTCACGATCCTGGCCGAGCGCAACATGGAGGCGCTGCACCAGCTCGCCGAGCGCGCCGCCGCCAAGGGCCAGTCCGGCACCGCCATCGAGCAGCTCGTGGGCGACTACTACGCCAGCGGCATGGACGAGGCGGCCATCAACGCCGCCGGCATCCAGCCGCTGCAACCGCTCCTCGACCGCATCGCGACCGCGCACACGCCGACCGAGATCTTCGCGACGATCGGCTACCTGCACGCGCAGGGCCCACGCGTGGGCTTCGTGGCGGGCGTCGGCGCTGACGCCAAGGACAGCAACACGCAGATCTTCCAGATGCGCCAGGGCGGCCTCGGTCTGCCCGGCACCGGCCGCGACGCCGATCGCGACTACTATTTCAACACCGACGAACGCTCGAAGAAGGTCCGCGAGCAATACGTCGCGCACATCGCGAAGATGCTCGAGCTCTCCGGTTGGGACGCCGCCGCCGCCCAAGCCGGCGCCGCCGGCGTCTTGCGCATCGAGACCGCGCTCGCCGAGGTCTCGCTCCCGCGCGCCGCGCTGCGCAACCCGTATGCGAGCTACAACAAGATCGCCGTCGCCGACCTCGCGACCAAGGCGCCGGGCCTCGACTGGTCCGGTTACTTCACGACGCTCGGCCTCGGCGAGTTCAAGGAGCTGAACCTCGCGCACCCGAAGTTCTTCGCCGGCTTCGCGAAACTCGTGCAGGAGGCGCCCGCCGCCGACTGGCAGGCCTACCTGCGCTGGCGCGTGCTCTCGAGCTTTGCGACCTCGCTCGGCACCGCGTTCGAGGAGGAGAATTTCAATTTCTACAGCGGCGTCATCGCCGGCGTGAAGGAGCGCAAGCCGCGCTGGCGCCGTATCGTCAGCGCGACCGACAACGCGCTCGGCGAGGCGCTCGGCCAGCTCTACGTCGCCGAGTATTTCCCGCCCGAGGCGAAGACCCGCGTGCTGAAGCTCGTCGAGGATCTCCGCGCCGCGCTCGGCGACCGCATCCGCGCGCTCGAGTGGATGGACGCCGCGACGAAGGAAAAGGCGCTGGGCAAACTCGCCGCGTTCTCCGTCAAGATGGGTTATCCCGACAAGTGGCAGGACTACAGCGCGCTGCGGCTCGACCGCAGCTCCTACGTGCTCAACCAGCTCCGCATCGCCCAATACGAGCACAAGCGAAACATCGCGCGCCTCGGCCAGCCGACCGACAAGACGGAGTGGGGCATGACGCCGCCGACCGTGAACGCTTCCTACAGCCCGCAGGCGAACTCGATCACGTTCCCCGCCGGCATCCTCCAGCCGCCGTTCTTCGATCCGAAAGCCGACGACGCCTCCAACTACGGCGGCATCGGCACCGTCATCGGCCATGAGATGACACACGGCTTCGACGACTCCGGCCGTCGCTACGACTTTGCCGGCAATCTGGTCGACTGGTGGTCGAAGGAATCCGGCGAGGAATTCAACAAACGCGCCGCGAAGGTCGTCGCGCAGTTCAACGGCTACACCGTCCTCGACGGCACACTCCACCTGAAGGGCGAGCTCACACAGGGTGAAAACATCGCCGACCTCGGCGGCATCAAGGTCGCCTACGCCGCGCTGCAAAAGGCGCTCGAAGGCCAGCCGCATGCGAAGATCGACGGCTGGACGCCGGAGCAGCGATTCTTCCTCAGCTACGCCAACATCTGGCGCGACCTGCAGCGCCCCGAGGAGCAACGCCGCCGCGTGAACGTCGACCCGCACTCGCCGGGCGTCTGGCGCGTGAACGGCCCGCTCTCGAACCTCGAGGAATTCTGGACCGCGTTCGCCGTCCCCGAAGGCGCGCCGATGCGCCGCTCCGGCGACGCGCGCGTGACGATCTGGTAAGCGCGCTCCTCGCGCAATCGGAACATAGGCGCTGCCCTCGGGCGGCGCCTTTTTGCGCCCCGGTGGGACGCGTGGAACCGCCGGGGCGAAGGCGGAACTCCGCGGTTGCGCGCGCGCCGGGCCGTGCGCACGCTCGCGGCCGTTTTTTCCCTCCATGTCGCAAAACAACTCGCCGAAGTTCGAGCCGTTCATCCCCGCGTCCGTTCAACTGCCGGAATTCACCTGGCGCGCCGTGCTGACCGGCGCCGTGCTCGGCGTCGTCTTCGGCGCCTCGTCGCTCTACCTCGTCCTCAAGGTGGGCCTCACCGTGAGTGCGTCGATCCCGGTCGCGGTGATTTCGCTGACGCTCTTCCGCGGTCTCTCGAAGCTCGGCGTGCGCGACGCGACGATCCTCGAGCACAACATCACGCAGACGGCCGGCTCGGCGGGCGAATCGCTCGCGTTCGGCGTCGGTGCGACCATGCCGGCGATCATGATCCTCGGTTTCGACCTCGAGCTCACGCGCGTGATGCTCGTCGCGATCCTCGGCGGCCTGCTCGGCATCCTCATGATGATTCCGCTGCGCCGCGCGCTGATCGTGAAGGAGCACGGCATTCTCAAATACCCCGAAGGCACGGCGTGCGCGGCGGTGTTGAAAGCGGGCATCGACGACGTCTCGCGCGCCGCCGCTTCTCCCTCGGCCAAAGCCGAAATGGCCGCAGCCGAAGCGGCCGGTCTCGGCAAGTCGCCCGGCGCGAAGGTCGTCTTCGGCGGTTTTGCGATCGGCCTGCTCTACAAGACCGTGATGGCGGCGTTTAAGGGCTGGAAAGATATCCCGGAAAAAGTTTTCGGCGCGCCGCTGAAAGGCGGCTCGGTGGGCGCGGAGATTTCGCCGGAGCTCGTCGGCGTCGGCTACGTGATCGGTCCGCGCATCGCGGCGATCATGTGCGGCGGCGGCGCGCTGTCGTTCCTCGTGCTGATTCCGCTGATCCGCTTCTTCGGCGATGGCGTGCCCACGCCGATCGCGCCCGGCACGGTGCCGATTGCGGAAATGGATCCCTACGCGATCCGCCGCGCCTACATCCTCTACATCGGTGCGGGCGCGGTGACGGCCGGCGGCATCATCAGCCTCATCCAGGCGCTGCCGACGATCTGGCACAGCTTCGTGGCGGGCCTGCGCGATGTCGGCCTCGCGCGCGGCGACCGCGCTGCGGGTGAAAAGGTGCCGCGCACGGACCTCGATCTCTCGCCGAAGTTCATCGGTATCGGCATCGTGGTGTTGCTCGCGCTCATCGTGCTCGCGCGTCCGCTGCAAATGAACCTGCTCGGCGCGCTGCTGATAGTGGTGTTCGGCTTTCTCTTCGTCACCGTCTCGTCGCGCCTGACTGGCGAGATCGGTTCCTCGTCCAATCCCATCTCGGGCATGACAGTGGCGACGCTGCTGTTCGTGTGCCTGATCTTCCTGCTCATCGGCTGGAACGGCGGCACGTATTACGTCACAGCGCTCTCGATCGGTGCGATCGTGTGCATCGCCTCGTCGAACGGCGGCACGACGTCGCAGGATTTGAAAACCGGGTTCCTGCTCGGCGGCACGCCGCGCCTGCAACAGCTCGCGATTCTCGTCGGCGCGTTTTCGTCGGCCGTGTTGCTCGGGCCGATTCTGCTCCGCCTGAACGACTCGGCGACCGTCTACGTTCCCGTCGCGAAAGTCGCGCCGGCCGGCGTGCACGTTGAACCAGCCACGCTCGTTGGCGCGCGTCACGAATCGCTCGTCGGCCCGCAGGCGCGCACCGATGGCGCGAGTTATCTCGTCTGGCAAAAGACCGACGCCGCCGGCGGTCCGACAGGCAAATACCTCGTCAACGAGCGCGGCGACGCCGTGTGGTTCGTCGATCCCGGCATCAACGGCGCCTACAGCGAGCGGCCGGACGGCACGACGGTGCAGAAGTTCGCCGCACCGCAGGCGCGGCTCGTTTCCTACATCATCAAGGGCATCCTCGATCAGCAGCTCCCGTGGGCGCTCGTGCTGCTCGGCGTGATGATCGCGGTCGTGCTGCAGATGAGCTTCGTGCCGGCGCTGGCGTTCGCGGTCGGCGTGTATTTGCCGCTCTCGGCGTCGTCCCCGATCCTCGTCGGCGGATTCATCCGCTGGCTGGTCGATCGTCGCGTGCGGCAAAAGCCGGCCTACGCGAACTTGAGCGAGGAGCAGTTCGCCGCCGAGAGCGACAAGAGTCCCGGCGTGCTGCTCGCTTCCGGCTACATCGCCGGCGGCGCGATCGCGGGCATCGCCATCGCGTTCTTCGCCGGTGTCACGAGTGATTTCGACGCGTCGATCACGGAATGGTCGCTGGCGCACAATCCGTTCTACGGCGGCGCGAACGCCGACGCGCTCGCGATGATCCCGTTCGCACTGCTCTGCGTGTTCCTCTACCTCGTGGCCCGCGAAAAGGTGCTCACGCCGAAACGCTGAAGTCGCATCCGTGTTCGGGGACGAGCGTTCAGCGCGCGAACGTCTCCGGATGCGCGGCGGCGGCGGCGATTTCGGGCGGGAAACCGAGCACGAGGAGCCAGTTGAAGGCGTTGATCTGCGGCACCGTCGTCACAGCGACGGCGAGGACAGGTTCTTGCGACGCGGAAGCGGGGGTGTTGGCGATCGGGAGCATGGCGCCATTAAACCGTGTGCGTGTTGCCGCCGTATGAAGCCGAACCGGGATTTTCGTTAAGCTCGCGTAAGTTCCCCGCTCAACCTGCCGCGAGCCGGATCTCTGCGCGGAAGCCGCGCGGCTCCCGGTTGGCGAAGGTGATCTCGCCGCCGCACGCGGCCACGCTCGAGCGCACAATCGTCAACCCAAGGCCGACGCCGCCAGTCTCGCGGGCGCGTGCGCCTTCGGGCCGGAAAAAGGGCTCGCCGAGGCGTGCGAGCGCATCGGCCGGCACGCCCGGTCCGTCGTCGTCGATGCACACCCGCACATCGGCGCCGTGCCGCGTCGCAGTGAGGCGGACCGGGCCGCCGCCCCCGTAACGCCGGGCGTTGCGCACGAGATTGCCGATGGCGCGCGACAGCAAGGCACGGTCGCCGAGCACGAGCAGAGCCGAAGGAGCGTCGATCGCGACCTGGTCGGCCCCGTTCTCGCGCAGGACGGTCTCGCGCAGCAACGGCTCGAGCGCGACGGGTTCCCGGGCCGTCTCACGCGGCTTCAGCCCCGCGCGCGTGAAGGCCAGAAGCTCGCCGACCAGCTCCGCCATTTGCTGCACTTCCTCACGCACATCGCGGACGGTGGATTGAAGCGGAGTGGGCGCGCGCTGCTCGAGGAGTTCCACGGCGACCTGCAAACGGCCGACCGGCGAGCCGAGTTCGTGCGCCACGTCGCCGAGGAAGCGCTTTTGCGTCTCCGCGTGCGACTCCAGCCGCCGCGCCATGTCATTGATGGCGCCGCCGAGTCGTCCGATCTCGTCGGCGCCGGACACCGGCGCGCGGGTCTCGAATTTTCCCTCGGCGATCCGGTCGGTCGCGACTGTGAGGGTGTCGAGGCGCCGCGTGATGGAGCGCACGAAGGGCATCCAGAACACCACCGACACGCCGAGCGCGAGCCCCGCGACACCCGCCCACCAGTGCAAGCCGAGGAGGAGCGCGAGCCGGAACGCCGACTGCGTATGGATGATGAGCGTCGTGCGTGGAGGCGGCTCGTCACGTTCCAGCAGTGCCGGCGAAGGATGGATGCGCAGCCCGAACCAGTAGTCGCCGCTGTCCGGGTGGAGGAGGAAACGTCCCACGCCGCCGCGCGCGCCGGGGGGCGGACCCATTTCGTCCGGCCCCGGGTCTTCCCCCGGCGGCAGTCGGTCGCCACGACCCGGTCGCGGCCTGCTGCGGCCCAGTTCGCGCCGCACCGCCTCGGGCAGCGGCAGCGAGGGCCCGGCGAGCACGAGCCCGTCGTTGCGCAGCCAGAGAAACTCGACGCCGTGCGCGGCGGCGCGGCGGGCGACGATCGCCGCCGTCTCGCCCTCGTCGGCCGTCAGCAGCTCGTCCGAGATCTCGTCGGCCAGCGCGGCGACGCGATCGCCGAGCGGCCCGAGCGCGATCTTTTCCCAGCCGCGCTCGCTGCGCGCGAAGAACCATGCGGTGCCCAGCGCCGCCACGAGCGCGAAGTTCAGCGCGAGCAGGAGCCAGACCTTGATCCAGAGCGGCAGCGGGATTTTCAAAGCGCGCCTACACTAGCGGGCGCAGCGGAAAAATCCCGACCATTTACCCGGCCTTAACAAAAAGCCCGGCGGCCCCACATCCGCGCTTAACCGCGGCGCGGTTCACTTCGGTCAACGCTCCACGCCCATGAACCGATCCCGCGCCCCGCGCTTCCTTCTGTTTGTCGCTCTCGCCGCACCGCTCGCCGCCCAGTCGACGGACCCGCGCCTCACCTCGTGGCTCACCGAAGCCTCCGGCAGCTACGCGCGCGTCTACCAGACCAACGCCGACAAGTCCGCCGGCACCACCTCGACGACCTGGCCGCGCGCCGGCCTGCTCAATCGCGGCACCGGCTCCGTCTCCACTGCGACCTACACCGACGTCCAGCGCGTCGCCTACTCGGCCAACTACGTCTACGTCCAAACCACCGGCCTCGCCAGCTACACCATGGGGCCATGGTATGATGTCGACGGCACGACGCTGTTCGGCATGTGGCCGAAGAACCGCGCCGCCATTCACCAGATCCCGCGCAATCCCGCGATCCCGACCACGAAGTCCCTCACGCGCGGCGTCGGCGGCGTGCTCGTGAACGGCGTCTTCCTCTGGAACAACGGCGACGCGCAGTCCTATTCCACGTCGACCGGCACCGTCTCCTTCAACGGACAGGGCATCTGGAACCGCCTCGCCGGCCCCACCGAGGGACCGACCTTCGACGCCGCCAACGCCCACCAGCCGCAGGACGGCCAATATCACAACCACATCAACCCGCGCGCGCTTCGCTACCAGCTCGGCGACGCAGTCACGTTCGACGCCACCACCCAGACCTACAGCGAGGCCACGCCCACGAAGCACTCTCCGATCATCGGCTGGGCCAACGACGGCCTGCCCATCTACGGCCCCTACGGTTACTCCACCGCCAGCAACGCCGCCAGCGGCGTGCGCCGCATGACCTCCGGCTTCGTCAAACGCGACGGCACCAACGGCACCACGAACCTCGCGCTCACCGGCCGCACCACGCTGCCGGTCTGGGCCGCCAGCGTCCAAAACCGCAGCCAGACGCTCGCCTCCAACCAATACGGCCCGGGCACCGCGACGACGGCGATCGGCACCTTCGCCGAGGACTACGAATACCTCGGCGACCTCGGCAAAACGCAGGGCGTCGACTTCGACCTCAACCGCCAGAACGTTCGCTTCTGCGTCACGCCGGAGTTTCCGAGCGGCACCTACGCCTACTTCACCTGCATCGACGCCTCCGGCAACTCCGTCTTCCCCGACGTTATCAATCAGGAATTCTTCGGCACCCCCGCTTCCACTCAGGGCACCGTCACCTCGATCAGCGAAACCGTCACCGAATACGTCCGCGGCGGCCCGGCGGCGGCATTGACGCTCACCGGCACCGCCTCCGGCACCGGCGTCGCGCTCAAGTGGAACTCCGCCGATGGCGCCACCTACAAGGTCGAGTCCTCGTCCGACAACGCCGCGTTCACCACGCTGAGCTCCGCCGTCACGAGCGGCGGCATCGGCACGACCTACACCGCGGCCGCGACGGCGAGCTACTTCCGCGTCACGCTGACCGCCATCGCGACCTACGACACCGCCGGCACGACCGGCGTGCCAGTCGGCACGACCGCGACGCTGCACTACACCGGCACCGGCAGCACGACCACCGGAGCGACCAACGACACCGCGTCCACGGGCGGAACGACGACCACAACCACTCCGACCACCACGACGACCACGACCGGCACCACCTCCAGTGGCTCAACGTCCTCCGCCGGCGGCGGAGGCGGCGGCGCGCCGAGCGACTGGTTTGCGCTCGTTGCCGCCGCGCTCGCGATCGGCCGTGCCTTCGCCAGTCCGGCGAAAAGGAAATGACCTGCTCCGCTCCGCGTAGGCCGCGTGCCTGCCGCGCCCCTCAGTCGGCGACCTCTCCCTGAGCGCGAGCGAGCTCGCGGCCTACGGTGGGGAAATCCTCACTCCGCGCGCGGGTCCACGAGCATGTAGCCGGCGGACCGCACGGTGCGGATGAAACGCGGTTGCTTCGCATCGTCCCCGAGCTTCCGCCGCAAGGCCGAGATGTGCACGTCGATCGAGCGGTCGAAGACGTCGTAGTTGCGGTCGCGACATTCGTCGAGGAGCGCCTCGCGCGTCTTCACGCGGCCGCGCGCTTTCGCGAGCGAGGCGAGCAGGTCGAACTCGACCGGCGTCAACACGAGCGCATCCGCGCCCATCGCGGCGCTGCGCGCATCGAGATTCACGCGCAGGTCGCCGACAACGACCTCCTGCATCGGCGCGGCGCCTTCCGCCACGGCGACGGTGGCCGCCCGTCGCAGCACGGCGCGGAGCCGCGCCAGCAGTTCGCGCGTCGAAAAGGTTTTCGGCAGATAATCGTCTGCGCCCACTTCGAGGCCGACGATGCGATCCATCTCGTCGCCGCGCGCCGTGAGCATGAGCACGGGCACGGAGGTCTTGGCCCGGATGCCGCGCAGCACGTCGAAGCCGTCCAGGCCCGGCAACATCACGTCGAGGATCACGGCGTGCCATTTTTCCGCGGGATCGGTCGCGCGCTCGAGTCCGAGCCGGCCGTCGTGCACGGCGACGACGTCGAAGGCGAGCGGCTCGAGATAGCTCGCGACGAGACGGCAGAGTTTCCGATCGTCGTCGATCATCAGCAGGCGCGTGCGGCCCGACGCGGGTGAGTCCATGGCGGCAGCATGGTGGCCGCCGCGCGCGGCGCCGCAACCTTTACCCGGGCTTAACAATTTCGCCCCGCCGCGCGCACACGCACTTAACCGCGCCGCGCGAGGATGGGCGGCATGCTCCGGCTCGCCCTCATCGTTCTCCTCCTCGCCGCCGATCTGGCGGCGGCCGAATTGCGCGTGCGCATCGAGCCGCGTTGGGGCGAACGCGCCCTGCCGGTGCCGTCCGCGGAGATCGCGACGCCGAGCGGCCAACTCGTGCGCGTGACGCGCCTCGCGGCGCTGTTGTCGGATTTCCAACTGCTCCGGCCTGACGGCTCCGTGGTGCGCCTCGAGGGCCAATACGGCTTCATCGACGCGGCGAGCGGCCGACTGGAGGTCGCGCTGTCGAACGTGCCCGCCGGCGACTACCGCGGCTTGCAAGTGCGCGTCGGCGTGCCTGAAACGGTGAATCACGCCGATCCTGGAATTTGGCCGCCCGGCCATGCTCTGAATCCAACCACAAACGGGCTACACTGGAGCTGGTCGGGCGGTTACGTCTTTCTCGCCCTCGAGGGCTACTGGCGAAACGCCGACGCGGCCGACGCGGCCGGCTTCTCGTATCATCTCGCGAAGGAGCCGCAACTGATGACCGTGCGCTTCCTCTCGGAGTTCACCGTCGCCGCCGCGACTCGCATCGATCTCGCGCTGAACGTCGCGCCGCTCTTCCGGGATCGCCGGATCGCGGCGAGCGACGGGACCGACTCCACACACTCGGCCGACCACGACGCGCTCGCGAATGCGCTGGCGCGCAGCACGGAGCGCGCGTTCTTCTGGCTCGAGGCCGCCGCGGAGACGGCATCGCGCGCGCATGGCGCTGCCGGGGAAGTCGGCGCCCACCTGGCCGACGCGACGGTGCGCGCGGGCACGCCGTTCGCGTTCACCGTCCCGGCGGGATTTCCGCAGCCGGCGCTGCCGGCGGACAATCCGTTGACAGAGGAGGGCGTGGAGCTGGGACGACGTCTGTTCTTCGACCGGCGATTGTCCCGCAACGGCGAGCAGTCGTGCGCGAGCTGTCACGATCCGCGCGCGGCGTTCAGCGACCGCGTCGCGCTCAGTCGCGGCAGCGAGGGCGACCTCGGCCGGCGCAACGCGATGCCGCTCTTCAACCTCGCGTGGCATCCCGCCTACGCGTGGGACGGCACCAAGCGCACGATCCGCGAGCAGGCGCTCGCGGCGATGACCAACCCGATCGAGATGAACGCGCGCATGGCGGACGTCGTGGCCGAGCTCGGCGACGATCCGCGCGTGCGCGAGGATTTCGCGGCTGCGTTCGGCAGCGCGGAAGTGTCCGGTGAGCGGCTGGGCAAGGCGCTCGAACAGTTCCTCCTGACGCTCGTGTCGAATCGCTCGAAGTTCGACGCGACGCTTGCGGGCCGGGCGAAATTCACGCCGCAAGAGCAGCGCGGCTTCGAGCTGTTCGTCACCGAATACGATCCCGCGCGCGGCCGGACCGGCGCGGACTGCTTCCACTGCCACGGCGGCGTGCTCTTCAGCGATTTCGCGGCGAAAAACAACGGTCTCGATCTCGTCGCGGCCGACGCGGGCGCGCAGAACGCGACGGGGCGCGCGGACGACCGTGGACGCTTCAAGACGCCGTCGCTGCGCAACGTGGAGCTGACCGCGCCCTACATGCACGACGGCCGGTTTCAGACGCTCGAGGAAGTCGTCGCGCACTACGACCACGGGGTGCAGCGCGCGGCGAACCTCGATCCGAACCTCGCGAAGCATCCCAAGGCCGGCCTCGCGCTCAACGCCGACGATCAGGCGGCGCTGGTGGCGTTCCTGAAGACGCTCACGGACCGCGAGTATGCGCGGCCGCCACGACCGCGCGCGGACGAGTTCGCGGCGCGCGATTGAGCGCGCCGGCGATTCACTCCTCGCCGTCGAAGTAGTCGGCGTCGGTGGCGCGGAAGATCTTTCGCGGTTTGGGGATGCCGAATTTGCCGGTGTCGGCGTAGCACCAGAATTCGTTGGGCGGATCGTCGGCGATGACGAGGTAGTGCAGTTCCGTGTCGCCGGTGTTGCGGAAACCGTGTCCGACTTGCGGTGCGGCCATCACGCAGTCGCCGGGTTCCACGGCGAACGTCGCGTCGCCGAGGCGGAATTCGCCGCGGCCTTCGAGGAAAACGTAGAATTCCCACTGGAGGGCGTGCCAGTGGAACGGGAGCAGCGTCGCGCCGACGGGGACTTTGCCGAACTCGAGATCGAAGGGATGGCCGCCCGCGTGGAGCGGCGTGCGGTGCTGCGCGCCGAAGGCGAGCGAGACGCCGCGAAACGCGCCGCGGAATTTCCCCTTCGGCGACGACCAGTCCTCCCACGCGATGGCGTCGAGATTCTTGCAGCGCGCGGAGAAGGGCGTCGCGGGTTGCGGCAGCGCCGGGACGTCAATGTTTGCATTACGAACATCCGCGGCGGCGGTCGGAGCGGGGTCGACGGTGTCCTCGCCGTCGAAGTAGTCGACTGGGGTCATCTTGAAGAAGACGCTCGGCGTGCGGAGGCCCCACTTCTGCGAGTCGGGATACCAGAAGCCGTCGAGCGGCGGGTTGTCGGCGATGATAAAGATTTCGAGGTCCTCGCCGCCGGTGTTGATCAACTGGTGCGCCTCGCCCGGCAGATGGAGGAAGCAGTCGCCGGCGCGGACTTCGCGGCGTTCGTTCTCCAGTCGGACGGTGCCGGTGCCGCGGCGGACGACGAAGAGCTCCCATTGCACGATGTGGGCGTGGAGCGGGCACACGGCGGCGCCGGGCGGGACGCGGCGGATTTGGAAGTCGAACGGATGCCCGCCGCCCCAGACGCCGGCGTTGCGGATGCCGCCGAGGGCGAGGGAGACGTTCTTCGCGAAGGAATGGAACTTTCCGGTGGGCGAGCGCTGTTCGAGTTCGGGGACGTCGCGCAGGTTGACCTTGAGCATGCGTGGAAGAGATGTGCGGCGAGCATGCGCGAGCGGGCGAGTGGCGGGCAAGCGTGCAGCCGGACGCGTGGAGAATCGGGCGGTGCGGCGGGATGACGATGAGCGCCGGCCGCGCGGCGGGCGCGGCGACTTCCCGGGCGAGGCCGGGGGTCAGACGATCGTCGTGGTGCCGCCGCCGAGGGTGAGGCTCGAGAAGGGAATCTCGGCGTGCACGCGCCAGCGGTCGCCCGCGCCGGGACCGTGAGTGATCTTGCCGCCGAGTTCGGTGACGCGGCGTTCGAGGTTGCGGAGGCCGTTGCCCTGGCCGGGGGCGGGCGACTGGGGCAGCGTGCCGTTGTTGATCCACTCGAGATGCAGGAAGCCCTTGGCGGAGGAGAAACTCAGGGACGCCTCGGAGGGGCGGGCGTGGCGGAGGGCGTTGCTCGCCAGCTCGCGGCACATGAAGTAGAGCTGCGTCTGCGCCTCGCGCGAGAGGCCGTCGAGCGCGCCGTCGGCGATCTTGAGGTCGAAGGCGCAGCGGGCGCTTTGCTGGATGTGTCGCTCGAGCCGGCTAAGCGCGGTCTCGAGGTCGCGTTCGCGCAGCTCCTCGGGTTCGAGATCGAGGATGAGGTTGCGCAGGTCGGAGGAAGCTTGCTGGAGCATCCGGTTGATGGCGGCGATTTGTTCCGGGCGCGGGGCGAGGCCCTGTTCGGCGCCGGTCTGGACGGCGGCGAGCTGGAGGCCGGCGGCGTAGATGGACTGGATGGGGCCGTCGTGGATGTTGCCGGCGAGGCGAATGCGGAGGGCTTCGTTGGCCTCGACGTCGCGGCGCGAGGTGTCGGGGTTCGATCTTTCGAGTTGGCGGCGCATCTCTTCCTCGAGCATGCGGCCCCAGCGGAGCTGGCCGGCGACGAGGCGGGCGATCTCGCCGAACTCGGTGCGGGAGTTGAGCAGGCCGGCGAGATGCGAGGGCACACGGCTTTCGAGCGAGCGTGTGATCTGGCCGAGCGGACGCAGCACGAGGAACGCGACGACGCTGACGAGCAGGGCGAGGGTCGCGAGTGCGCCGACGAGCAGCAGGATCACGCGGCTGATGAAGGCCTGGCGCGCGGCCTCGAGCAGGTCGAAGTTGAAGCGCAGATCGAGTTGCGCGAGCGGCTGGCCGTCGGGGCCTTTGAGGACGCGGCGGAAGTCGTGCAGCAAGGCGACGGGCGGCAGGACGGCGTCGGCGGGATGCACGGCGATGCGCGCGCCGACGAGGGTGTTGAGTTGGTGCACCCATTGCTCGTCCCAACGGCGCCCGAGCAGCAGGTAGCCGCGCACGGGCGTCTGATGGCGCCAGAATTTCGCGTCCTGGATCGCGGCGGCGTAGATTTCCCAGAGCTCGCCGTCGATGCGGGTGAAATAGCGGAAGGTGTAGCGGTCGGCGATCGTCTGGCGCAGGGCGGCGACGCTGGGAAACGGCACGGGGAGGCGCCGGTAGTCCTTGTCGATGGTGTGAAGGAGCGCGAGGTCGGCGTTGAGCACCCAGACGGCGTCGCCGCCGTTGGGGATGCCGACGATGTTGTCGACGTTGTTGGACGCCCAGGTTTCGTCGGGCTTGTCCATGAACTTCACCATGTCGTCCCACCAGGCGTAGCTGGAGACGAGCGATTCGAGGCCGGCGCCTTGGAGGCGAGTGGCGGTGTCGAAGCGCTCGTTACGCTCGGCGGAGAGGTCGTGCAGCAGGCCCTCGATCTCGGCGCGTCCCTGTTGCAGCGTGATCCAGTAGAGCGTGGTGAAGCCGGCGCACACGAGCAGCGTGACCAGCACGAGGCGGCTGAGGAGATTCATCAGGTGACGCGCGGGAGGCTACGCCGGCGGATGAGCGGGTCAACGCACCTTACCTATCGTTGCTAGGGACAAAGCGCTCTAGATGAAGAAAGGACCAACGGCCCTGTCCCGGAGGCCGGCGTCACGGCTTCACGCGACAGGATTGCTCAGTGTGCCGATGCCTTCGATCTCGACTGCGATGGTGTCGCCGCGCTGGAGCCACACGGGCGGCTGGCGGGCGAAGCCCACGCCTTCGGGCGTGCCGGTGAGGATGAGCGTGCCGGCGGGGAGCGTTTTGTCGGCGGTGAGAAATTCGATCAGCGTCGGCACGTCGAAGATCATGTCGGCGGTCGTCGAGTCCTGCATGACGGCGCCGTTGAGAAGCGAGCGGATGCGGAGCGCGTTCGGGTTTGGCAACTCGTCGGGGGTGACGAGGACCGGGCCGAGTGGGCAGAAGGTGTCGAAGCTCTTTGCGTGGTTCCACTGGCCGCCGCCCCAGTCACGCTGCCAATCGCGCGCGCTCACGTCGTTGGCGCAGGTGTAGCCGAGCACGTAATCGAAGGCGTCGGCGCGCGCGACGTTGCGCGCGGATTTTTTGAGGATGATCGCGAGTTCGGCTTCGTAGTCGACGCGCGTGCTCGCCTGGATCGTGGGAATGCGGATCGCGTCGCCGGGATTCTGCACGGCGCCGGGGAGTTTCATGAACCACATCGGGCGCTCCGGCGGCGGGCGTTTGCCCTCGGCGGCGTGTTTGGCGTAGTTGAGGCCGATGCAGACGATCGTGGCCGGCGCGAGGGGCGCGAGAAGCTTGCCGGGCGTCACGACGCGGTCGGTGACGCGCCACTCGCCGAAGAGGTCGCCGTCGATGGCGCGCGCGGAGCCGTCGGGTTGCAGGGCGGCGTGGGCGGGGCCGGCGTGCGTGAGGTGGCGGACGAGTTTCATGGGAGAACAGCTCAGGGCTTAGGGCTCAGAGCCGAGAGCCAAGCAGACGATGGCGGGTGCGCGCAACGTGCGTTTGCGGCACGGGAAAATCCGGCGCTCAGGGCGCGGCGAGTTTGGCTTCGTAGTAGCGCTGCACGTCGGCCGAGTGGAATTGCAGCGTGGGTGGCGGCACGAGGCTACCGCCGGATTTCGCAACGGTGGCGAGCGTCGTGAGCAACGTGCGCAGGCGGAGGACGCGGCGCGTGGAGAGCGTGAGGGCGTCGTTCGGGCCGAATGCCGATTGGTTGAGCAGGGCGAGCTGGGCGGTGGTGAAAGTGTCGGTCCAGCCGTTGATCGCGTCTTGAAGCGTTTGCTGTTGGAAGGCGGCGTCGGCGGGCAGCACGACGGCGAAGCCGGCTTTCAGACCGATCCACGCGCGCATCTCGAGAAAGTAGTCGGCGACGTCGGGGCAAGGCTTGAGCGCGCCGCTCGCGGCGGATGTGGCGAGTGCCTGCATTTGCGCGGTGGCATTGGCGCGCTCGGCGCGGAAGACACCGCCACCGGCGAGCGATTGCTCGGCCCACCACTTGATGGTGGGAAAGGCGGCGGCGAGCGCTTCGTCGCGCGCGGTGGTGAATTTCGCGCCCTTGAGTTTTTCGAAGGACGCTTGGGCGAGCGCGAACTGGCGCTCGTTGAGGTAGAGGAGGGCTTGGCGGAGATTCAGCGCGGGGCCGAGGACGGGATCGTCGGGGTGCTGTTGGAGAAACGTCGTGAGCCGTTCGGCGGCGCCGGGCGAGGGCTTGGGTCCGGTGTTGGCGTCGGCGGGGACGGTGGTGGCGAGCGCGGGGTCGGCGCTGACGAGCATCTCGTAGTTGCTGCTGCGGACGATGTCGCGGACTTGATCGGTCGTGACGCAGCCGCCGAGTGCGAACGCGACGAGCAGGGCGAGCAGGCGGAAGGAGCGGAGAAGGAGCGGGGACATGGCGGGAAAAACTCAGGCGGTTTGCGGAGCGAGGGATTGGAAGGCGGCGAGGAATGGCGGCGAGGTCGGGTCGAGCGCGGTGAGATTGCCGCGGAGGGCTTGGGCGACGAGGCCGCCGAGGATCGGCGGGATGCCGGCGAGATCGGTGGATTGGCCGAGCTGCGTCTGGGCGACTTGGAGACCGGAGCCGAGGACTTGGAGGAGGAGTTGCTGGACTTGGGCGGCGACGGTCGGCGCGCCGGGCGAGGCGCCGGTGCGGGCGTAGGCGAGCAGCGTCTGGTTGGCGGTGTCGACGAGCAGGCGCTGGGCCCATGCGGCGTGGTTCGAGAATGCGCCTTGCACGGCGGAGAGCACGGCTTGCGCGATGCCGTTGGTGGCGCCGGCGTAGAGCGACGGGTTGCGCGAGATGGCGTCGATGACGGCGGAGGCGAACGCGGCGGCTTGCGCGGAGGTGATCTGGCCGGCGCCGACCCAGCCGGCGAGTTGCGTGGCGACGGCGGTGACGACGGGCGAGAATTTCGTGGAAACGAGCTGGGGGTTTTGCGCGAGGGAAGTCAGCGCGGCGCGGAGGGCCGTCTCGCCGAGCGTGCGCGTGCCGGCGGTGGTGAGGTTCGGCACGGCGGCGAGCGCGGTGAAGATCGACGAGGCGAGCGTGAGCGTCGCGGGGTTGTTGCCGACGACGAGGCTGGGATTTTTCGCGAGCACGCCGAGCGCGTCGGCGAGCAGCGCGTCGGCCGCGGCGGGAGTGAAGAGGTTGCGCGCGGTGAGTTGCTGCGCGGTCGTGGCGGCGGCGGCGAGGAACTGCTGGAGCCACGGCGCGCTCGTGAGCGTGGCGAGCTGCGCGGGGTTGGCGGCGACGGTGTCGATCGCGGCGTCGGCGAGGCGATAGAGCGTGTCGCTGGAGAGGAACTGCGCGTTCGGCGTCTGCGCGAGCTGGCCGACCATCGCGGTGAGCACGCCGGAGAGCAGCGGCTGGCCGGGCGCGAGCAGCGTGGAGCCGTGTTTCTCGAGCGAAGTGAGGCCGGCGCGGAGGAGGTCGCCCCAGTGATCCTCAAAAAATTGGCCGAGCGTGGGATTGGCGGAATTTTGGATGATCGGCGCGGCGGCGCGGAGGACGTCGGCGGCGACGAGCTTGAACGACGCGGCGCTCGAGGCGTCGAGGCGGTCGGCGGCGACGAGCAAGCCTTGGGAAAGGAGGAGCGGCACGCCTTTGCCCTGCAGGAGGCCGAGGAGAAAATTGTCCGGCGTGGGTGAGGCGGCGCGCGCCTTCACGAGGGCGTCGAACGTGGCGTCGAGCCAGGGATTCTCGCTCGGGAGCGCGTGGGCGACGTCGAGGGCGGAGTTCAGCGTGATGCCCAGCGCGGTCTGGAGGAGGGGATTCCAGCTTTCGAATTGGTCCCACTCGGGCTGGGCGAAGCGTTCGAGCACGGACTGAACGACGCTCTGGAGTTTTTCGTCGCGCACGAAGAGCGCGGTGTTCTCCGCGCCGAATTCCAGCACGGTGTCCGCAACAGCGAGGGCGACGCGGCCGGTGAAGCCGATCTGGTCGTTGCTCGGGCCGGCGCTCAGCGCGAAGGCGGCGACGCGCACGCTGAGGTCGTTCCAATCGACGTTGGGGAACGCGGCCTGGAGTTGCGCGAGGTAGGCGGCGTCGGGGTTGAAGGTGGTTTTCGCGACTTCCTCGGGGAAGTATTTGAGGAAGAGCTGATCGAAGACCGCGGTCGGGTTGTTGGCCTCCGCGAGAAAGGTCGCGCGGTCGGCGCCGAAGGGATCGGGATCCTGTCCGGCGGTCGCGTTGAGTTGCTGGAGCGCGAGCGCGCACTGGGCGGGGAGGTTGTCGACGCGGACGGTGGGCATGCCGAGCACGAGCTGGGCTTGCGTGGCGGTTTTCTGCGCCATGAGGCGGTCGAGGCGGCCGCCGAGTTTGACGATCTGCTGGACTGCGGAGAGGACCAGCGAAGCGCTGCCGGGGAGGATCATGGGAGGAGCGGGTGGCGCGTGGCCGCGCGCGGCGCAGGCAGGCAAGGTGCGAGCGAGGCGAGCGGGCGGGTCGGCGTCAGGCGGGGTTGTGCTACTCGCGAGGAGTGGCGTGGTGGTGGCCCGTGATAGGGCGGCATCTTTCCCGGCGCGCCGGCAACTGCAAGGGCGCAATGCGCCGTGACGCGCGGGAGGGCCGCGAGCGGCGCGAAAAGATCTTGGGAGGAGAGCGCGCGCTTGCTTTGCGGCGGGGCGCGGCCTTCGTTCGCGCGCGGGCCAGCTCCTTTCCACGCACCCCTTGCGGCTTCGCTCCGAGAAAACCGTCGCGCACCACGCGCGAGATTCGGGGCGAGCCGTCGATCCAGTTTCCCGGCGCGGCAGGGCCATGACGTGCCGGGCTCACCCGAACACACCCATGAAATCCACCGCTGACCACCGCATGCCCCGCGCGCCGCTCGCGCGCCGTCTCGTCCTCCTCGCCGCGCTTTGCGCCGGCACCGCCTCGTTTGCCCAAGCTCCCGCCGCTGCGCCCGCCACGGCGGCCGGTCCGGCCCCGGCCGGCTTCGACAACTGCCCCATGATCGGCTGGCCGGAACTGCTCCCCGCCTACCTGAAGCCGGGCGCGCCGTTCCCGACCGAAGACACCAAGAACATGCCGACGCCCGACTGCGCGTTCCACCAATGGTCGTGGGAAGCGTTCGTCTGGGCGACCGCGCTCAACAGCAACGGCGTGCCGCGCTTCATGATGTTGCCGACGCCCGCCGATCTGTTCACTGACGCCAAATCCGCCGGCGACATCCATCCGCGCAAGCTCAAGCTCGGCCACCGCGCCCTGCAGGCAAAGGCCGACGGCACGTTCACCGAAAGCGCCGGCGCGATCGTCGAGGCCGACAGCAACATGCTCGTCTCACCGAATGGCTATCCCGTCTACGCCTCGGTGCACATGAACCCGTCGTATTTCGCCACCGCGAAGCGCAACCTCATCGCCACCGGCGGCTACACCAGCCAGCCGGCGAACGATTTCTTCGACGTCGGCGCCGCTGTCTTCAAAGCCACATGGCTCCGCCTCGATCCCGGCCAGCAGCCGCCCGCCGGCGCCTACGTCACGCAAGCCGAGGTGCCCGTGCTCACCGTCTACCGCACGAAGAACACCATGACCGTCGCGCCGAGCGGCCAGACCGTCACGGTGAACGTCGCCCTCGTCGGCTTGCACGTCGTCGGCTACACCGTGAACCACCCCGAGTTCCTCTGGGCCACCTTCGAGCATCAGGACAACACGCCGAAGTTCCCCGACAACACCTGGGACGCCACCTCCACCGCGAGCGACCCGAAGGGCTACACCTTCTACCAGGCGAACACGCCGTGGCAGAACATCAACTACAACCAGGGCAACCAAGCCGCGCCCTACCTGCTGAAGTTCGACCTCGCCTCGCAGAAATTCACGACCGTCACCGTGCCGGTCAACGGCCCGAACTTCACGACCGCCGGCACCACGCGCTCCACCTCGGTCGGCACCAACGTCGTGCTCGCGAACCAGACCGGCAGCGAGACCAACTCCCCGCAAGGCCCGTCCAACATCGCTTCGCTCAACAAATCCGCGAAGACCTTCTACGCCGGCCTGCCCGCGCCGCAGAACGCCTTCGGCAGCTACTTCCTCGTCGGCACCGTCTGGATGCTCCCGAACACCTACGTGCCCTCGAACCCGAACGCGCTCACGCTGAACAACACCAACGCCGTCGGCTCCGTGAACCTCGCGAACACCACCGCCGAGACGTTCTTCCAGGTCCCCGCCGTGCAACCGTCGAACGCCGTGCCGACCACCGGCGGCAACACGATGCTCAACTGCTTCCTCTGCCACAACGCGACCTCGTATAACTTCCAGAACAACCCGCCGAAACTCCCCGCGCGCCTCGTCGCGCTCAGCCACGTCCTCGGCGCCGGTTCGCCCTACGCGGTGCCGAACGTCATGCCCGTGCTCGTGCCGCAGTCCACGCCGCCCCCGACGACCGAGGTCAAGAGCCTCGCCGCCCCCGCGCCGCGCCGACAGTAGGCGGTCGGCGCCCTCGATTCCTTTCGATCGCCGTGTGTGTCAGACTGCGAGCCGGCGATCGAGGGCCAAAGCCCCGCGGGCAACCGCGGGGCTTTTTCGCGCCGCGCGCGACTTGCCTTTCGTTTCGCGGCTTGCTCACTCGGCAACGTATGGCTCCGCCGCGCCGCAAGAACATCTTCCGCCTCGCCCCGCCGCCCCCGATGACGATCTACGTGCGCCGCGGTTTCCTGCGCGTGCTGACGGAGGAGTTCGAGGCGCTGAAAGTGAAACGCGCCGCGCTCGTGGAGGACAAGGTCGAGGCGCACAGCCAGGGCGACCTGCGCGAGAACTTCGGCTTCAAGGCCGCGAAGGACGCCATCCGCGCCGTCGACCGCAAAATGGACGACCTCGACCGTTTCTATCGCCGTAACACATTCATCGAAATCGACCCCGCCGCGTGGCTGACGAAGCCGACCGACTTTGTCCAACTCGGCCACGTCATCAAAATCGAGAAGCAGGACGTCGGAGCGAAACGGAAGGACAGTTTCAAATTCCTCGTCGCGACCTACGGCGAGACCGCGACCGATTCGGAGACGAACATCGAGTGCCTCCCCCACGCATCGCCGCTCGCCGCCGTGCTGCTCGGACTGAAGCCGAACACGCCGACGCAAGTGCAGCTCCCCGCCGGCCCGTCGATCCTCACCGTCATCTCGATCCGCAACGCCACGCAACCCGAGCTCGACCGCCTCCTCGCGCCCGTGCGCGCGCCGGAGATGGAGAGCGAGGAGTGATTCGGCGCGTCGGGCGAGCAGCCTAAGCCGAAGCCTGCGCATAATACGCGGGCGATTTTCAAGGTGTGTGGCACCAAACGGCGCCATTTCGCGCCTTGGGAGGACTGCCGTTCGTCTCGCTCTCCGTCCGGCGGTTACCCCAACGAGAGCCGTCCCGCCGTTCGTTCACCGCCTGCTGCGCACGGCAAACGTCCGTCACCCTCGCCCCCATGCTCCTCGAAGGCCTGCTCACCCAACCGCACCGCGTGCCCGGCACCGTCGCGCTCATCGCCCCGGATGGCTCCGTCCTTGCTGCCGTCGCCACGGCGCCTAATGGCCGTTTCGCGCTCACCTCGGCCGCTGTGCCGCCCGGTGCGGCGCTCTACGGTTTCCCGAATCTCGCGCTCCCCGCCGCGCAGGTGCCCGAGGCCATTTCGCGCTCCGCGAGCGGGCTCGTCTACGAAGCCGCATTGCCGGTCGCACCGCGCGCTGGCGCGCTCATCTACCTGAACGCCGCTTCGACCGCCGCGCGCGCGTTGCAGGCCGCGAGTCCTGCGCTCACGCCGACGCAGGCCGACGCGCACGTGAAGGGCCACCTCTTCGGCGCGATGGTCGCGAAGTTCATGCCCGGTTACTCCGCGGGCTTCCTCGCGCACATCGCCGCGCCGCACGTGCTCGCGTTTCCGAAACTCGAGGCGACCGTCGCGACCGCCGGCGGCTGGCACGCGTGGGGCGCCAGCCTTGCCACGCAGCGACCGCCGGTGCGGCCGTTGTTCGCCACGCCGCCGCCGCGCCGTCCTGCGCACGCGGCCGGCTCGTCGCCCGCGCCGTTGTCAGAGGACGATCCGCCGGAGATTCCCCAATCCGCCAAATGGTCCGCCGACGACACGACGTGGATGGATGTGCTCAGCGCCGAAGATGGCGCGTTCGCCGACAGCATGGAGGATCTGGCGGAGACGACCGACGGCGTCGCCGCAAGCGTCACCGAAAGCGCGTTTTCCACCAGCGCGTCGGACCTGCTCACGTGGGGCGCCAAGGACCTCGTCGGCGGCATGATTTCCGGCGTGGGCAGTCAGCTCATGTCGCTCGTCTGCTCGTGGATTTTTAACTCCGGTTCGAGTTCCGTCTCCGCCGCGCTCGCGCAGATCGACCAGCAGCTCACGACCATCGTGAACAATCAGGCCACGATCATCCAGCAGCTCTCCGCGGTCCTGGCCGAGCTCGATCAGCTCGACGTCAACCTGGTGTCCGAGACGATGGTCACGGCCGTTTCCAACATCCAGTCGTCGGTCCAGATCGCCTCCGGCGCCACCACGGCGACTGGCGGCAATGCGCCTGCCACCCTCGCGGCTTTCGCCGCGGAGGTGCTCAATCCTGACGGCGGCGTGGTCCAGTCGTTGCAGACGATCCACGACACGATCATGGGCGCCGGGCTTGCCACGTCGCTGCCGGCGGCGCTTGCCACTGCGATGACGAGACCCGACGCGGTCTACGGCACCGCCCAGAATTTTCTCTCCAACGGCAACTGCTTCGCCACCGCGCAGTGGCTGTTTCACTATTATTCGATGCTGCAGACGCAGGGCGTGCAGCTCGTCATCCAGGCGCACAATTACCAGGCGAACGCCACCGTCACCAGCGTGACGACTCCGCTGGCAGTCAGTCCCGCCGCTACGGCCGTCTACAACGCCACGCTCATCGGCGGCTCCGGCGCCGATGGCTCCGCGCCGAATCTCGTGCAGCAGCGCGATCTGTTCCGCGCCACGTTCTGGCCGTATTTCCATCGATTCCACGGCCTGCTCGGCGCGCTCCCTGACGACATGGCGACGGGACTCATTCCGCGCGTTTCCGACCAGACACCCGGCACGATCTATTACGAGACCCAGAGCGGCCTGCTCGTGCTCGGGCACTTCTCCGGCAAGCTGCGGAACTGGAGCGCCGGCACCGACGTGCTGAGCAAGAACAGCACCTTGATCGGCAACGCGTGGAATCTCCCGCCGGCGCTGACCGCGTGGCGTTATCCGCTCGGATCGGAGTTCGCGAAAATCTTCGCGCCCACCGGCGGACTCTCGCGCTACGGCGGCTGGAATCTCTTCCAATACCTCTACGACCAAGGCTTCACCGACGACAAAGCCGACTACGTCGCGGGCTTCCAGTTCGGCGCGATCTTCACCGGTGGCAGCGGCTACTGGGGCGATGCGTGGCACACCAACACCCACAAAGCTTGGCCGCAGCCGTCGTTCGCGCACCCGCCCTTCGACATCAACGGCAACCCGATCCCCGTTACCACGAGCCAGGACGGCTCCCGTGCCTTCGAGCCGTGGCACTACTGCTTCAACGGCACCTGGCCCGGCGCGCTCGCGTGCAACAACACCTACCGCTTCATCTCGAGCCAGTGCTACAACATCTACTCACCCGGCGACGCGTCGACCGCGTGGGCGGACCATCCGTGGTTCCAGATCAGCGGCGGCGTCATCGTGACCGATGCATGGGAAGGCTACCTGCCGCCCGGCTCGTATCCGGCCTCGTGTCAGGACATCGCCGTGACCTTCTCGTGCACCGCGCCGCTGTCCAACGGCACGACGACGCAGGTCACCTTTGATCTGACGACGCGCGGCGACATCGCGCTCTCGGTCGTGGACGGCGTCGTGTCCGTCGTGAATCCCTACGCGCCGCCGCTCGTGAACGGCGCGCCGGCCTTCGCCGCCGGCCCGCGCACCGGTTATCTTCCGCCCGGCAATTACGCCGGCTGCACGAACGTCCAGGTGCAACTGGTCTGTCAGGCCAACAACGGCTACGGCTTCGTGCCCGCGAGCTTCGACCTCACGCCCTACGCACTCGGCGGCGTCGCCATCGCGAACACCGACGGCGTGCTCACGGGCTGAGCGCGACGCGATTGAGCCGAGACACCGCGCGATCTACCGCAGCGCTCTCATCCGCCCCGCGACTCCACGATTGCGGGGCGTTTTTTGGCGAACGTCCGGCGACGACGGCAGTTTCGTGATCTCGGCGTCGGATTACTTTCGCCGCCGATCCCACGATGGTGGCATAACGCGCCGCGCGGACGCGCTCGGACCCGCTGACGCAGCTGGCGCGCTTCCTGAAGCGCTGATCTGGCTATTGGTTGCACGAGTCACGTTGCGACAAATGCCGGCTTTTGACAGCGTGGTGAGTTGTCTGACTGAGTTTATCGGTGCTGACCGACTGCCGAGCGATTTGGAAAAGCGTCTTTTGCTGGCGCTAGATCCGCTGGCGCAGGAGACGGCCGCGACCGATTTGCGAGGTCGTTATTTGCGCGGCGAGATAACGAGAGTTGCTGTCGCCGAAGGACTGCACGCGCGAGCATGGGCCGGCTTACTCGCCAGTCGGCTCAGTGCTGCGTTTGAACGGAGAGCGGAAGAGTTACCTGACGTTTTGCTCCGCTGGAAAGAAATCTGCGCTACCGATCCTCTGCCAGAGATTCGACGCGCATGGCGTTCGTCCGAGTAGTCCGGTAGGAAAACCAAAGCCCCGCACCTCGGCGGGGCTTTGAAAGGGTTATGTTCGCGTTGGCTCAGGCCTGCGCGGGTTGCTGCGAATAGGCCTCCATGCCGACGCACGAGCACACGAGGTTGCGGTCGCCGTAGACGTTGTCGATGCGGCCGACGCTCGGCCAGAACTTCGAGGCGCGCGTCCACCCGTCGGGCAATCTCCATGGAGCGGATGCTTTCTTGGTCACACGCGGGCGTCTCTTTCCGTCCAAGGTCGGTATATGGGACAAACCACACCTTCGTCGGAGAGAACTTTCGTGCTCGAAGCCGTCAGCATCGCCCGTTCACGCGCGGACGTCTTCGGATTTGTGTCGGACCGCTACATGCTGCCGCGCTGGACCAGGGCCCTCCGGTCCGTCACCGCCTTGGGTGCCGAGTATGAGACTCCGCAGGGTGTTGTGGCCAGCGGACTCGAGGTGACGGCTGGGGCGGACTCGGGTGTCGTCGATTGGACCATGCGACTTCCCGACGGTGCGGTGGAGCGTGCGTATGCCCGCGCCATCGCCGAAGGGGAGTGCCGGACCAACCTGCAATTTTTCTTCGCCCCGACGCTGCCGCCTGAAAAACTGACGGAGATGATCACGTTCTTCTCCGGTGTCGTTCGTGATGAACTGGCGGCGCTGAAATCCCTGCTGGAGGCGGCGGCATGAATGACGTGCCGGTCGATCTCGTGGCCCGCGCGCAATCCGGTGATCGCAGCGCGCTCGCCGACTTGGTGCGGGCGATTCAGCCGCAGCTCTTCGCGCTCTGCCTGCGCATGCTCTGGCAGCGGCAGGACGCCGAGGATGCGTGCCAGGAAATCCTCGTTCGCGTGGTCACCCGCCTCTCCACTTTCCGCGGCGAAAGCCGATTTTCGACGTGGCTTTACCGCGTGGCGCTCCGGCACCTGATCGATTTCCGCCGCAGTTGCGCGGAAAAGGCGGTGAGCACCTTCGAGGCTTTTGCCGAGGATCTGCACCGCGGCGCGCAGGAACCCACGCAGGAACTGCGCGAGCGACCCGACTACAACGGGCTGTTGCACGAAGTCCGCACGGGTTGCTCGCTCGCCATGCTGCTCTGCCTCGATCGGCCGCACCGCGCGGCCTACGTCGTCGGTGAGATTTTCGAGTTCGACCACCTCGAGGCGGCGCGGGCGCTCGGGGTCTCGGCGCCCACGTTCCGCAAGCGCCTTTCCCGGGCACGAGCCCGCGTGCGGGAGTTCACCCAGCGTTCCTGCGGTCTCGTCAACGCAGGCGCGGCCTGCCGTTGCGCTCGCCGCGTCGCTCCCGCGTTGGCGCTCGGGCGCATCGATCCGGCGCAGCTGCAACACACCACGCCGCGCGCCGCCGTCCGGCCTTTCGAGGAGGTCGAGCACGCCATCCGCGCGCTCCAAAGCGGCGAGCGCACGGTGGCGTTGTTCCGAGCCCAGTCCTTGCCGGATCCGGTCGCCGATTTCGCGCTCACGCTCGATTCGATCCTCGCTGGTCTGGACCAGAGCGCCGCTCGTCTGGGCGAGGAGACCGGTTGAACCCGGGCGCGCGTGCGGCGGGATAAGGAGAAAATCGCGGGAACCGGGCATGTTGCCGGCTCCCGCGGCGGCGGCATCACGGTTAGTTGGCCGGCGGAGCCAGCACCGCGCCCCCATAGGGATTGTCCGTGACCATCAGCCATCGCCCATCGGCTTGGTGGCGCAGCACGGCCAGCGAAAGCCCACCGCCTTTGATCGCGGCGCCGCTGGCGGGATCAGTCGCTTCCATGGACCACGGCGAGATGTGCAGCGCGATGTCGCCGGAGATGACGACGTCATGTTTGTTCATGGTGAACTTGGGCTTCATCGCGATGAAACCCTTGAGCGCTTCGCCCAGAGCCGGACCGGAAACTGTCTGGCCGGGCTGCACCACGAGGTGCGCGTTGGGCTCGTAGGTAGCCAAGGCGGCCGCGAGGTCGCCCCGCTCCATGGCAGTGGCCACCTGCTGCACGGTGGCGATGATTTTGTCGGTGTCGCTCTGGGACTTCATGGCGGAGGGAGGATTCATGGTTTGGGATGTGGTGGGACTGCTTTGCGCGGAGAGCCAGCTGCCGCCGGCAAAGACGGACAGGCCCAGGACCGCGCAGGCTTTCGGGACGATTTTCATGTTGTTGCTTGAGTTGAACCCGTGACGGGTCGTGACGAGACGCCGATCCACGCTCCGTTGAATCGGAGGCAAGCCGGCGTCATCAATCCCTTGGACGGAAGCGAACCGCGCCGTGTGACCGGAGATATCGCTCTGATGCTTTCCAAAGAGCGCCGAACAGAGGTCGAGTGCGCCGGGACTGCGGTGCGGGTTGCTGCGAATAAGCCTCCATGCCGACGCACGAGCACACGAGGTTGCGGTCGCCGTAGACGTTGTCGATGCGGTCGACGGCTCATCCGGCTCCGGGCTTGCGGGCCGGAGTCGGGTGGCTACGGTGCGGGCATGAGCTTTCAGGAAGTCCTCGCTGAGCTGCCGAAGTTGTCGCCGGAGGAGCGCGATTTGGTGCGCGCTCGGCTGGCGGAGCTGGCGGGCGAAGAGTGGATGGATGCCGATGAGCTTTCGTCCGAGGAGAAGGCGTTGATCGAAGCGCGTATTGCCGAGCACGAACGCAATCCTGGGACGGCGATCTCGTGGGAGATAATGGAAGCTAAACTCAAGGCCCGTTACGGACTATGAGTTGGCGGGTCGAGCTGCGGCCGGAGGCGCTTGCGGAGCTCGACGAGGCGGCGGCTTGGTATGAGGCGCGCAGTGCTGAGCTGGGACGCGAGTTGGTGCGAGAAGTGGCGCGAGCAATTTCTACGTTAGCTGGCGCTCCGCTGGTGCCGCGTTTGCGTCACCGCCGGTTTGGGGTGCGGTGGATTTTTTCCAAGCGATTCCCGTATCGAATCGTCTATCGCGTCGAGAGCGAACGGGTGGTCGTTTTGGCGATCATGCACGCCGCGCGCAGTGATGCGGTGTGGCACGGCAGGGCATGAAAAAGCCCCGCGGGTGAGCGGGGCTTTGAAGTGCGAGGGCAGTTTTTCGGCGGGCCCAGCGGGCTCGCTCTGCCTCAGGCCTGCGCGGCGGGTTGCTGCGAATAGGCCTCCATGCCGACGCACGAGCACACGAGGTTGCGGTCGCCGTAGACGTTGTCGATGCGGCCGACGCTGGGCCAGAATTTCGAGGCGCGCGTCCACTGGTCGGGGAATGCGGCCACCTCGCGCGAATACGGGTGCGGCCACTCGCTCGCCGTCACCACCGCCGCGGTGTGCGGGGCGTGCTTGAGCGGGTTGTTGAGCTTGTCGCTCTCGCCGCTGGCGACCGCGGCCATTTCGCCGTGGATCGAGATGAGCACGTCGCAGAAGCGGTCGAGCTCGGTCTTCGTCTCGCTCTCGGTGGGCTCGATCATGAGCGTGCCGGGGACGGGGAACGACATCGTGGGCGCGTGGTAGCCGTAATCCATCAGGCGCTTCGCGACGTCCTCGACTTCGAGGCCGTGTTTTTTCCACGGGCGGAATTCGAGGATGCACTCGTGCGCGACGAGGCCGCTGCCGCCCTTGTAGAGCGTCGGGAAATAATGCTCGAGGCGCTTGGCGACGTAGTTGGCGTTGAGGATGGCGAACTTCGTCGCGCGCGTGAGGCCGTCGGCGCCCATCATGCGGATATACATCCACGAGATGACGAGAATGCTGGCGCTGCCATAGGGCGCGGCGCTGACGGCGCCGATGGCGGTGGGTTGCGCGATGGTGGGCGCGGCCACGGCATGGCCGGGAAGGAAGGGGGCGAGGTGCTTGGCAACGCCGATCGGGCCGACGCCCGGGCCGCCGCCGCCATGCGGGATGCAGAAGGTCTTGTGGAGATTCAGGTGGCAGACGTCGGCGCCGATGTAGCCGGGCGAGGTGAGGCCGACCTGGGCGTTCATGTTCGCGCCGTCCATGTAAACCTGGCCGCCGGCGGCGTGGACGATCTTGCAGATGTCGCGGATCGCGGTCTCGAACACGCCGTGGGTCGAGGGGTAGGTGACCATCAGCGCGGCGAGATTCGCGGCGTGCTGCTCGGCCTTGGCCTTGAGGTCGGCGACATCGATGTTGCCGCTGGCGTCGCAGGCGACGGGAACGACGGTCATGCCGTTCATCGCGGCGCTGGCGGGATTGGTGCCGTGCGCGCTGGTCGGGATGAGGCAGATGTTGCGGTGGCCTTCGCCGCGCGACTCGTGGTAGGCGCGGATGACGAGGAGGCCGGCGTATTCGCCCTGCGAACCGGCGTTGGGCTGGAGCGAGACCTGCGCGAAGCCGGTGATCTCGCTGAGCCATTTCTCGAGGTCCTTGAACAGCTTCGCGTAGCCCTTCGTCTGCTCCGCGGGCGCGAACGGATGGAGGCGACCGAACTCGGGCCACGTGACCGGGAACATCTCGGCGGTGGCGTTGAGCTTCATCGTGCACGAGCCGAGCGAGATCATCGAGTGGACGAGCGAGAGGTCCTTCAGCTCGAGGCGCTTGATGTAGCGGAGCATCTCGTGCTCGGTGTGGTAGCTGTTGAACACCTTGGCGGTGAGGAACGGCGTGGTGCGGGCGAGGGTGGGCGCGTAGCCGACGGGTTCGACCTCGAGGTTGAGCGTGGCGCCGAAGAGGCCGGCGAGCGTCTCGACGTCTTCGAGCGTGGTGGTCTCGTCGAGGGAAATGCCGACCGTGGTGTCGTCGACGCGGCGGAGGTTGATCTTCTCGGCGTCGGCGGCGGCGTGGAGCGCGGCGGCGTTGACGCCGGAAATCGTGAGGGTGTCGAAAACCGGTTCGCTGTTGATGATGGCGTGCGTGGTCTTGAGCGCGTCGGCGAGCAAGCGAGTGAGGCAGCGCGTGCGTTGGGCGATCTTCTTCAGCCCCTCGGGGCCGTGGTAGACGGCATACATCGACGCCATCACGGCGAGGAGGACCTGCGCGGTGCAGATGTTGGACGTGGCCTTGTCGCGGCGGATGTGTTGTTCGCGTGTGCCGAGGGCGAGGCGGAGGCCGGGGTTGCCCTGGGCGTCCTTCGAGATGCCGATGAGGCGGCCGGGCATCTGGCGCTTGTAGGCGTCCTTGGTGGCGAGGAAGCCCGCATGCGGCCCGCCGAAGCCCATCGGCACGCCGAAACGCTGCGCGGAGCCGACGGCGACATCGGCGCCGAATTGGCCCGGGGCTTTGAGGAGCGTGAGCGCGAGGAGATCGGTGGCGACGACGCAGAGCGCACCGGCGGCGTGGGCCTTCTCGAAGAAGGCCGTGAAGTCGACGATGTTGCCCGTCGTGTCGGGATATTGGACGAGGACGCCGAAGACGTTGCCGGCGGCGAAGTCGAACGTGGCGTGGTTGCCGACGACGACGGAGACGTTAAGCGGCTTGGCGCGGGTGCGGACGATATCGATCGTCTGCGGGTGGCAGCGCTCGGAGACGAAGAAGGTCGAGGCGGCGGCGGCTTCGCCGAGCTTCACGCGGTGCGCGAGCATCATGGCTTCGGCGGCGGCGGTGCCTTCGTCGAGCATGGAGGCGTTGGCGATTTCGAGGCCGGTGAGATCGGTGACGAGCGTCTGGTAATTGAGCAGCGCTTCGAGGCGACCTTGGGAAATCTCGGCCTGATACGGCGTGTAGGCGGTATACCAGGCGGGATTTTCGAGGATGTTGCGCTGGATGACGCCGGGCGTGGCGGTGTCGTAGTAGCCGAGGCCGATGAAGGAGCGGTAGACCTTGTTCTTGGCCGCGAGGGCGCGGAGCTCGGCCAGGGCTTCGCGCTCGCCGGCGGCGGCGGGCAGGCGCAGTGGGCGCTTCAGGCGGATCTTGGCCGGGACGGCGGCGTCGACCAGGGCGTCGACCGACTCGTAGCCGACGGTGCGCAGCATATCTGCGACTTCGGCGGCGGGGGAGCCGGTGTGGCGGCGTTCAAAGATGTCGAGCGGGGCGAGGGATTCGCGGGACAATGCCATGCGCGAACCTAGGCCCCGCGCCGAGCGGCCCGCAACTGAGATTTGGGACTACGTCGAGTTACCGGTCGCGATTATCTCCTGCGGTCAAAAACTTATGCCATTCGTCAATTTCTACCCATGTCCGTCACTTCGGTGTTGATGTGCAGCGCGGCGACATCGTGTATGGCCTCGCACACATCCCCCGCGTTGAAATACGGGCCGTTTCATTGCGTCGTCACTCATAAGTTGCCGCGTCGTCACCCAGGCGGGTTGCGGGCGGCTATTTCCGTCCCGCACGCTCAGGAAAACTTGAGCTCTCCATGAAGTTGCTCCGCCGCTGCGCGCGCCTCCTGCGCAGCATTCCTGTCCTCTGCTAACCTGTCCTGCCCTCGCGGCGTGGCGGCGCTTTGCGTCACCGCGGCTGACGTGGGATCGTCCCCTTTATGTCCACCCGAATCCGTCCCCTCGGCCGCGCGCTTCTCGGCGTGCTGCTGTTCTTCACCGTGGTCGTGCAGAGCTTCGCCGTTATCGGCGCGGCTTACCAGATGCAGCTGGGGAATCCCAGCAGCGCATCCGCGACCACCTCGAATCACGTCAACTATCTCATCCAACGCGACCAATACGCGATGGACTACAACGACACCCGCCGTGAGCCCAACTGGGTCAGCTGGGATCTGACGAGCGGCGATGTCGGCAGCAGCGGTCGCTCGAGCTTCACGATCGATCCCGATTTGCCCGCCGGTTTCACCATCGTGCAGACCACCGACTACTCCGGGTCCGGCTACGATCGCGGGCACATGTGCCCCTCGGCGGACCGCACCGTGACCGTGGCCGACAACCAGATCGTTTTCTACATGTCGAACATGGTCCCGCAGGCGCCGGACAACAATCAGGGCGTATGGGCCAGCTTCGAAACCGAGTGCCGCAGCATCGCCGGCCAAGGCAATGAACTGCTCATCACCTGCGGTCCGAGCGGCTTCAGCGGCTCCACCATCGCCAGCGGCGTCTCGATTCCCGGCTACGTCTGGAAGATCGTCGTCGTCGTCCCGCTCAATGGCCGCAACCCCGCCACCGATACGGCGCCGAGCCACATCGACGCCAACACCCGCGTCATCGCCATCAAGATCCCCAACGTCCAGGGCGTCCGCAACGATCCTTGGCAAAACTACATCACTTCCGTCGCCCAGATCGAGGCGGACACCGGCTATACCTTTTTCACCAACCTCGACCCCGCCGTCGCGGCGGCGCTCCGCGTGAAGGTCGACGGCCAGAGCAGCGCCGGCCTGCCGGTCATCGTCACTCAACCCGCCAGCCAGACCTCGGGTCTCGGAGGCAGCGCGGCCTTCTCTGTCACCGTCAACAGCTCCACCGCCGTCACCTATCAATGGAACAAGGACGACGCGCCACTCGACGGTGAGACCAGCGACACCCTCGTGCTGACCGACATCACCGCCGCCGACATCGGCTCTTACACGGTCACCGTCACCAACGCCGTCGGCTCCGTCACGAGCAGCTCCGCGCAACTCATCGTGAACGGCCTGCCCCCTGTCGTCAGCGCCTCGCCCAGCTCGCAAACCATCTCCGCCGGCGACGCGGCCACCTTCTCCGTCGCCGCCACCGGTTCGCCAACGCTCACCTATCAATGGCGCAAGAACGGCAGCGCTCTCGCCAACGGCGGCAACATCGCTGGCGCGACCTCCACCACGCTCACCATCAGCAACGCCCAGGCCGCCGACGTTGCCAGCTACGACGTCGTCGTGACCAACAGCGTCAGCTCCGCCACCAGCGCCACCGCCACCCTCGGCGTGTTCGCCGCCGCGCCGACGATCACCGCGCAACCCGTGGCGCAGACCACCACCCTCGGCGGCACCGCCACGCTCACTGTCGCCGCCAAGGGCACGGAGCCGCTCAGCTACCAGTGGCGCAAGGACGGCACCCCGATCACCACCAACGCCACCGCCACCACCGCCGCGCTCGTCATCGCCGGCGTGCAAGCCGCTGACGACGCCAACTACGACGTCGTCGTCAGCAACGGCATCGGCCTGCCCGCCACCAGCAACCCGGCGCACCTGACGGTCAACACCTCCAGCGACATCTACTGGAACTTCGGCACCTCCGCTGCCAACGCCAGCCCCGCCAGCGGCGTGCCCGCCGGCGCCACCGTCTCGCCGGTGACCTCGAACAACAACCTCGGCACCGTCAGCGCCCCCATCTCGAGCACCTCGGCCTCCAGCGGCTACACCGGCGCCTCCGGCACCTTCAACGCCGGCGCCGCCGCCCGCACCGGCGCGCTCAACACCGCCGCCGGCGGCTCGGCCTACTTCGAGTTCACCATCACGCCCGGCGTCGGCCAGCAGGTCGTCGTCTCCGGCTTCAGCTTCGGCACGCGCAGCACCAGCACCGGCGCGCAACTCTACTCGGTCTACAGCAGCGTCAACGGCTTCGCCTCCGCCCTGGCGTCCGGCGCCATCCTCAACAACAGCAGCTGGAGCTACCAGACCGCCTCCATCGGCACCGTCACCGGCGCCGTGAACACGCCCGTAACCTTCCGCCTCTACGGCTCCAACGGCACCGGCTCGCCCGGCAGCGGCACCATCAACTGGCGCATCGACGACCTCAAGGTCGCCGCCGCCCTCGTCACCGCCGCGCCCACGCCCCCGGCCGTCGTCTCGACCGTGCCCGCCGATGGCGCCACCGGCGTCGCCCAAAACACCTCGATCACGGTCAACTTCAGCCAGCCGGTCAGCGTCGGCAGCGGTTGGTTCACCATTGCGAGCGCCACCAACGGCACCGTCGCGGCGACCGTCACCGGCGGACCGACCACGTTTACGCTTACGCCCCCCGTCAGCTTCCCGGCCGGCGATAGCGTCACCGTCACGATCAACGCCAACCAAGTGACGGATCTCGCCTCCGGCACACTGCACCCGGCGGCCAACTATGTGACCTCGTTCAGCACGTCGCTCCCGATCGCGCCCGCGATCACCACGCAGCCGGTTGCGCAGACCGTCGCCGTCGGCGACACCGCGAGCTTCACCGTCGCCGCCAGCGGCAGCTCGCCGTTGACTTACCAGTGGCGCAGGAACGGCACGCCGATCACCGGCAACCCGACCGCCACCAGCGCGATCCTCACGCTCGCGAACGTCCAGCCCGGCGACGCCGGCAACTACGACGTCGTCGTGACCAACAGCGTGAGCAGCGTCGCCAGCAACGTCGCCGCGCTCACCGTCACGGCCGTCGCTCCCGGCGCGGTCTACTGGGACTTCACGACCGCCACGCCGACCAGCGGCCTGCCCGCCGACGTCAGCGGCGGTCTTGTGACGCAGAACAACAACAACGGCACGACGACGATGCTCACCACCACGTCCGTCTCCAGCGGTTACACCGGCGCCTCCGGCACGTTCAACGCCGGCGCAGCCGCCCGCATCGGCGCGCTGAACCAGGGCGCGGGCGGCTCGGCCTACTTCGAGTTCACCTTCACGCCCGACGCCGGCAAGCAGCTGCTCGTCACCGCCCTCAGCTTCGGCACCCGCAGCACGAGCACGGGTCCGCAAGCCTACGCGATCTACAGCAGCGTCGACGGCTACGCCGCGCCGATCGGCAGCGGCACGTTGCTCAATAACAGCACGTGGACCCTGCAATCGCCGGCGCTCACCGCCGTCACGGGCGCGGCGAACGCCCCGGTCACGTTCCGGATCTACGGTTACGGCGGCACCGGCAGCCCCGGCGCCGGAACGGCCAACTGGCGCATCGACGACTTGAAGGTCACCGTCGCCACGTTGCTCGTGCCCGTCGCGCCCACGATCGTCGCTTCGCCCGCCGCGCAGACTGTCACGGTTGGCGACAGCGCCACGTTCTCCGTTCTCGCCGACGGCACCGGCCCGTTGCACTATCAATGGCGCAAGAACGGCAACGCCATCGCCGGTGCGAGTGCGAGCACGCTCACGCTCTCCGGCGTCCTCACCGACGCCGCCGGCAGCTACGATGTCGTCGTGAGCAACGACGTCGGCTTCGCCACCAGCGCCGCCGCGACGCTCACCGTCAACAAGGCCGCCGCGAGCGTCACCCTCGGCGATCTCGCGCAGACCTTCAACGGCGCCGCCCATGCCGCCAGCGCCACGACCGCGCCCGCCGGTTTGACCGTCGCATTCACCTACGACGGGAGTGCCGCTGCGCCCGTGAACGCCGGCAGCTATGCCGTCGTCGCCACGATCGACGACGCCAATTACACCGGCACCGCGAGCGGCACGCTCGTCATCTCGCCCGCCGCGGCCAGCGTCTCGCTCGGGGATCTGACCCACGTCTACAGCGGCGGCGGCAAGTCGGCCACCGTCACCACCGCGCCGGGCGGCATCGCCGTCAGCGTCACCTACGACGGTGCCGCGGCGCTGCCGGTCAACGCCGGCCACTACGCGGTCGTCGCCACGGTGATCGATCCGAACTTCACCGCCGCCACCGCGTCGGGCACCCTGACGATCGATCCCGCGCCAGCATCGATCACCCTCGGCGATCTCACCGCGACCTATTCCGGCGCGACGCACGCCGCCAGCGTCACGACCTCGCCTGCCGGTCTGTCCACGGTCATCACCTACAATGGCAGCGTGACCGCTCCGACCAACGCCGGCAGCTATGCCGTCGTCGCCACGCTCGCCGACGCGAACTACACCGCGGCGCCCGTCACGGGCACGCTCGTAATCGCCAAAGCCAGCGCCGACGTCGTGCTCGGCGACCTCAACGCGACCTACACCGGCTCGGCGCATGCCGCGTCCGCCACCACCACGCCCGCGGGTCTCACGGTCTCGCTGACCTACGACGGCAGCGCCGCTGCGCCGGTCAATGCCGGCAGCTACGCTGTCGCGGCCAGCGTCGACGATGCGAACTATACCGGCAGCGCCAGCGGCACGCTGACCATCGCCCCAGCCACCGCGACGATCTCGCTCGGCGGCTTGAGCTATGTCTATGACGGCAGCGCGCACACCGCGTCGGTCACGACCGCGCCGGCGGGTATCGCCACGGCGGTAACCTACGACGGCAACACCGCCGCGCCCGTGAACGCCGGCAGCTATGCCGTCGCCGCGACCGTCACGGACACGAACTACACGGCTACTCCCGCGAGCGACACGCTCACGATCGCGCGCGCTCCCGCCACGGTCACGCTCGGCAACTTGAGCCAGACCTACGACGGCACGCCGCGCGCCGCGAGCGTCACCACCGCGCCCGCCGGTCTCAACGTCGCCGTCACCTACGACGGTAGCGCCGCCGCGCCGACCGCGGTCGGCACCTACGCCGTCGTCGCTACCGTGCAGGAAGCCAACTACACTGGCTCGGCGTCCGGCACGCTCACCGTCACCGCGGCCAGCGCCACGGTCACGCTGGGCAACCTGACGCAGGCCTACGACGGCACGCCGAAGAGCGCCACCGCCACCACGACGCCCGCCAACCTCACGGTCAAGCTGACCTACAACGGCAGCGAGACCGCGCCGACCTTGCCTGGCGTCTACAGCGTCGAGGCCACGATCGACCAAGCCGGCTACACCGGCACCGCGACCGGCCAGCTGGTGATCGAAATCGGCGCGCTCGTGCGCCGGCTCTCGTCGCTCAACGGCGCGATCGATGGCTCCATCCAGGTCACGCTGGGCGAGAACATCACGCTCAACGGCAGCGCCTGGATCTCGGGCGATCTCCTCGTCCCGGGCACGCCGAACGTGAGACTCAACGGCAACCCGGCCTTCGGTGGCACCACCGTTTCGGCCGGCACCGCCACGCCGTCCGGCTACACGCTCACGCTCAACGGCGGCTCCGCGCTGCACCGTCTCGTCACGCGCGTGAATCCGCCGGCGTTCCCCGCGCTGCCCGCCGTGCCGGCGCCCACCGCCACGCGCAACGTGACGTTGAACAACGCGTCGCAGTCCGTCGGCAACTTTGCCACGCTCCGCGACCTGACGATCAACGGCAACATCCCCGCGCTCGCCGTGCCCGCCGGCACCTACGGCTCGTTCACCGTCAACGGCAACAACACGCTCGTGCTCGGCGTCGCCGGCGCGACGACGCCCTCGGTCTATAACTTCCAGTCGCTCACGCTGAATGGAAACTCGAAGGTTACCGTCGTCGGCCCGGTCATCATCAACCTGCCGGGCAACCTTACGCTCAACGGCTCGATCGGCACGGCCGGACACCCCGAGTGGCTCGAGATCAACCTCACCAACGGCAGCCTTACGCTGAACGGATCGGTGCGGTGCGACGCGTTCGTCACGGCGCCGAAGGGCACGGTCACGATCAACGGCGGCACCGTCCTCACGGGCGGCGTCATCGCCGACAAGCTCGTGATCAACGGCAACGGTGCGCTCGTGATCAGCGACTAAGCCGCCACCAAGTTCGTCAAAGTCTCAGGACCGGGAAGCGTCAGCTTCCCGGTCTTTTTTTCGGCAGCTTGCCCGTCGAGAGACGAGGCGTTATGGGCGTGGAGCATGAGGGCGAGTTTCTCGGCATTGATCGGAGCATTGGCTGTGCTGGCCGCCAGCCCGGCATCGGCGCAGCAGGTTCTGTGCGTCGAGCACAAGGGCCAGATTGCGCTCGTGCGCGCGGTGCACGACGGCAGTCCGCAGGTCGACGTCGACGGCAAGCGCGTCACCGTCTCCCGCGGGGCGAAGGCGGGACTGGTCGACGCGAAGGAGTTCCTGCCGTTCTTCGTCTCGGTCCGCAACATGGAGGCGCGGAGCACCTACCTCACGCTCAACGGCAGCGGCGACATCAACAACCAGTTCGAATTCCACGCGACGTTCGAGTCGCCGTTCTATCTCAAGGACGTGTTCTTCGTGCTCGAGCTGCAGCTCGAGGCGGGAAAATACATTTTCTATTACGAGGTCGGCGAGCTCGAGCCGCGCGTGCCGAAACAGGCGCGGGTCTACGTGCCGGTGAGCTTCAAGCTCGGCGAGGGGCGCTTCCAGCTGCACCTGTTTTCCGAGGGCGGCGAGCTGCTGCACTCCGAGCAGCCGCCGCTGTTCCGCGATCAGGTGCTCGACCGGATGGTGCGCCGCCGCCTCGAAGGCGTGAACGACGCGCCGTTGCGGCCGTTCATCGGACCGGCGCCGGAATACCCGCGCGCTTTCCTCAAGAGCAAGATCAAGGGCGAGGCGGTCGTGCGCTTCCGCGTCACGCGCACGGGCCTGGTGCTCAGCGCGGAGGTCGCGTCGGCGACGGCGCCGGAATTCGGCGAGTCCGCGCTCGCGGCGGTGCGGCTGTGGCGCTTCCTGCCGCCGGTGAAGGCCGGCGTCGCGGTGGAGAGCAAGGCGGAGCTGCCGTTCAAATTCACGCCGCCGGCGGAGGCGAAATGAGCGGCGGACCGGCGGCGCACGCGAGCGGGCGGGATTTTTCCACGAGGCAGGCGCGGGCCGATTTCGCGGCGCGGCGGCTGGCGGCGCTTTATCCGAACCCGCCGATCCCGCTCGAACATCGCGACGCTTACACGCTGCTCGTCGCGGTGCTGCTCTCGGCGCAATGCACCGACAAGCGCGTGAACGAAGTCACGCCGCACCTGTGGCGGCTCGCCGACAATCCGGAGGCGATGCGGCAGGTGCCGGTGGCGAAAATTCAGGAGATCATCCGGCCGTGCGGGCTGTCGCCGCAGAAGGCGAAGGCGATCAGCGGGCTCTCGCAGTTGCTGATCGAGCGACACGGCGGCGCGGTGCCGCGGACGTTCGAGGAGCTGGAGGAATTGCCCGGCGTGGGACACAAGACGGCGTCGGTGGTGATGAGCCAGGCGTTCGGCGTGCCGGCGTTTCCAGTCGACACGCACATCCACCGGCTCGCGCAGCGCTGGAAACTCACGGGTGGCGCGAACGTGGAGCAGACGGAGCGCGATTTGAAGAAGCTGTTTCCGCGCGAGCAGTGGACTCCGCTGCACCTGCGGATCATCTACTACGGGCGCGAGCACTGCACGGCGCACGGCTGCGACGGCATGGTGTGCGAGATCTGCCGCACGCTTTTCCCGGAGCGGAAGCGGCCGGTGCGGACGCGGAAGTGAAGCGGCGGGCTCAACAGTGGCAGGTGCACCAGAGCGCGTCGAACGAGCGGTGGGCGAAATTCTCGTCGGCGACGATCTCGCTGAGATACAGCGGCGATTCGTCTTCGCCGTCCCGCAGCAGCAGCAGACGGGTGCTGTCGGCGATGGTTGCGGCGTTGTGGTGGACGATGGCGCGCAGGCCGACGAGGCGGGTGCGGGAAAAACCGTCGGGCACGGTCGGCGGGCGGAAACCGGTCAGGGGAAACAGGACGTAGTCCTGGATAAACTGGCCGCCGATGCGGCTGTGGAGCACGTTCGCGTAGCTGTTGCGAATGACGCCGCGCGCGAGGGCGTCGTCGAGGGCGAGTTCGATTTCCGGGTCCAGGACCGCGAGCGCTTTCGGAATCCAAACATGGAGCGCGAGCGCGGTCCCGGCCTGGCGGCGAAGATCGAACGATTTGCCGGACCACGAAACGCTGCGCCCGAAGAGGGCGAGGATCGTGCCGGTGTCAGTGGGGCTGGGTATGCCCATGGCGAGGGCGGGTTCGTCTGAGCATGCGCGGTGGACGGAGCGCGCGCAATCCGCGAACGGAGCCCGGCGCGGAAGGGAGAAAATTTCAGCCGCCGGTCCCTCGCGGGCACCGGCGGCGCAGTCGCTGAACACCCCTGATCAGCGAAAATGAAGATCGGCGGGCTCCGGTGCGGACGCGAGGGCGGGGGATTTCCGCGGCGCGGCTTTCGCGGTCGGGCGAACGGCGTGGCGCGTGGCCGCGAGGGCAGGGGCCACGGGTTCGTCCTCGCGGGTCTCGAGTCCGACGAGCGCGGCGAGACCTTCGGCGGCGTGGCGGAGTTCGTGCGATTGGGCGTTGAGCTCCTCGGCGGCGCTGGCGGCTTCCTCGGCGCTCGCGGCGTTGGATTGGGTGACCTTGTCCATCTGGGTGACGGCGGTGTTCACCTGCTCGAGGCCGGCGCTCTGCTCGCGGGAGGCGGTGGCGACTTCGGCGACGAGGCGGTCGACTTCGCGGGACTTGGTGACGATTTCCTGGAGGCTTTGCGTGACGCTGGAGGAGAGAGTGGCGCCCTGTTCGCTGCGGTGAGTGGCGTCGGTGATCTTCTCGTTGGTCTCCTTGGCGGCGACGGCGCAGCGCTGGGCGAGCGTGCGGACCTCGTCGGCGACGACGGCGAAGCCGGCACCGGCCTCGCCGGCGCGGGCGGCTTCGACGGCGGCGTTGAGTGCGAGGATGTTCGTCTGAAAGGCGATCTCGTCGATCGTCTTGATGATCTTCGAAATGTCGGCGGAGGACTGACGGATGCCGGCCATGGCCTGCTGCATTTTCTCCATTTCCTCGGCGCCGTGTTCGGCGGTGGAGCGGGCGGCGTCGGCGGCGGTCTTGGCGGCGGCGGCGTTGACGGCGTTGTGTTTGGTGGTGCTGGAAAGTTCCTCGAGGGAGGAACTGATTTCCTCGAGCGAAGCGGCCTGCTCGCTCGCGCCTTGGGCGAGGCTCTGACTGGTGGAGGAGACCTGGCTCGAGGCGGAGGCGATCTGCACGGCGCCTTGGGTGAGGCCGATGGAGGTGTCGCGCAGCGTGCGGTTGAGCGCGCGCACGATCAGCCAGGCGGTGATCGGGCCGACGAGGAGCGCGGTGAGGACGCCGGCAATGACGAGCGTGGTGGTGTGTCCGAGGGTGGTGGAGGCGAGATCGGCCTCCTCGCTGGTGCGTTGGATGGAGCGGTCGAGGATGCCGCCGACCACGGCGTCGAGTTCGGCCGCGACTTTCGCGCGGCGTTCCATGATGGTTTTCGCGTCCTTGAAGTTGGCGACGATGTGCTCGACGCCGGCGCGGTAGGCGCGGGTGGTGGACTGGACGGTGTGCAGCTGGGCGATGTTCGCCTCCTGTCGGGTGGTTTTGAGCAGGTCGGTCGTTTGCCGGTCGATTTGATCGAACGCGGGTAGGGCCTGTTCGATCAGTTCGGGTTCGCGGAGGGCCTGCGATTTGAAGTTCGCGATGCGGACGGCGTTGCCGAGGTCGACAATATCGTTGGCGGTGGCGATTTTCTGGCGCCGCTCGTTGAGCTTCTCCGCTGACAGACCGCCGGCGATCTCGTCGGCGAGGAGTTTGCCCTGGCTGTCGATGTAGGCTTCGATCTTGGCGGTGAATTCGCGGGCGCTGGCGTCGAGTTCGTCGCGGATGCGGGCGAGTTCGGCGAGGTTGGCGCGGGTCGTCTCGAATCCTTCGCGGTAAGCGGCGAGGGTGGCTTCGGTTTTCGTGATGCCTTCGGCGAGGGTTTTGAGTGTCGGCTCGGATTGGGAGAGCTGGCGGCAGGCGGCGAGCGCCCGGTCGACCTCGGCGAGATTTTTCTGCGCGAGCTCGAGTTGCGCGGGGTCGCCGGTGAGACCGTAGGTGCGGACGGCGAGTTGGGTTTGCGCGGAGGCTTGGGCGAGCCGCGAGGTGACGTCCGCTTCGGGGGCAATGGCCCGGCTGAGGAAGCGGGCATTGCTGGAGGCGGAATTCATCCACCAGGCAGCGAACGCTCCGAGCAGGAGCGTGATGACGAGAAGGAGGGCGAAGCCTGCGCTCACCCGCCGGGAGATCGTAAACGAAACCGACATGACTTGGGATTCCGACGGCTCGGGGGGTGTCGTCGCGCTCTCTATCGTCGCGGCAACCGTGCGACTGTAAGGGAATTGCTGCGCATTTTTTGGCGTGGTCTTGCCCAAGCGCGCGCAATCGCCGCTCGCGGTCGCGCAAAGGCTGCGCAGGCGGAGAGACCGGCGATGACGTAGAGTATCCGCCTGGTGAATCGGCTGTCTTCGATTGTGCCTTGGCGCTACGCTGCAGCCTACGGTCTGCTGGCGATGGGGTGGATTGTGCTGTCGGACTTGTGGCTCGATGCGCGGAGTGGCGTGCCGGCCTGGCATTCCGGATGGGATATGGTGAAGGGACTCGCGTTCGTGCTCGTGACGACGGGGCTGCTTTTTCTGCTGTTGAAACGCCTGACCACGCGGCTCGCCGCGGCGGAAGCGCAATACATCCGGCAGGAGGCGCGGTGGCGGCAGGCGCTCGACGGCGTGGGCGACGGCTTGTGGGACTGGAGTCTCCCGACGTCCGAGGTGTATTTCTCGCCGTGCCTGGAGCGGATGCTCGGGTATGCGCCGGGGGAGTTTCGCTCGCATGTTTCCGAGTGGGAAGCGCGGGTGCACCCCGACGATTTGCCGGCCGTGCGCGAGCAGCTCGAGCGGCACCTCGCCGGGGCGATACCGTTCTATCGCTCGGAGCACCGTCTCCGCCGGAAGGACGATTCGTATGCGTGGGTGCTCGATCGCGGAGTGGTGGTGGAGCGCGACGCGCAAGGGCGGCCGTTGCGGATGATCGGCACGCACCATGACATCACGGCACGCTCCGAACTGAAACAGCAATTGGCGGAGCAGGCCGTGCGTTACCAGGCGCTGTTCGAGCAGAGCCCGAATCCGATGTGGATTTTCGATACGGAGACGAAATGCATCCTCGCGGTGAACGATTGCGCGGTGGCGCACTACGGCTATCCGCGCGCGCAGTTCGTCGGGATGAACATCGCCGCGCTGCGGCCGCCCGAAGATGTGCCGCAGCTCCTGGATCATCTCGGGAAATCCTTTCAAAACGTCCGGGCCTCGGGGCCGTGGCGGCACTTGCGTGCGAACGGCGAGATCATCTGGGTCGATATCCTCGAGCATACGATCCGCTGGGAAGGCCGGCCGGCGCGCGTCGTGGTGGCGCACGATGTGACCGCCCGGCAGCGCGTCGCGCAGGCGATCGAGGAGAGCGAGGAGCGGTTCCGCGCCATTTTCCAGAGCGCGAACGACGCGATCTTCACCACGGACGAGCAATTCTGCGTCGCCAGCGCGAACTCGCGTGCGACCGAGCTGTTGCAGACGCCGCAGGAAAATCTGATCGGACGGCATCTGACGGAGTTCTTCCCACCGCGACAGCCGGACGGCGCGGAATCGCGGCCCAAGGCGCAGGCCATCCTCGAGCGGGTGTGGCGCGAGCGCGTGCCGGCGTTCGAGTGGCAGGTGCAGCGACCGGACGGATCGCACGTCGACACCGAGATCACGTTTAGCGGCCTGACGCACGACGGACATCGCTCCGCCGTCGTGGTGGCGCGCGACATCACGGAGCGCCAGCGGGCGAATCGCGAGTTGCGGCTCCTCCATGCCGCACTGCAGGCGACGCCGGCGGGCATCATGGTGACCGATGCCGCCGGAGCGATCGAGTGGGTCAACCCGGCGTTCACGCGCCTGACGGGTTACTCGCTTGCGGAGGCACAGGGAATGAATCCGCGCATCCTGCGCTCCAGTCAGCATGACGCCGCCTTTTATCGTCGGCTGTGGGAAACGATCCTGCGCGGCGAGGTGTGGTCGGGCGAGGTGCAGAACCGGCGCAAGGACGGCGCCACCTACTTCGAGCACATGACCATCGCGCCGGTGCGCAACGGCGCGGGTGCGATCACGAACTTCGTGGCGGTGAAGGACGACATCACGCACGAACGCCGGCTCGAGCAGCAGCTGGCGCGTTCGCAGCGATTGGAGAGCGTGGGCATGCTCGCGAGCGGCATCGCGCACGATTTGAACAACGTGCTGACGCCGATCGTGCTTTCCGTCGAACTCCTGCGCGCCGAGCGGCAGCTTTCCGCGACTGCGGTCGCGCGCCTCAATCTCGTCGCGCAGGCCGCGCAGCGCGGAGCCAACATCGTCAAGCAGGTGCTGACCTTCGCGCGCGGCGTCGAGGGCGAACGCACGATCGTGCAGCCGCGGTATTTGTTGAAGGAGATCGCGCAGCTCGCGCAGGAAACCTTCCCGCGCCTCATCGAGGTGTCCGTCGATACCGGCCGCGACTTGCCGGCGATCCGGGGCGACGTCACGCAGCTGCACCAGGTGCTGTTGAACCTGGCGGTGAACGCGCGCGATGCGATGCCGCTGGGCGGGCGGCTCGTGTTCAGCGCGCGCGTGACACAGGTGGACGCGACGCGGGCGGCCGCGCTCGCCCGCATCGCGCCCGGCGCCTACGTGGAGCTGGCGGTGTCCGACACCGGCACCGGCATCGCCGACGAAGTGCTGGAGCACATGTTCGAGCCGTTCTTCTCCACCAAGCCGCGCGGCAAGGGCACCGGTCTCGGCTTGTCCACCGTCTACGGTCTCGTGCGCAGCCACGACGGCGCGGTCGAGGTGGACACGGCGCTGGGGCGCGGCACGACGTTCCGCGTGCTGCTACCCGCCGTGCCTGCCGATGCCGGCGCCGTGACCGCGCCCGCTGCGGCCGTCGCGCCGTCCGGCGCGGGCTGCCGGGTGCTCGTCGTCGATGACGAGGAACCGATCCGCATGGTGCTCGAGCAACTCCTGCGGCGGCGCGGCTTCGAGGTCGTGACCGCGGCGGACGGAGTGGATGCGTTGCAGGTGTTTCGTTTGCATCCGAGCGCCTACCAATTCGCAATCGTCGATCTGGTGATGCCGCGCATGCGCGGCACCGTGCTGATCCGGGAGCTGCGCGCGCTGGCACCGAGTCTGAAGATCGTGTGCGCCTCCGGCTATGCCGACGAAAAGACGGATGGTGGCGAGGGGCTGTCGCTGGCCGATCTGGGCGTCGCGGTGTTTCTGCCGAAGCCGTTCCGCGAGGAGGATCTGCTCCAGGCGTTGCGCACGGCGGATGGGGCCGCCGTGCCGGGCGGAGCGGAAAAGAAAGTTTGATTTCCGAAAAACGGTCCGCAACCGTGCCCGTCCGGTTTTTTCGGACGCTTAGCTCAGTTGGTTAGAGCACGTGCTTCACACGCACGGGGTCACTGGTTCGAGTCCAGTAGCGTCCACCATCTGGTCGATGGGGCGGGAAAATGTCTGCGCCCTGCGGCGTGAAATCCCCCCGCCGGCGTGAACAGAAAGGTTGTGTGACGGCACGCAGGCCATAGCTTCGCGCGGTCGACGGGCCATTCGACCGCTGCCCCCATGTTTCGCGACAAGCTGCCCGCTCCGATTCAGTTGACGCTCGCCTACGCCCTTCTGGCAGGCGGATGGATCGTCGTTTCCGACACCATCGTGGCGCTGCGCGGCCAGGAGACGTTGCACGGGTTTGCCATCAACATGGGCAAGGGCGGCCTGTTCGTCCTGGTCTCTAGCCTGGTGCTCTACCGCCTCGCCCGGGCGATGGAGCATCGCGTGCGCGGGGCCGAACTGGAGCGGCATCGCGGCGCGCTCGAGGAGGCCCGCGCGACGCAGCGCGCCAACCGCATCTATGCCGCGCTGACCCGCGCCAACGAGATCGCCCTCACCGCCGCCGAGCGCGAGCCGTTGTGCCGGGCCATCGGCGAAACACTGATCGGGAGCGGCGGCCTGCGGCTGGCGTGGATCGGCTGGGTCGACGAGCGGACGCTGGGGATCGTCACGGAGGTCGCTGTCGGCCCCGCGGCGAGTTACGTCGACGGGATCGTGGTTTCGGTGGACCCGACCCGGCCGGAAGCGCAGGGGCCGGTGGGGCTGGCACTGCGGCGCGGCAGCAGCTTCGTGTGTCAGGAGATCGAGCGCGATCCGGCCATGGCACCGTGGCGGGGGCGCGCTCGACAGCACCGACTCGGCTCGACCATGGCGGTGCCGCTCCGGCTGGCGACCGGCGCGCGGGGGACGCTGGCGATCTACGCCGAGGAGCCGGGATTTTTCACGCGCGAGGTCGTGTTGCTCGTCGAGCAACTCGCCGCCGATCTCGCGCACGGGCTGGACGTCATCGCGGTGCGGCAGCATTCGGAGCAGCAGGCGGCGGCGCTGGTCGCGAGCGAGCAGCGCTGGCAATTCGCCCTCGAAGGCGCCGGCGACGGCGTGTGGGATTGGAATGTCGCGACCGGCGACGCCTATTTCTCACCCCAGCTCGCGCGGATGTTCGGCTACGCGCCGGAGGAGCTGAGCGGGCGTTACGAAGAGTGGCAGGAGCACGTGCACCCCGACGATCTGCCGTGCACGCGCGCGCGGCTCGCCGAGTGTCTCGCTGGGCGCACGGCCTTGTTGCACGACGAGCACCGCATCCGCTGCCGCGACGGCAGCTATCGCTGGGTGCTGAATCGCGGCAAGGTCGTCGAGCGGGCTCCCACCGGCGAGGCGCGGCGCATGATCGGGACCTTTGCCGACATGACGGAAGTGCGCCGCGCCAGCCAGCGGCTCACGCTCCTGGAAACGGCGCTGCAAGCCATACCCTCCGGCATCGTGATCACCGACCAGCAGGGGCGCGTCGAGTGGGTGAACGAGCATTTCACGCGTCTGACCGGCTACGCGGCGGCGGAGGCGATCGGCGGCAACCCGCGCGTGTTGAAGTCGGGCCGGCACGGGGACGAGTTCTATGCCCAGATGTGGCGCACCATCCGCGGCGGCAAGGTGTGGAACGGCGAGCTCGTGAACCGACGCAAGGACGGCAGCGAATACAACGAGCACATGATCATCGCGCCGGTGTCGCACGGCGGCGACGGCATCACGCATTTCATCGCGATCAAGCAGGATATCACCGAGCGCAAGCTGATGGAGCAGCAGTTGCTCCGCGCGCAACGGATGGAAGGCATCGGCCTGCTGGCCGGCGGCATCGCGCACGATCTGAACAACGTGCTCGCGCCGATCCTGCTCAGCACCGAGTTGCTGCGTCTGCGCATCCGCGACCCGGCTGATCAGCGCGTGCTGGAGGTGATCGATGCGGCCGCGCGGCGCGGCAGCGGCGTCGTGCGGCAGGTGCTGACTTTCGCGCGCGGCATCGACGGCGAACGTGCCCCGCTGCGCCCGGGCGACCTGTTGCGCGAGTTGGCGATGATTATACAGGAGACTTTCCCGCGGGATATCGAGGTGTTCCGCGAGGTGGCGGAAGATTTACCCATGGTCCGCGGCGATGCGACACAGCTCCATCAGGTGCTGCTTAACCTCGCGGTGAACGCGCGCGACGCGATGCCGCAGGGCGGCACGCTGACGCTGCGCGCGCAGGCCGAACGCGTGACGGCGCGGCGCGTGGGATTCATGGGCGAATTGCCGGCTGGCAACTACGTGGTGCTCGGCGTGCGCGATACCGGCCAGGGCATGCCGCCCGAGGTGCGCGAGCGGATCTTCGAGCCGTTCTTCACCACGAAGCCGCGCGGCAAGGGCACGGGCCTCGGTTTGCCGACGGCGCTCGGCATCGTCCGCAGTCACGGGGGCATCGTGGAAGTGGACTCGGCACCCGGCGCCGGTTCGGAATTCCGCATCTACCTGCCGGCGATCGCGCCGGAAAAGGTCGACTCCGCCGCGCCGATGGCACCGGTGACTGTTGCGGGGCGCGGACGCTTGGTGCTCGTGTGCGACGATGAGCCGAGCGTGCGCGAGGTGGCGAGCGTCGTGCTGCGCCACGCGGGCTTCGCGGTCGTCGAGGCGGGCAACGGCCGCGAGGCGCTCGTGATCTTTTCCGAACGCCGCGGGGCCATCGCCCTTGTGTTGATGGACATCATGATGCCGTTGCTGACGGGCGATCGCGCGGCGGCGGACATCCGCCAGCTGGAGCCGGGTTTGCCGGTGATTTTCATGTCCGGCCTGATGGAGCTCGATGCGGTGCAGGCGGCGATGAAAAACACGATCGGCCAGACTCCCCCGCTGTTAAAGAAGCCGTTTGCGGCCGGCGACTTGCTCGCGGCGGTCGCGCGCGCGGTGGGGGCGTGACGCCGGGAGCGAATTTTACGCCCCGATCCTTCAGCCCGGGCCTTTTGTGCCGTTAGTAAAGGCGGCGACGTGCCACGCCGCACGCCGGTCCCCTATGAATGTGCGCCCTGTCACCCCGCTCGGAATCGCGCGGGAGTTCAAACTCAACGAAATGTTCTTCTCCACGACCGACGCCCGCGGCGTCATCGTGAACGGGAACGAGGTTTTCACGCGCGTCAGCGGCTTCACGACGGAGGAGCTGGTCGGCCATGCGCACAACATCATCCGCCATCCGCACATGCCGCGGGCGGCGTTCCAGCTCGTCTGGGAAAATCTCAAGGCCGGGCGCTCGTTCGCCGGCTACGTGAAGAACATGGCCAAGGACGGTGCCTACTACTGGGTGTTCGCCGTCATCGTGCCGATCAGCGGCGGCCGGTTTCTCTCCATCCGCTTCAAACCGACGAGCCCCACCTTCGCGGTCGTCGAGCGACTCTACGAGAAACTCGCGCGCACCGAGAGCGTCGCCATCGCCGGCGGCGCCGCGCCGAAGGAGGCGATGGAAAAAAGCCGCGCCCAGCTCGGGGAGGAGCTCCGGGCGCTCGGCTTCGCCAGCTACGATCTCTTTTCCCACGTCGCCCTCAACGCCGAGCTGTGCGAGCGCGATTCCCGTCTCGAAGCCGCCAAGCTCGGGCTCTTCCCCTCGGCGATCCACGGCCAGGGCATCTCCGCCAGCGTGGCGCAGCTCTACGACGACGGCCTGCGCGTCTACCGGCAGGTCACCGAGGTCTTCGCGGAACTGCACCGCTTCATCCGCTTTCACGAGCAGTTGCAGAACGCCGGCCGCTCGGTCCTCGGCGTCGCGGACGATTTCCGCATGCACGCGCTGAACGTGAACATCACGGCGCAGCGGCACGGACTCGAGGGTCGCACCGTCGGCGTGGTTGCGACGTTCCTCGATCATTACGCGCAGGAACTCGGGCGCGGCACCCACGAGCTGCGCAGCCACGTCACGCGCACCTCCGCCGCCACGGAGAGCATCAACGCCGACATCGCCATCGCACGCCTCCAGATGGAAATGATCCTCGCCTACCAGGCCGAGCTCGCGCTCGGCACCGGCGCGGCGAAGGACAAGAGCAGCATGCTCATCGACCTCGAGGAGGCGTTCGTCGACCGCACCCGCGCCGCCGCGCGCTCCATTACGGAACTCCAGACGGAGTCCGCGCTGCTCGCCGAGTCGCGCGAGCAGTTGAGCAAGGTCGCCATGAGCATCCAGATGGCGCAGGTTCGCGGTCTCACCGAGGCGGCCCGTATCGCCGAAGCGGAAAACCTGCGGACGATGTTCGCCGATTTCCGCCACAAGATCGACGAGACCAACAAGGAACTCGTCGCCCTCGACGACGCGCTGAACTACCTCGGCATGCTCACCGCCCAGACGCCGCGGCAAATCATGGCCGTCGGCCTCGCTGCCGAGAACATCCAGGAACGCGTCCGCGCGCTCGCCGCCGCCTGATCGTCGCTCGGGGTTTGCCAACCGCGGGAACTTGCGCCGTGCTGCGCGCATGTTCCGCCTGCCCCTGGCCGTCCTCGCCCTCGTCGCGATCGCCGGTGCCCAACCGGTCGACCTGCTCATCGTCCGCGGCAATCTCTACACGCTCGATCCCGCGCAGCCCCGCGCCACCGCACTGGCCGTCCGCGACGGCCGCATCGTCTTTGTCGGCGACGACGCGGGCGCCGACAAATTCCGCGCCGCGGCCCGGCGCGTGCTCGATCTCCATGGCGCCACCGCCGTCCCGGGCCTGAACGACGCGCATCTCCATCTCGCCGGCATCGGCGAGCGCGAGCTCTCCTTCAATCTCGAGGGCACTACCGGCATCCCCGACCTCCAGCGCCGCCTCGCCGAACGCGTCGCCGCCACCGAGGCGAAACACTGGATCGTCGGACGCGGCTGGATCGAGACGCACTGGCAACCCGCGGCCTTTCCCACGCGCCAGCAACTCGACGCGGTTTCGCCCGCTCACCCGGTCGTGCTCGAGCGCGCGGACGGTCACGCCGTCGTCGCGAACTCCGTCGCGCTGCGGCTTGCCGGCGTCACGCGCGACACGCCCAATCCGTCCGGCGGCGAGATCCTTCGCGACGCCGCGGACGAGCCCACCGGCATGCTCGTCGATCGCGCCATGGCGCTCGTCCTGCGCCTCGTGCCGCCCGCGACACCCGCCGAGGTGGAGCGCCAGCTGGTCGTCGGCGCCGAGCGCGAGGCACGCCTCGGCTGGACCGGCATTCAGATCGCCGGCAACAGCTACGCGGAATCGGAGATCGTGCGCAGGCTGGTCGCCGAAGGCCGGATCAAGTTGCGCGTCTACGACGCCGTCAGCGGCGCCGACGGCAGCGGGGAAAAACTCCTCGCGGCCGGCCCGGTGCTCGCCGAAAGCGCCGGCCGCTTCACGCGGCGCGGCGTGAAACTCTACATCGACGGCGCACTCGGCTCGCGCGGCGCGGCACTGCTCGCGCCCTATGCGGATTCCCCGCATTCGAGCGGATTGCTCATGCAGGAGGAGGCGAAGCTGATGCCGTTGCTCCAGGCGGCGCTGCGCCGTGGCATCCAAATCGAGACGCACGCCATCGGCGACCGCGGCAATCGCACCATGCTCGATTGGTATGAAAAAGCCTTCGCGGCCGTGCCGATGGCCGAGCGCGCGGTCAAGGAGCCGCGCTGGCGCATCGAGCACGCGCAGATCATCGCGCCGGCGGACCTGCCGCGCTTCGCGTCGCTGGGCGTCATCGCGTCGATGCAGCCGTCCCATGCCATCGGCGATTTCTATTTTGCGCCGAAGCGACTCGGGCGCGAGCGGCTCGCCGGAGCTTATGCCTGGCAGTCGCTGCTCCGGAGCGGTGCGCACTTCGCGGCTGGGTCCGACGCGCCCGTCGAGCGCGGCGAGCCGATGATCGAATTCTACGCCGCCGTGGCGCGGCGCTCGCTGGATGGCTTCGCCGATGCGGACTGGCATCTCGAGGAGCGGCTCACGCGCGAGCAGGCGCTGCACGCGCTGACGCTCGGCGCGGCCTACGCCGCGTTCGAAGAGGAGGAGCGCGGCAGCCTCGCCGTCGGCAAGTGGGCGGACCTCACCGTGCTCTCCGCCGACATCATGCGGATCCCCGAGCCGGAGATCCTGAAGACGCGCTGCGTGCACACGATCGTTGGCGGCGAGATCGTCTACTCCGCGCCGTGATTTTCGCGCCGGGCTCTTGCCGCTTCATGGAGACATGGGCGCGGCGGTGGGCGCGGTCGGACTCGCGTTGACGCGCCGGCGCTCCGCTTCGTAGGTTCGGCGCGTGCCAGACGCGCGCGCACAGGAGTCCACGCCCGACGGGTTCGATTCGACGAACTGGAGCCTGATCGTCTCGGCGCAGCGCAACACCGACCAAGGCGCCGCGCTCAACCTGCTGTGCCAACGCTACTGGCGACCGATCTACGTCTTCGCGCGCCGCGAAGGACTGGCGGCGCACGATGCCGAGGATGCCACGCAGGAATTCTTCGCGCACATCCTGGAGCGGGCGTGGCTGGATCGCGCGGATGTCGCGCGCGGCAGCTTCCGCGGTTTCCTGCGCACATTGCTCCGGCATTTCCTCGCCAATCGCCGCCGGGTCGCGGCGGCGGCGAAACGCGGCGGCGGCCCCGTGCGCCTCGCCGAGCTCGCGGCCGATCGCGACGAGCTGGAGCAAGTCGCCGCCACCGATCTCGATCCGGCGCTCGCCTACGACCGCATGTGGGCGCTGTCGGTGCGCCGGCTGGCGCTGGAGCGGCTCGGCGCGGAGCAATCCGACGCGGCGCACGCGCGCCGGTTCGCCGCGCTGCGTCCGTTCCTCGTGCGCGCGCCGGCGTCCGAGGACTACGACCGGCTCGCGGCCGAGCTCGGACAGACGCGCAACCAACTCTCCGTGGCGCTCCACCGGCTGTCGCGCCGCTACACGGAGCTGATCCGCGCGGAAGTCCGGAGCACGCTGGCGAACCCCGCCGACGTGGACACGGAGCTGCGGCAACTGGTCGACGTCCTGCGCCGATGAGATGCGTGTTGTGCGGCGGCGAATTCTCCACGGCCTCGGCGGATGAGGTTTGCGCGGCCTGCGCGCTGACTCGGGCGCTGAGCCCAACGACCGAGGAGCCGCGCGATGCGCTCGCCGGCTACGAACGCCTGCGGGAACTCGGGCGCGGGGCGATGGGCGTCGTGTGGCTGGCGCGCGAGCGCGCGCTGGACCGCCTCGTCGCGCTCAAGGTGATTTCGCTCTCCGGCGATCCGCTGGCGGCGGAGCGGCTGCTCCGCGAAGGCAAGGTCGCCGCGAGCTTGCAGCATCCGCACATCGTCGCGGTGCACGCGCTCGGCGGCGAAGGCGCGACGACGTTCCTCGCGATGGATTTCGTGGCCGGCGGAAATCTCGCGGAAAAACTCGCCCGGCAACCGCTCGCGCCCCGCGCGGCGGCGATGCTCGTGGTCCAGCTCGCGGACGCCGTCGCGCACGCGCACGCCGCCGGCGTCCTGCATCGCGACCTGAAGCCTTCGAACGTCCTCCTCACTCCGACCGGCGAGCCGAAGCTCGCGGACTTCGGGCTGGCGGGCCCGTCGCAGGGGCGCGGCGATCTCACCCGCACGTTGCAGGTGGCGGGCACGCCGGCCTTCCTCGCGCCGGAGCTCCTGAGCGACGCCGCGGCGACCCCGCTCGCGGACGTCTACGGTTTGGGCGCGTTGCTCTATGTGTGTCTGACCGGGCGCGCGCCGTTCGTGGCGGAATCGACGGCGGCCGTGCTGCACCTCGTGGCCACGGCGGAGCCCGTGTCGCCGCGCGTGTTGCAGCCGGGCGCGCCGCGCGATCTGGAGACGATCTGCCTGAAATGCCTGAGCAAGCGGCCGGCGGAACGCTACGCGGGCGCGGCGGAGCTGCGCGACGACCTGCGGCGTTTTCTGCGCGGCGAGACCATCGCGGCGCGTCCGCTGGGGCCGCTCGCGCGCGGCGCGCGCTGGTGCCGGCGCCGGCCGGCGGTGGCGATCTCCGCGGGGCTGGCGGCGACGTTGCTGCTGACGCTCGCGATCGGCGGTCCGCTGGTGGCGGTGCGGATCGAGCGGGAGCGGCATGCGGCGAGCGAGGCGGCGGCCACGGCGCGCGCGGTGAGCGAGTTTCTGCAAAACGACCTGCTGGCCCAGGCGTCGCCCGCGCGGCAACCCGATCGCGATCTGAAACTCCGCACGGTGCTCGATCGCGCGGGGCGCGCCATCGAGGGCCGCTTTGCGGCGGAGCCGGAGATCGAGGCGGCGTTGCGCACGACGCTCGGCGAGACGTATTCCTCCCTCGGCGATTTCGAGACGGCGCGGCGCGAGTTGCTGCGTGCGCGCCGGTTGCGGGCGGCGGCCCCGGCCGGCGCGCCGGAGGCGGTGCTCGCGCTCGACGCGAAGCTGGTTCCCGTGCTGGTCGGGCTCGGGCGTTATCCGGAGGCCGCGGCGTTGGCGCGCGTGACGTGGGAGCGGCAGAGCCGGGTGCTCGGCCCCGAGGCGCCGGCGACGTTGAACACGTGGAGCCTCTACGGCGACGCGTTGCGCAATGCCGGGCGGTGGCCGGAAGCCAAGGAAACGCTGCGGCAAGCGCTCGAAACGCGGCGGCGACTGGGTCGCCCGCTCGACCGCGAAGCGCTGCTCACGATGAACAACTATGCCAGCGCGCTGACGGAGACCGGCGAGCTGGCGGCGGCAGAGCGTTTGTTCAAGGAGAGCCTGGAGCTGCATCGCCGGCACCTCGGCGAGGATTTTCCCGAGACGCTGCGAGTGATGAACGACCTCACGATCGTGCTGTCGCGCGAGGGCAAGCTGACGGAGGCGGAAGCGCTGGGACAGCAGGCGCTGGCGGCCGACGTGCGGGTGCTCGGGCCGGAGCATCCGGGCGTGCTGTTGATCCTGAACAGCCTGGCGTCGATCGCGCGCGATCGCGGTCGGCTCGACGAGGCGGCGGCCTACCTGGGGCGCGTGCTGGAGATCCGGCGACGGGTGTTCGGGGAGAAACACTCCGACACGCTCGTGGTGCTCACGAACCTCGCGATCATCCTGCGCGATCAAGGCCGGCTGGACGAGGCGGCGGCGAGCGCGCGCGAATTGGTGGCGACCCGCGAGGAGGTTTCCGGGCCGGAGCATCCGTTCACGCTGAGCGCGATGTTCGCGCTCGCGAGCATCGAGAAACGCCAGGGCGAACACGCGGCCGCCGAGCTGCGGTTCCGCCGCCTGACGGCCGCGCGGGCGCGCGTGCTGGGCGAGTCGCACCCGGACACGTTGTGGGCCCGCGCGGAATGGGGCGACGTGCTCCTGCTGGCCGGCCGATCGAGCGAGGCGGAAGCCGAATTGCGGCGGGCGCTGGCGCTGGCCGAGCGGACCGAGTGGGACGAGTGGCGCCGCGCGATCGTGCGGTCGCGCTTGGGCGGCGCGCTGTGCGCGCAGGGCCGATGGGCGGAAGCGGAGGCGTTGCTCGCGGCCGGAGTCGAGGGATTGGCGGCGAACGAGGGCAAGATGCCGAAATTTCTTTTGCCGGAATTGCCGTTGGCGCGCGAACGGCTGGCGCGCTGGCAAGCGGCGGCGAAAAAATAGCGGCGCCGCGCGGATTTTCGGTAAGGGGGCGCGGAAACCTTACCATTACGGGTGGCGACGTGCGCCTTTCCGGTGCGCGCGCCCGTATCCCATGCGCATCCCCCTCCTTGCCGCCACCGCCTTCCTCGCGACGCTGACCGCGTCGGCCCAGGTTTCGAGCTACCTCGTCGAGAAGCGCACCTACACCGAGCAGACGCAGCAGGATACCGCGCCGACGCTGAAGGGAGTCTACGAGGCGCGCTTCGCCGTCTTCGGCAGCAATCTCGCGGGACTCACGCCGGTGCGGATCACGACGCTGCCCGTCGGCAGCCTCGCCGCCGCGCCGGTCAACGCGAGCTACACGAACCCGAATTGGGAGACGATCTATTCGACCAACAGCAAGGCGACGCTCGACCAGCAGTTCGCCAACGGCGCCTACGCGTTGCAGGTCGGCGGCGCGACGCCCTCGATCAATCTCGGCGCGGGCGGGAGCTTCACCGACAAATATCCGGACGTGCTCCCGCTGCTGACGGGCGGCACGTGGAGTGGCGGCGCGCTGTTGATCGACCCGACGCTCACGAGCTACACCTTCAATTTCAACGGCGACCAGGTCGCCGCCTACACGAGCGGCGGCCGCATCTCCGTCACGCTGATGTCGCCGACGGCGCAGCACGCCGAGTCGATCTACAGCACGACGTTCGGCGTCACGCAGTCCGCGCTGAACAGCTACACGATCAATCCCACGCTGACGGGCATGATCGGCGGGCAAACCTACACGCTCGAACTCGAGTATTCGCTCTACACGGGCCAGGGGCTCGTCGGCGGCACGGTGCCGAAGGCCGGCGCGTTCACCTACATCTCGCAAATCCAGGTCACGGCCGTGCCCGAACCGAGCACCTGCGCGGTCGCGGCCGGCTTCATTGCGTTGCTCGGTGCGATCGTCTGGCGCAAGCGCCGCGCGCTCGGTGCCTGTTAGGACGCATCTTCAAATTGTCTTTGCGAGGAGTCTCGACGGGCGGGCCGTTCACCACGGCTCGCCCTGCGGGCATCGCGACGAAAAGGCATTTTGAAGACGCGCCTTAACGCGCGAGGGAACGGCGACCCGCGCGAAAGCATCGACCGAGCGCAGGCTAGGCACGAGCGGGAGCGTCGGCCGCGGCGGCGTTGCTCGGCGCGAGCGGGAGTTCGATCCAGAATCGCGAACCGTTCACTCCGTCGGACTCGACGCCGATGCTGCCGCCGAGGCGCTCGAGCGCGCGGCGGGCGGTGGCGAGACCGATGCCGGTGCCTTCGTAGGCTTCGCTGTGGAGGCGCTCGAAGATGCGGAAGAGGCGCGGCTGCAAGTCGGGGCGGATGCCGATGCCGTTGTCGCGAACCCAGATTCGCAGGTGCTCGGCGCGCGTCTCGCCGGAGACGTCGATGCGCGGCGTGCGCCCGGGCGGCACGAATTTGGCGGCGTTGGTCAGGAGGTTGGACAGCACCTGTTGCAGCAGCGCGTCGTGGGCGAGGACGGGCGGAAGCGAGTCGGGGAGGGCGATCTCGGCGGCGGGTGGTTGGAGGGCCGGGTGATCGTTGACGAGATCGCGGAGGATGCGCACGGCGTCGACCGGCGCGAGTTCGACGTCGTGCCGGGCGATGCGGCTGAAGGCGAGGAGATCGCTGATCAGGCGGTCGAGCCGTTCGCCGCTGCGGATGATGCGTTGCAGGATGCCTTGCGCGTCGGCGTCGAGGCGGTGCGCGTGATCTTCGAGCAGCAGGCCGGAGAAGCCGGTGATGGCGCGGATCGGCGCGCGGAGGTCGTGCGACACGCTGTAGGTGAACTCCTCCATTTGTTTCACGAGGTCGTGGAGGGATTCGGTGCGTTCGCGGACTTTCGATTCGAGTTCGGCGTTGGCGCGGCGGAGGTCGAGTTGGGCGTGCTCGAGGGCTTGCTCGGCGTTTTTGCGATCGGTGATGTCGACCGCTGCGCCGGCCACGCCGACGATGCAGCCGGTCGTGGGATCGCGGCGCGGCGTGACGAAGAGCGAATAGTGACGGAGGCCGGTGGCGAGTGGAACGGAGACCTCGCCCTGTCGCGGCTCGCCGGTGGCGAGCACTTCGCGTTTGAGTCGCACGAGCGGCGTAGCGTCCGCGTCGGACGCGAGCTCGGTATCGCGCTGACCGATGGCGTGGCGGTGTGCGCCGTGCTCGGGGTAGAGCCAGGTGTAGCGGAGCTCGGCGTCCTGCTCGAAGAAGGTGAGTTGGTCGGCGTTGGCGGCGAGGCGGAAGCGTTGTTCGAGCAGGCGGAGCGTGGCCTCGGCCTGGGTGCGGTGATGGAGCTCGGCGTGCAGTTGCGTGAGCGTGCGGCGCAGGGCTTGGGCGACGGTGGCGGTCTCCGCGAAGGCCCAGGTGCGTGGCGGGGGCAGCATGCCGCGCGCGAATTTGTCCGCGTCGGTGACGAGGGCGTTTACGTCCGCGACCGTGTCGCGGCCGATGCGCCAGGCGACGAGGATCGTGAGGGCGAGGATGCCGAGCGTGATGGCGAGGCCGAGCCGGAGCAGTTGCTTGGCGGAGGCTTCGAGCAGCGCGACTGGCGCGCCGATCACCGTGGCCCAGCCGGTATCGGCGCCGTGGGAGACCGCCGAGAGCACGTCGATGCCTTCGAGGGTGCGGCTCGGGGCGAGGTAGGGGGTGCGCTGCCGGACCGCCTGCACGATGTCGGGCGTGGCTTTACGGCCGATGAATTGTTCGCCGGCGCGGTTGCGCCAGACGATCGTCCCGGTGCGATCGAGCACGGACATGATGTAGCCCGGTGCTATCTGCCGCAGGTCGATGCCCTCGACGAAAGCCTGGGGAGTCAGCGCGAGGGCGACGGCGTAACGAAATTTGCCGTGGCGCATGTGCGGCACGGTGATCGCGAGCACGTAACCTGGCGCGGCGGTGCCGGGGATGACGTTGGAAATGTAGGAGCGGCCGGCGCGCCAGGCCTCGAGCGTCGCGGGCGGGATCTCGCTGCCAGGCAGGGGAGCGCCGAAGGGCAGGCGGGTGTTGACCAACTGCCGGCCGGTTTCGTCGAGCAGGACGATCCACCGGGCGTCGCCCGAGGCGATGCGGGCCGCGCGTTCGTAGAACGCCGCGAAGTCGTCACGATAGAGCGCATCCGCGGTGGCGAGCGAACCCACGAAGCGTTCGTGGGCTTTGAGCTCCTGGTCGATCAGCGTGGCGACGGCACGCGAGGTGTTTTGCAGGTCGCGCGCGATGGCGGCGCGCTCGTGCAGGTAGGCGCGCCAGGTGAGCGCGGTGCCGAGAATCAACGATGCGGCCGCGACCACGGCGCCGAGCAGGAGGAGCCGCCCGCGAAACGAGCTGAACGTCATGGGAAGCGAGCGAAACATGCGGGAGTGGAGGACTTGGTGACGAAGGGGAAGTTGCCAGTATGCGGCAAGCTCGCCGGCCTGGCCATCGGGGTTTCCACCGGCGCTTGCGAGTCGGTGGGACTCACCCGGGGCGGAGCCGAACTGAGATGCCGAATCTCCGGAGCGCTATGCGGCTCACCGGGCCGACGGCGCTGGCGGTCGGAAACGTAGTCCTCGGGGAAACCCTCGCGCGGTGGGAAGGCGGCAAATTCGAGGCAGGGGAATCCGAACCGATGCGCAGACTTGTGGTTTGGGACGGGTTGTTCGTCAGCGTCAGAGTGCCGACACGCGATGGGAAGCTGTGGTGTTGGCCGGATGGGTCGTCGAGGTGTCAGCGATGCGCCGGCATGCGCTTATTGGCCCGGCTTCCGATGCCATCCGTGCTTGGGTAACTGTTTCGCGAGCGAGTCATTGTCTCGACCTGCTGGTGCGCGGATTGATTTCGCCGCCGAGGGCTGACGCCTGCAGATCCTCGGCGCTTACGCTGGTGAAAATCCTGATCGCCCCCGACAAATTCAAGGACGCTTTGAGCGCGGCCGATGTTGGCGAGACCATACGCACGGCGTTGGCCGAGATGCATGGACGGAAAGTCGAGACGGACCTTTGCCCGTTGACCGATGGCGGGGAGGGCTTCGCGGAAATCCTGACTCGCTCGTGCGGAGGCCGCATGGAAACCGTCCCGACGCGCAATGCACGGGGATGCGCCATCCGTGCGCCGGTGGGGTTTGCCCGTTGGGGCCGCGTTCCACAAAGCGCGCGCGCTTTGCTCGGCCTCGGCGACTTCGATGCGGACGCCGAGATTGCATTGGTCGGCATGGCGAGCGCGAGCGGGCTGGAGCAGCTCTCCGCAGAGCAGAGAGCGCCGTGGCTGGCGACCACTTGCGGGACCGGGCAGCTAATCGCGCACGCGCGTCGGCAGGGGGCGCGGGCGGTATTGCTCGGCATTGGGGGCAGTGCCACGCACGACCTCGGTGTGGGGGCATTGCAAGCGATGGGTTGCTCCTTCTTCGATGAAGGCGGCAGGCGAGTGGATTCCGTTCATCCGGGCAGATGGGTCGCGGTTGTCCGCGCCGCTTTCCCGACGAATGACTGGCCGCCCATTCGCATCGCGTGTGACGTGATCAATCCGTTGCTCGGCGAACGCGGCGCGGCGAGAGTTTACAGCGTGCAGAAGGGACTTGGTCCGGAAGAGATTCCGGCGTTGGAAGCGGCGACGGAGCGCATGGCGCGTCTGCTCTGCGCGCAGGCCAATACATCGTTCGAGACCACGGCGGCTCCGAGCATGGGTGCCGCCGGCGGCATGGCCTTCGGGCTGGCGACCGTGTTTCGCGCCGGAATCGTGGAAGGCGCGGCGCTGGTCCGGGAATGGCTGTCGCTGGAGGCGCGGATTGACGCCGCGGATCTCGTGATCACAGGGGAAGGGCGGTTTGACGAGAGCTCGTTGGAGGGCAAAGGCCCCGGAAGCGTGCTGCGTCTTGCCGCGGCCCATGGCAGGCCGGTGCATTTTTTTGCGGGAGCCGCATCGATCGCTCCCAGCGGTGGCGTTCGCTTGCACCTCATCACCCCGGCAGGACAACCACTGGTCGAGGCGTTGAGCCACGCGCGATCCAATCTGCGCGAAGCGGTCCGAAGGGCTTTGGGGGACGTGCTGAAACCGGACGGCGCGTGCCACGCCAATTAAGGACAAAGCGCGACGGCGTCGTGTGCGGACGGGAAAATGAACCCGCCGGCCCGAAGGCCGGCGGGCGTTTGGCGTCCCAGCGACGGTCGCGTTAACGTCGCCAGGCGCAGGGAAACCTCAGCTCAGGGAATCGTGATCTTCACCTCGTCGATCCACGCGTTGCCGGTCGCCGTGGCGCCGGTGTAGATATACAACTCGTCGGGCAGCGCCGTGGTGGACGGCAGCGCGGTGTTGGTGAGCGTTTGCGCGACGTCGTTCACCCACAGTTCGAGCAATCCGCCAGCGGGCGCGCCGGCGGCGCCGGGCGGCGTTACGCGCACACGGACCTTCACCCACGTGCCGCTTGCGACGGTCGTTGGCGACATCATCCCGCCGGCGGTCTGCAGCTGCACACCGAACGAGGTGCCGCCGATCGCGCGGCTGAGGGCGACGTGCACGACGGGGAACGTCGTCTGGTCCTGGCCGATGACGAGGTGGACGTCGTCGACCGTGTCCGTCGTGGATGAGGTGAACTTCAGCCGCGCCTCGAGTTCCCAGACCTTGAAGCTGGGAATGTTCTGGCCGCGCAGGTCGATCCAGCCGCCCAGCGTCTGGCCCGCGGTGGCGGTGCCGGCGCTGATGATGACCGAGTTGGTGCCCGAGGCGTTGCCCGGACTCGTGGTGTCGCTCGCGAGGTTGAGGTTGACCGCGTCGGAGGCGCTCGGCCCGAGCTTCTGCCACGCGGTGTTGTCGGTCGTGCGCGTATTGCTGTTGGCGGCGAGCGCGGTGTCGGCGATGCCGATGGGCGTGGTGCCGACCGCGCCGTAGCCGTTGCTGTTCGGCGGGAAGCTGAGCGTCAGCGCGGTCGATGGCGCGTCGACGCTCATCTCATACCACAGGGTGTTGGTGGTGGTCGGAATCGTGACCGTCGCGTAGGGGCTGCTGTAGCTCACTGCGAGCGGTGCGATGCGGTCGCCGTTTTCGTCGAGACTGTAGGCCGAGAGCCGGCCGGAGCCGACGTTGAACGTCATCGTGCCGCTGATGCGTTCGACGAAGCTCGGCGAGCCGCCGACGGACGCCGGCGCGGAGTTCTCCGTCGGCGAGTCTTCGTGCGAGACGGGTCCGCGGTAGGTCTGCCAGGTGGACTTGTAGTTGTCGGTGTAGCCCGCGGTGGTCACGAGCCAGCGGCTGCCGGCGGCGCCGAACGATGAGCCGTCCTTGAGCGTGAGGCTCACGCCCGCCCAGCATTCGGTGCTGGAGGTGCCGACGTTCGTGCGGTGCTGGAAGCTGTCGTTGAGGCTGAGGCTGACGCCGTCGCCGAGCGAGATGGACGTGTTCGGCACGTAGTAACCGTAGAACGACTTCGCGGTCGTGGTCGTGATCAGGCTGCGGCGCGTGGCGCTCGTGGTGTCCCAAGTGAGCTCGCCGCTCGGGTCGGTGATGACGCCGCTGGGCGCGACCGACGGCCGGACGACGTAGCAATCCGAGGGGTCCATGCGCTGGCCGACGCGGGTGCTGAAGCCCTGTAGCGTGGAGATGGCGCCGCCGGCGAAATCGGTCGCGCCGAGGTTGGCGCGCTGTTTCTGGCGGATGGTCTCGATGATCGTCGCCTTGTCGACGACCGCGATGGCGGTGTTGGTGTCGGGAGCGGCGGAGACGACCGAGAGCGCCCGCGCGGCGAAGGGCATCGCGGCCATCTTCGCCGGGGCGCGGCCCATGGTGAAGACGCCTTCGAAACCCGAGTCGAACTTGCCGGCCGACGTGACGGTCTCCTCCCGGTTGCGCTCCTCGTAGCAGAACATGCAAATGCCCTGCCAGCCCTGCATCGCGGCGTAGGCGCCGAAGAACGCCGGGCCTTCGCCGCCGTAGGTGTTCGGATAGCCGTGGCCGCTCTCGGTGCCGAGATACGGCTTGCCGAGGATGCGCCGGCCGCTGCGCGCGCCGACGGTGTTGGCGCCGTCGGTGGTGCCGGCCATCGGGAAGTTTTTCGCGACGAGGATACCGCTCGGGTAGACGCTGTAATGCTGCCAGTAGCTGTGCGAGTCGACGATGTCCATGTCCTGCGCCTGCAGGAAGCCCGGGCTGAAGTCGACTTGCGTGCCGATGATCAGCGGGCGGTTCGTGCTGCCCGTGATGCCGACGATGTGGTCGCGCATCGCCTTCCAGTAGTCCGTCTCGGTTTTCCAGAGGAAGTTGAGCCAGTCGGTCTGCATCGCGCGCGAGCGGGTATGAAAATCAGCGCGGCGCGGGAATGACACGGACCCCATCGCCTCGCCGCTCGGCAATCCGATGACGGGCAATTCGGCGACGGTGACTTGCGAAAGGTTGAATGTGCCAGGTGTGCCAGACGTGCCGGAAGGGAGATTACCGAGCGCAAAATCGATCCAGCCGTCCGTGGTGTCGACCGTGGCGGTGAAAACGTGCGTGAAGGTCTGCCACGCCGTCGTGGGCATGATCGAGTTGGAGAGGAAGATCACCGACGAGGTGCGACCGCTCACGCTCATCTTGTTCGAGCTGGTGGCGTTGACGGAGTGCTTGGCGTGGAACGTGAGTGCGTAGGTGCGACCGGCGACGAAGGTGAGGCCGGTCTTGCGCAGGTAGAGGCCGCCGGACTCGTTGGGCGTCGTGAGCGCGATGCTGACGGCGTTGTTGCCGGTGCCGCCGCCATCGCCGCCGCCCGCGACGACGCTGTTCGCGCCTAGCGTGGCACCGACACGGCTGTCGGGATCGGTGAGCGTCCAGCCGGTGTTCGCAGTGATGGAAGAGGTGTTGGGGAACTGGCCGTTGCCGACGAGATCGGAGCCGTTGGTGCTGCTTTCGACAGTGAAGGAGGTGCCGCCGGCGACGGCGTTGCCGACCTTGAGCGAAACGGAGGCGAGCTGCACATGGCCGACCTGACGGGCGAGGTCGGAGAAGAAGACATCGATGGGGCCGTCGCTGGTCGCGCGTGCGGGGAACACGACGATGTATTCGCGCCAGGTGTTCGTGAGCTCGACCTCGGTATCGTGCAGGACGGTGAAGTCGGAGTATTTGCGCCAGCCGATGCGGATGGTGCGCGGTGTGGCCTCGGCGATGCGTGCGTGAAAGCGCAGCGTGTGCGGTTTCGTGGTGTCGGCGGTGACGTTGCGGTAGAGCAGCTGCACGTGCCAGGCGGTGGTGTCGGAGTTGGCGACGACGATGTCGACCGCAGGCTGGCCGGTCGGGCCGCCGGTCGTGAGGATCGCGGGCGGATTGGCGCTCACGAGCGTGGACGGCGTGGCTTGCAGCACCCATGGCGGTGACGTAAAGCCGCTCGCGAAGTTGCCAGAGCTCAACAGTTCGGTTGCCGCGGGGAAATCTGCCGAATTGGTCTTCGGGGCCCAGGCCGCGGTCAGTGCGGTCGTGCCGGCGCTGCCGGTGCCGTAGGTGTCCGCGAGCCAGTTGTTCCAGAGCGTCGTGAGTTCGGTGCGGTGGGAGGAATTCAGCGTGCCGTCGAAGGCGCCGCCCCACCAGTTCGAGATAAGGCCGTCCTCGTTGTTGATCTCGACGATCGCGATCGCGGGGTCGGTGGCGTAGGTGTGGTTGCCGCCGGCGGGATTGGGGGCGTAGGGATTTGTGTGGTTGAGGAAGAAGGACGCGTAGGCCTGCTGCTCGGTGATGTAGTCGGCGTAGTAGAGATCGATGCCCTTGTAGCGGCCCGCCGTGCCGCCGCCCGGCGTCGGGTAGTCCTTTCCAACGCGCAGATTGAGATCGACGTAGATGAAATTCTTCCGGAGCTCGCCGACGAAGAAGTCGAATTTGTCGAGCTCCGTGGAGTTGACGTTGCTCGCGCCGGTAAATACGGCGCTCGGATCCTTCAGAATCCCATGGTGGCCACTGTCGCCAGCGACTGGCTCCGACGGGCGGTCATCGAGGTTGTGGACGCGCACGAGGTTCACGCCGAACTGGGCGAGGCGCGCGGCGATCTTGGGCGCGTCGGCCTTTGACGGGATGTTCGAGCCGTAGGCGAAGTTGATGCCCCAAAAGCGAACGGTCTGACCGTTGGCGGTGAGGCCGACGCCGTCGGAACCGATGGTGACGCGGGGCGGCTCGCTCGCGCCGCCGGGCCACGAGGTGGCGCGGAAATCGGTCGCCGGGCTGTAGCGGTCGTCGTCCCACTTCATCACGAATGGCGTGCGGCGGAAGCCGTAGTAGGCGGCGGCACTCTGGGCGGATTCCTCATTGGTGGAAGGGTTCACCGCGCTCACGCGATAGGAGAATGTGCCGTGACGCGCGTCGATCAGACCGTCCGTCGTGTTGGGATCGGTCGGACTCGAGTCCGTGTAGCTCGTCGCGCCGTTGGTGATTGTGGTCAGCGCGGTCGTGCTGCCGTCGCGGTAGACCTTGTAATACGGCGTGCCTCCACTGGGATTGGCGACGGCGGCCCACGTGATCTGCGGCGAGGCCGCAGAGGTGGACGTATCGACGACCGAGATGATTTCCGGCGTCGCGGGTGCGGCGGCGCGGGAGATGGCGGCGAGCGCGAGCGCGCCGGCGGTGAAGAGCGGGAGGAGTCGATGGGATGCACGCCAAGCGTGTCCGAACTGCCTGCAGGCAGGAGGAGGGGTGGTCTTCATTTTCCGGGTTGGTTGTCCGCGGCGCGGGGCCGCCGGCGGGGTGGGGGATGGCGTCGCACAAGGCCACCGAAGCGCGCCGGGCTCAACGGGGCGCGGCGGTAACAGTTACCAGCGGTCCGGTCGCCGCCGGACGGATCGGCCGCGGCGTCGCGCGCCGATCACCGCGCCGCGAGCAGCGTGCGGCCGTCGTGCCACGTGCCGCAGATCAGCACGGTGCGCTGAAAGTCGGGCACGCCGTGTTCGGCGTGCAGCACGGCGTGCGACAGCAGGTCGACGCCGGTGGCGGCGATCTCGCTCAGGCACGGGAGCATGCCGGAGACTTCCGGAAAGTCGGGCCGCGTCGTGATCGCGGCGAAACCGACCTCCTGCGGCAAGCGCACGCCGGCCTCACGCAGCCAGAAATACGGCTGAAGATGCTGGCACACGATCGCGTCGGGCCGGTGCCTTTCCCACCACTTCATGAACGGCGCCGCGCTCGGCATGGCCGAGCAGCGCGCCGGTGTAGAGCGGGACCCGCTGGGCGCGCGGCACTTTCTGCTGGTGCAGGAGGTAGTGTGCCTGGGCGAGGCGCGCGAGCCGCTCCTCGATCACGTCGTCGACCACGTAGCCGATGCGCTTGTAGCCCGCGTCGTCCATCCGCTGGAGGATGCGCGCGAGGTGCAGCACGTAATCGGTCGTCACGCGGTGCAGGGACGGCGTCTGCAGCATGTAGCCGATCTTGATCGAGGCGAAGCGCTCGAAGGGGAACCCGAGCGACTCCGTCCGGTTCGGCAGCGGCAGCACGAGCACGCCGCTGATGCCGCGCGCCTCGAGGATGCCGGCGAGGCGCTTCGGACTCACGCCCGGCTCGCGCAGGCAGAACGTCGCGATGTCGTAGCCGAGCCGCGCGGCGCGGCGTCGCGCGCCATCGAGGAACTCGCGGTAGTAGTAGAGTTCCTCGCGCTGCCACTCGGATTGCGGATGATAGGCGAGCAGCGCCAGCGTGCCGCGGAGGAGCTTGCGGTGCGGCGCGCGGAACTGCCGCATGACCGCCGAGGCGAGCGCGTTCGGCCGGTAGCCGAGCTGCTCGATCGCACGCTCGACTCTCTTCTTCAACGCGGCATCAACGGTGCCAACCGCATTGAGCACTCGTGAAACCGTGGCTACCGACACCCGCGCCGACGCGGCGACCTGGCGAATGGATGGCGGACGTTGCGGCATGAGTAACTGTTTCTCGTCATGACCGTTGTTAACGAAGGGTGGCAAGCTTGGACTGCGCGCACTTCACCGACGCGATGGTTTCCGAACCGCCGCCAATCGCGTGAGAGCCTCCAGTCACCCCTCAACCCCGGTCCCACCCCTCCGCTATGAAAACTCCTCTGTGCGCGTCGCGCCTCGCCACGCTGGCGGCGTTGTCGCTCACGCTCGCCACCTCCGTCTCGGCGCAAACCGCGCCCGCCGCGCCCGCCAAAACCGACGAGACGACCTACACTCTTTCGCCCTTCGAAGTGACCGTCGATCGCGACGTGGGTTACACGGCGGCCAACTCGCTCGCCGGCGGACGCACCGACGCGCCGTTGAAGGACACGCCCGCCGCGGTCTCGGTGCTCACGCGCGAGTTCCTCGATGATCTCGCGATTCCCAACTTCGCCGCCGCTTCCGAATGGTCGGTGAACAGCACACCGACCTATCTGACGGGCGACTCCTCCGTGAACGGCGGCTACACGGTGTCGTTCCGCGGCCTCTCCGCCAGCTTCCCGACCCGCAATTACTTCATCTGGTATCTCGACAGCGACAACTACAACACCGAGCGCCTCGAATTCGCGCGCGGCCCGAACGGCGTGCTCTTCGGCGACTCCAACATGGGCGGCATTCCCACGGTCTGGACGAAGCGCGCGAACTTCTACCGCAATTTCCAGAAGGTCGGCGCCACCTTCGATTCCTACGGCGGCCACCGTTTCTCCGCGGACGTGAATCACGTTTTCAAGAACCGCCTCGCGCTCCGCCTGAACCTGCTTGATACGAAGGTCGCGAACTGGCGCGAAGGCGGCGACTGGACGCGGCAGGCCGCGCACCTCGCCGGCACGGTGCGCCTCACCGAGCGCAACAACTTCCGTTTCGAGGGTGAATACGGACGCTTCGATCGCCAGATCGTCTCGACCTATTACCAGGACCTCGCGTCGACGTGGGACGGTCTCACGACCTTCAACGGCACCACGACGCCCTCCACCGGCAAGGGCATCGCACGCGTCTCCAGCTCGGCCTACTTCCTCGACATTCCCGCCGAACCCGGCCTCGGCTACGCCAACTGGACCAACTCCTACCAGACCGGCGGCACCTCCCTCGCACTGGAGCCCACGCAGCGCACGTTCATCTCCACGCGCTTCCCCGTGCTGCCCTCGCGCGAGTTCAACGCCCAGCAGCCCGACACGATCGTCGAGATCCCGTATTACACCTTCACGACCACGCTCGACCACAAGGTCGGGGACGACTTCTTCGCCGAACTCGCCTACAACCAAACACTGGTCCAGCGCGAGGCGCCGAACAGCATCACGCTGCTCCGCGAGTGGCGCATCGACGTGAACGAGAAGCTGCCCAACGGCCAGCCCAACCCGAAGTTCCTCGTCCCCTACACCGACCGCACTCGTCAGCGCGCGAAGACCGACAACGCCGTCAGCGATCTCCGAGCCATGATCGCCTGGCGCCATCAATTCAAATACGTCTTCCAGAACCTCAACGTCATCGCCGGCTCGCGCATCGATGCCTTCAAGGACTACGCCGGCGACGCACGCCGCGTGAATGGCACGAACCCGAACGTTACCGCCGCGGAGAACATCTACCGCGTCCGCATCTACTACGATGAGCCGGGTGCCTACAACTGGGGTCCGCTGCCGAACCTCGGCGGCGCGCAGATCGACTGGGTCCCGACGGCGGCGACTGACCAGATCCAGCGCATCGACTACGCGCAGGCCGCCTCGCGCACCGCGCTCTGGAGCGACCGTATCAACCTCCTCGCCGGCGTCCGCTACGACGAGTTCTACCGCCGCGCCGCGACGCTCAACGGCGCCCAAGATCCCGTCACCGGCATCCGCGTCATGGGCACGCCGGTCGAGAGCAAGATTTCCACCACGAGCTATAACGGCGGCTTCGTCGCCTTCCCGCTCCGTTGGTTCGGCATCTTCGGCAACTACTCCGAAACCTTCGCGCCCCCCGGTGCCGGCGCCAACCTGATCGACGGCTCCGCGCCCGACATCTCGCGCAGCAGCGGCACTGACTTCGGTATCAAGGTCTCGCTGCCCGACAACAAACTCTACCTGACGCTCAGTCGCTACAACACGAAGCAGATCAATCAGCTCGCGTTCACCAACGTCCGCCAGACCGAGATCAATCGCATCTGGACCAATCTCGGCCGCGTCGATCTCGCGACGGTGAACTACCGCGACTCGCGCGACTTCGAGGCCAGCGGCTACGAGTTCGAAGTCACCGCCAACCCGACGCGCTCGCTCCGCCTCACCGCGAACTACGCGCGCCCCGACAACGCCGCGATCAACCTCAATGCCGGCCTCCGCGCCTACTACGACGCCAACCTCGCCACCTGGCAGGCCGGTGCGAACGACGCCAGCAACCCGAACCGCGCGCAGATCCAGACCGACCTCACCAACATCAAGTCGACCCTCGATGCGGCGGTCCCCGGCGTGCTGCTCACCAATACGTTCTCCTACACCGCGAACGCCTACGCGACCTACACCTTCCGCGACGGCGCGATGAAGAACCTCAGTGTCGGTGCCGGCGGCAACTTCCGCGGTCGCGGCAAGATCGGAGCCGAGGCGACCAACCCGTTCGCCTACGTCTTCTCGCCGAGCTACTACCTGCTCACGGCGCACGCGACCTACATGAAGAAATTCGGCAAGGTCAACGCGCGCTTCCAGCTCAACGTCTCGAATCTCCTGAACAACCGCGACCCGGTCTACCTCAGCACGTCGACCTACCGCCAGGACGGCATTTCGACGAATCCGCTCATGACCACGGGTGCCACCTTCCGCTGGCTCGAGCCGCGCAAGTTCACCCTCTCGACGACGCTCGAATTCTGAAATCCGATGTCTCCCGTCAGCGCCCCCGCGGCCGCATCGCCCGCATCCGTCACCGCCGCCGTCCCCGTCATGCGGGGCATGAGCTTCGGCTTCATGGCCAAGCGCGGCTATTACGCCTCGCCCGCCGCACATGCCGAGGTCGAGGCCATGGCCGCCGCGGGCGTCCGCTGGGTCGCGCTGATGGCGACCGTCGCTCAGGAAACCTTCCACAGCACGCGCCTGTTCCAGGATTTCGAGTTCACGCCCTCCGACAGCGAACTCGAGCTCATCATCGCGCGGTTTCACCGCCACGGCATCAAGGTCATGCTCAAGCCGATGGTCGAGTGCCTCGATAGTTCGTGGCGCGGCAACATCTCGTTCCCCAACGGCGACGAGCAGATCCAGGGCCGCCGCCACGACTACTGGGGCCAGTGGTTCGCCAGCCTCGCCCAATGCGTCGCGCATTACGCCGCGCTCGCCGAGCGCACGCGCTGCGAGTCGTATTGCCTCGGCTGCGAACTCTTCGCCGCCGAGGCCGCTGTGCACAACGATCGCTGGGCGCCGGTCGTCGCGGCCGCGCGTCGCCACTACGCCGGCCATCTCTGCTACGACGTGCAGCCGCCCACGCTGCTCGAGCGCGCGGAGCCGCCGGCGTGGCTGCGCGCCTTGGACGCCGTCTGCATCAGCTACTACACGCCGTGCGCCTCGGGGGCCGGCGCCTCGGCCGATGCCATGATGGTCGGCATGCAGCCGACGGTGGCGAAGCTCCGCGCGGTTTCCCAAGCGCTCTCCCTCCCGATCATCTTCGGCGAGACCGGCTGCCGATCGATGGCTGGCGCAGCGATGAACCCGTCCGAGTATCGCACCGCCGGCACCTATTCCGCCGAGGAACAGGCCAACTACCTCGAAGCCATGTGTCGCCTGTTCTGGGCCGAGCCGTGGTGGGGCGGCTTCTTCTGGTGGAAATGGGACGAGCAGCAGCAGCGTCCCCAGTTCAAGATCGATCCGGCCGGCGACACCGGCTGGACCTTGCAAGGCAAGGCCGGAGCGCAGACGCTTCGGCGCTGGTTCGAGCGCGCCGATCGCGCCTGAGTCTTCGTCACCTCAACTCCATGAATCGTTTCTCCCTCTGGCGGCCCGCCTCGGGCAGCCGCGCGGCCTTGGCCGCGCTCGCCCTCGCGTTCACCCCGTTGGCCGCCCTGGCCGATGTTTCCCTGCCGAGGCTGATCAGCGACGGCGTCGTCTTCCAGCGTGACCGCGCCATCCGGCTCTGGGGCGAGGCCGAGCCTGGCGAAAAAATCGCGGTGCATCTCGCCGGGCGCACCGCGCACGCGATCGCCGCGAACGACCGTCGCTGGTCGCTCGAACTCGACGCGCTGTCCGCGGGCGGTCCCTACGTCCTCGCCGTGCAGGGCAACAACCGTATCGAGGTGAAGGATGTCTACCTCGGCGAGCTCTGGGTCGCCTCCGGCCAGTCGAACATGGAGTGGCCGCTGCGCGAGACCACCGGTGCCGCGGAGGAAATCGCGGCCTCGGCAAATGAGGGCATCCGCGTCTTCAAGGTGAAGCGCGCGCTCAAGGACGAGCGCCAGACCGACGTCAGCGGCGAATGGCGCGCCGCCTCGCCGGCCGCTTCCGGCAGCTTCACCGCGGTCGGGTATTATTTCGCGAAGTTCATCCAGACGAAGCTCGGCGTGCCCGTCGGCATCGTCGACAGCACCTGGGGCGGCACGCCCGCCGCGGCGTGGACGCCGCACGAGGACCTCGCGCGCGATGCGGAGCTGGAGGCTTTCATCACGCGCTACGAGGAGGCCTGCCGGGTTTTTCCGGAGAAAAATCTGCCCTACCTTGAAAAGTTGCGCGCCTGGGAAGCTGCCGCCGGGCCGCATCCCACCCGCGAACAGACGATCGCAAAGCCGCAGCCGCCCATCGGTCCGGGCCATCCGTCGAAACCATCCGGGCTATTCAACGGCATGGTCGCGCCGCTGCTCCCGCTGCGAGTGCGCGGCGTGATCTGGTATCAGGGCGAGTCGGATGCGCCGCGCGCCGCGACCTACCGGAAGCTGTTCCCGACCTTGATCGCGAGCTGGCGGCGGGAGTGGCAGCAGCCCGACCTGCCCTTCCTCTACGTGCAGATCTCGGGTTACCTGGCGAAGCGTGACACCGCGGCCGGCAGCCCGTGGGCGGAATTGCGCGAAGCGCAACTGCAGACGCTGCACGTCCCGCACACCGGCATGGCCGTGACCATCGACATCGGGGAACCGAACGACATCCACCCGCGCAACAAACGCGAGGTCGGCCGCCGCCTCAGCCTGCTCGCGCGCGAACAAATCTACGGCGAAACGCTGGAAACGAGCGGACCCGTGCTGGTGCAGGCGAAGCGCGCTGGTGCGACCTGGCGCCTGCGTTTCAGCCACACGGCCGGCGGCTTGAAGGCGAACGACGGTGGCGCGATCCGCGGTTTCACGATCGCCGGCGAAGACCGTCGCTTCGTGCCCGCCGAGGCCCGCGTCGACGGCGACGAGCTGGTCGTCTCCGGTGCGCTGCATGATCCGGTGGCAGTCCGCTACGCTTGGACGGAGAGCCCGGTCGCGACCCTCGCCAACGCCGTCGGATTGCCCGCCTCGCCCTTCCGCACCGACGACTGGCCGCTGGTGACGCTCGCGCAACCATGAATCCTGCGCCCGCCAACGCGCGCATTCCGCGCCAAAGCTGGGTGATCCTCGCGTTGGTCTTCGCGGTCAACCTGCTGAACTATTTCGACCGGCAGACGCTCTCGATCCTGAAGGCGACGCTGAAGGTCGAGATCGGCCTCACCGACACGCACTACTCCTATATCGTGACGGCCTTCATGCTGCCCTACATCGCGATGTATCTCGTGAGCGGCCGACTGGTCGACCGCTTCGGCAGCCGCGGCCCGATGGCGGTGTTCATCACCGTGTGGTCCGCCGCCACCGCGCTCTGCGGCACCGTGCAAAACCTCTGGCAGCTCGCCGGTGCCCGCATGCTGCTCGGCGCGGGCGAACCCGGAGCGTTTCCCGCGGGCATGCGCGCGCAGGTGAAGTGGTTTCCCAAGGTCCACCGTGCGTTCCTGATGAGCCTCAACTCGCCCGCCACCGCGGTCGGCGCCATCCTGGCGCCGCCGATCGTGGCGACGCTGACGGGCGCGTGGAGCTGGCGGGCGGCGTTTATCGTGCCCGGGATTGTGGGGATGCTGCTCGCCGTCGCTTGGTGGTGGGCGGACCACGAGCGCCCCGGTGTCGTCGCGGAGGGGGAAAACGTCGCCGCGAACGAGCCGGCGCCGCCGCTGCGGGTGATTTTGGGCGAACGGCGCTTCATCGGCGTGCTCGTGGGACGCCTCCTCAGCGAGCCGGTCTGGTATTTCTATTTGTTCTGGCTGCCGGGCTATTTGCAGGAGCGCATCGGCCTGACGTTGCCGCAGCTCGGGGCCGTCGGTTGGATTCCCTCCGGCGTGGCGTCGCTGGTGGCGATTCTCACGGCGCGTTGGTCCGACCGGCATGCCGCGCGTTCGGCCAATCCCGCCGCGTCGCGCGTGCGTGCGCTGCTCGTGCTGTCGTTCTTCGCCCCGATCGGCGCGCTGCTCGCGGGCACGTCCTCACTGCCGGTGATTCTCCTTTTGCTGTGCTTCGTCTACACCGTGGCGCAGTCGTGGTTCTTCTATTCGGCCGTGCTGCTCGCCGACATCTTCCCCAGTAACGCCGTCGCGAGTGCGATGGGCTTCATGGGCGCCGTCTCGGTCACGACCGCCATGCTCGTCAATCTGTGGATCGGCCCGATTGTGGAGAAGGTCGGTTACGGTCCGATTTTCGTCGTCGCCGCCGTGATGCACCCGCTGGGCGCGCTCGTGGTCCGCGCCTGTTTCAAGCCCTCCTCCGAATCTCGCGCATGATCGCCCGCTCGCTTCATCTCCTTGGCGCCTGTGGCGCGATGCTGGTCTCCGCGGCCGCCTGCGCCGTCGAGTCGGCGAGCGCGCTGTTCCCGTTCGTCGTTCCTTGGGACGACGCCGCGCCGAGCGTGGCCAACGTCGCCGCGTGGAACGACGCCCCGGCCGGAGCGCGCGGCCAGGTCTTCGCGGCGGACGGTCATCTCTGGCAACCCGACCCGGCCGCTCCGCAAGGCCTGCGGCGCATGCGCTTCATCGGCGTGAATTTCTCCTTCGCGGCCAATTTCCCGACGCACGCCGACGCGGAAAAGATCGCCGCGCATCTCGCGAAGCTCGGCCTCAACTGCGTGCGCTTTCACCACATGGATCGCGACGCCGCGCCGAAGGGGCTCTGGCAGCCCGACCTGAAGACGATCGATCCAGTGCAGCTTGACCGGCTCGACTTCTTCATCAGCCGCCTGAAAGCGCACGGAGTCTACGCCGACCTCAACCTCCACGTCAGCCGGATCTATCCCGATTTCCCGACGTGGACCGGCATGCCGCTGTTTCACAAGGGCGTCGACCTGTTCACGCCCGGGATGATCGCGCTGCAAAAGGATTTCGCGCGCACGCTCCTGCATCACGTGAATCCCTACACCGGCGCGACCTACGCGCAGGAGCCGGCGGTGGCATTCGTCGAGATCAACAACGAGAACGGCCTCGTCAGCCGCTGGTGGGAAAAATCGCTCGACGAGATGCCCGAATTCTACGTCGCAGAACTCGCGCGGCAGTGGGCGGCATGGCGGCGCGCACACAATCTCCCGACGGACGGCGACGCGATCATTCGGCGGCGCGATTACGCGATTCAGGGCGAGCCAAGGCGACGCGACTGGGTCCGCTTCCTTTGGGAAACCGAGGCCGCCTACTGGCGCGAGATGCAGCGCTATCTGAAGGAAGATCTCGGCGTGCGCGCGCTCGTGGTCGGCACGCAGCTGTATTCCTACAGCACGCTGCCGCTCCAAGCCGAGATGGACGTCGTCGACATCCACGCCTACTGGCAGCATCCGGAATATCCCGACAAGACGAACCGCGCGCTCTGGACCGTCGGCAACGAGTCCATGGTCAATCACGCGGAGGCGCGCACGATTTCCGACCTCGCGCTGCAGCGCGTCGCGGGCAAGCCGCTCATCGTCACGGAATACAACCACTCGTCGCCGAACACCTACGGCGCGGAGGCATTCCCGATCGTGGCGGCTTACGCGGCGCTGCAGGACTGGGACGCGTTTTTCGTCTACTCGTATTCGCACGGCAACCAGCCGTGGGACGAGGCGAAGATCAACGGCAACTTCGACATCTGGGCGCACAGCGCGAAACTCGCCACCTTGCCGGTCGCTGCCGCGCTCTTCCGGCGCGGCGACGTCGCCACGCCCGCTTCCGGCCACGAGACGAACGCGAGCGCAGAGCAATTTTTCGAACTGACGACGCGCTACGGCGTGAACATCGGCGGACAACACTTCGGCGCGAGCCGCTTCGACGCGCTGCGCCGCCCGCAAAGCCTGCGTCTTGGCGCTCCCGCGCCGGTTCTCACCACGCCGCCGCGTTTTCCCTACGCCGGGCCGATCGCGAGCGATACGGGCGAATTGCGGTGGGACGCGCGCGCTCCGCGGGGCGTCTTCACCGTCGACACCCCGCGCACCAAGGCTGCGATCGGCTTCACCGACGGCCGGCGCCTTGAGCTCGGCCCGGTCATGATCGCACCGGGCACGACGCGCCAGGGTTGGTCGGCGATCGCCCTCACGCAAATGGACGGAAACGCGATCGGCACCGCCGGCCGCGCGCTGCTCGTGGCTTGCGGCGACCTCGAGAACACCGGGCAAATCTGGAAATCGTCGGCGCGCGACAGCGTCACGGCCTGGGGCAGCGCACCAGTCGTCGTCGAGGGCATCCCCGCGGAGATTTCTGTGATGACTTCGCTCGAGGTTGCGGTTTGGGCTCTCGACGAGCGAGGCCAGCGCCGCGCGGAAGTGCCGGTGCGTCGCGAGGCGAGTCGGATCACGTTTTCAATCGGACCGGAGTGCCGGACGCTGTGGTATGAAGTGGTGTTCGGCGCCACGCGCTGACGCCGGCGTGAGATGAGTCGGTTGATCGCCTATGTCGGCACCTACACGCGCGAAGGCGGGCGCGGCATCGTCGTGCTGGAGTTCTGCTGCACGAGCGGACGCTTCCTTTGCGAGCTCCAGCAGCTCGGCGCCGAGGATCCCGCCTATCTGGCGCTCCATCCGACACGCGACGTGCTGTTTTGCGTGAACGAAGTTCGATCGCTCGGCGTTGCGGCGACGGGCGGCGTGTGCGAGTTCGAGGTGGACGCGGCGACGGATCGGCTGACGTTCCGGCGCCAGTGGCCGAGCGGCGGCATGACGCCTTCGCACCTCGCCGTCGATCCGCGCGGAGAATGGCTCGCCGTCGCGAACTATCGCGGCGCGAACGTCGCTCTGGGGCAACTCGGCCCGAGCGGTCACCTGATCGACCTGCAACCGCGCTGGGCGTTTGCCGGGAGCAGCGTTCATCCGGAGCGGCAACTCCAGGCGCATCCGCACCAGGTCGTTTTCCACAACACCGGCGTGCTTACGCCGGCGCTCGGTGCGGACGAGGTCGTCTGGCATGCGCTCGCGGGCAGCGGGATCGCGACGACGAAGTTGCCGCCGGGGACCGGTCCGCGGCACCTCGCGATGGCCCCGGACGGTCGGCATTGTTTCGTGCTGTGCGAATTGAGTTCGCAACTCGCGGTGTTGGCGGTGGGCGCCCGCGGAGAGCCGATGGAGTTGCTGGCGCTGCATTCGACGCGCGATCGGTCCGATGGCCCGAACCAAACCGCCGCGATCAGGCTGCATCCGAACGGCCGCTTTCTCTTCTGCTCCAATCGCGGCGATGACACGGTCGCCGTCTTCCATCTCGGCGACGGAGCGCAGGTGAAACTGATCCAAGTGGTGCCGACCGGCGGGCGCTGGCCGCGCGACCTCGCAATCACTCCGGACGGCCGTTGGCTGATTGTGGCGAATCAGCACGCCGGAGAACTGGCCGTGCTGCCGATCAATCCGGACACGGGCGAGCTGGGACGTTGCTCCGAGCGTTGGCCGATCATCGCACCGGCGTGCGTGTTGCTGCGCAAGTCAGCGGGCTAGATACGGAATCGTCAGCGGCCCTTCCGGCAACACGGCCACCCGCGGGCGCCCGCCGAGTCGGGCGATTTCGGCGCGCAAGGCGCGACCGAGATCGTCCACTGGTTCGACAAAGGCCCGGCGCAGTTCCTCCGCGGCCATCTCGCTGTGGAGTCCGACGCGTGCCTTCTGGAGAATGAGCGCGAAGAGCTGCGCCTGCCACTGGTCGAGCACGGGCGCGGTGGCGCCTTCGATCGTGGCGAGGAGTTCCGCCGGACTTTCGGCGCGGAAGAGCAGGTCGCGGAAGTTGCCGTGCGCGGGGAAGCCGTCGTTGCACCGCGCCGCGCAGAGGATGAGTCCGCCCGGCTGCACGATGCGTGCGGCGGCGGAGAGGCCCTTGACCGTCTGGTAGAGATTCTGGTCGAGCGGGAAGCCACTGTTCGTGGTGACGACGATCGGGAACGGTTCCGTGCACGCGGTCATCGCGGTCTCCTTGACGAACGCGCAGCCGGTGCGGTGCGCGGCCATCGTTTCGCCGCAGAAGAAGGCGGTGATGCGGTGCGCGGCGTTGAGCGTGACGTTCACGCAGAAGTCGATCGGCAGCATCGCGCCGCCCTCGCGCACGCGTTCCTGCGTGGGATTGTTCTCGAGCCGGCCCCACGTGCTCAACGGATCGCCGACGACGCGGGCGCCGTGGTAGTTCTGGATCGCGTCGAGACCGAGCACGCCCGGAAACACGGCTTTGTAGCCGCCGGAAAAGCCCGCCATGAAATGCGGCTCGATGAAGCCCATGATGATCCGCCGGTCGGCGCGGACGGTCTCGCGATTGAACGCCACGTCGTAGCCGAAGCGCGACCGCCCGACGCGCTCGAGCGTCGCCGGATCGTGCGCGTCGTGGTTCACCACGCGGTAGCGGCGCGCAATGGCGGGACCGAGCATGCGGTCGAGCTCGTCCGGCGTGTTGGCGCGATGCGAGCCGGTGCCGATGACGATGGTGAAGTTCTCGGCGGGCACGTGAGCGAGCTCCGCGAAGAGCCACGGCAGCAGCCGGTCGCTCGGGAGCGGACGCGTGCCGTCGGGCACGACGACCGCGACGGTCTCGTGCGCCGCGATGAGTTCGCGCAGCGGACGCGTGCCGATGGGCGCGCGCATCGCCGTCTCGAAGGCGGCGCGTTCGTCGGGCAACGCGGCGGCGTGACGTGGCCGGAGCACGACCGCATCGATGCCGCTCAGGTCGAGCGACAGGCCGGTCTGGCCGTAGGCCAGCGCAACCGTTTCCGCCGGCGCAGACTCAGAAGTAGCCACCTTTTTCGGAAATCTGCTGCACGGTCTCGCCGGCGGCGACCCAAGAGAAAATCTTCTTCTCGTTGGCCTTGATCTCCTCGGCGCGGACAAGGACGTCGTAGGCGATGTCGCGCGGCACGCACATCACGCCGTCGATGTCGCCCAGGATCACGTCGCCCGGTTTCACCACCGTGCTGCCGAGGAGGATCGGGACTTGGTAGTGGGTGATGAGGCAGCGCCCGAGCGAGCCGTTCGGGATGCGGTGTTTGTAGAACACCGGGAAGTCCTTTTCCATGATCTGGTGTGTGTCGCGGATGCCGCCGTCGATGCACGCGGCACGCACGCCCATGCCGAACGCCGTCGCGGTCATCACGCCGCCCCAGAGCGTCGCCTTCTCGTCGCCGCTGGTGTCCCAGACCACGAAGCTGTCGGCGTGCAGGTGGCCGAGCATTTCCTCACGGAATTTCATTTCGCCCGTGATCTTCACGTTCGGCGCGCTTTTCACGGTGAAGGCGAGACCGGCCACGGTGCGCTCCGGGCGCAGCGGCTTGAGATGGCAGGGCAGCGCTTGGTCGAGTAGTGCGAACTCGCGCAACACGTCGCTGATCGCGCCGGTGTAGAGCTGCTCGTAGCGGGCGAGCAGTTCCGGGACGGGGACGGGGAACGGCTTGGTCGAGACCTCTTCGCGCGCGGCGATCAGTTTCTCGAGTTTCATCATTCCGACTTCCTTGCGGTAGGTATCGATGGACATGGGTCTGGGGAGTTAAAGGGAGGCGCCGCCGTCGACGTAGAGAGTCTGGCCGGTGATGTAGGCGCCGGCGTCGGAGCAGAGGAGCAGTGCGGCGCCGGCGCAGTCGCGTGGGGTGCCGATGCGACCGGCCGGAATGCCCGCGACGACCTTCGCCGCGAACGCCGGGTCGGCGAGGCGCGCGGCGTTGCGGTCGGTGTGGATCGTGCCCGGCGCGAGCGTGTTGAGCGTTACACTGCGCGCGGCGAACTGGGGCGCGAGGTTGAGCACGAAGGAGCCGAGCGCGCACTTCGTGGCGGCGTAGACGATCATGTTCGGTCGCGGCACGACCTGTTGGACGCTGCCGACGACGAGCACGCGACCCCATCCACGTTCGGCCATGGCGGGAAGGAGGGCCTGGAGCAGCTCGAGCGAGCTGCGCAGGTTGACGGCGACCTGCCGGTCAAAGTCCGCCCGGCTCACGCGCTGCCAGTCGTCGAGGATCTGGATCGCGGCGTTGAGCACGAGGAGATCGATGCCGCCCAGCGCGGCGACCGCGGCATTCGCAGCATCTGCGCCTGCGCGGTCGGCGCCAAGATCGGCCTCGATGACCGCCGCCCTCACACCGCGGGTGCGGGCGAGCGTCGCGACCGCCTCGGCGCGGGCCGCATCCTGGAAATGATGCAAGACCACATCGGCGCCGGCCTGCGCGAGCGTCAGCGCGATCTCGGCGCCGATGCCGGTCGAGGCGCCGGTGACGAGCGCACGGCGACCGCGCAGCGAAAAGGAAACGGGCAGGTTCATGGGGTGTGGAGCCACTCCTCGGGCGAGGTGCGGACGTCGAGCGCGTCCATCAGGCCGAGGAGGTAGCCGTCGGCAAAGAGCCGGCCGAGCGTGCCGTAACCAGGCTGGTCGTTCGGTTCGCCGGCCATCGTCGGCACGTGGTCGCAGCGCACCGGCCCGCGGAAACCGGCGGTGTGATAAAGCTGCAGCATTGCGGGGAAATCGGTCGGACCCTCGTCGTGGAACGTCTCGGTGAAAGACCGTGCGTCACCCACGACGTCGCGCAGATGCACGAAGTGGACGCGCCCCGTGCGCGTGAAATGCTCGATGTTCGCGGCGAGCCTGCGCTGCGTCTCGGCGCCGTCGGGTCCGCCCATGAGTTTCCAGTTTGCCTGGCAGAACGTCAGTCCGTGCGCCGGCGATGCCGACAAGCCGAGCGCGCGCTGGAACTGTTCCGGCGCGTGGAAAATCCGTCCGAGTCCGCGCAGCGACGGCACCGGCGGATCGTCGGGATGCGCGCCGAGGCGCACGCCGGCGGCTTCCGCCGCGGGCAGGATCGCACGGAGAAAATGGACGTAGTTGTCCCAGATGCGCTCGGCGGAAATCTCGCCGTGTTCGGTGAGGGTCGCCGGCATTTGCGCGAGGTCGAGGCGTGACACGAGCGCGCCGCCGCGGCCGGGCACGCCGGCGTCGGAGCGGTGCCAGCCGATGCCGGCCATGAAATTGTAGCAGAGCAGCCGCAGGCCGAGTTCGCCCATGTTGCGCAGCATTTTCCGGTAGGTGGCGATGTCTTCGTCGCGACCCGGCAAGCCGAGCTTGATGCGGGTCATGTCGATCGGGTCGCCTTCGAGCCCGATCAGCGTCAGCCCGGCCTCCGCGAGTTCGCGCTGGATCGTCCGCAGCGTGTCGATCTCGCTCGGCGGCGGCAGGCGTGTCCAGTGCGGGTCCGTTTTGACCACGCAATGCCGGATGCCCATCTGCACCGTGAGAGGCCAGAGTGGGGCTGGCCGCGGCGGAAGAAATTCGATCAGGAACACGCCTCGCGATTCCGCGGTGGCGCAGCGCCTGGGGCAACGCAGGCATCGGGTAACAGTTACCATGCGCCGGGGACGAGTGGCGCGCATGAGGGCCGCTGCTTGCGTGAATGATACTCAGCTGTCGTGCGCGGCATCGGTTCTTAGCCATCCCATCCTTGTCGTCGCTGTGCCGGTCCGGAGGAAACTGACTGCGGCGCGAAGACCACGCATGGATGTTTGGGCGAAGGCTATCGCGCGCCGTCTGGTGCTCCCGCGTTCATCGCGTTTCTCGCCGATGCCGCGCAGAGGGCAGTAGGAAAAACCTGGCCTTTACCATTCCCCAAGAAACATCGGGGGCTGCTTTGACGGCAGCACCTGAAACTGAGGTGCTGCATCTCAGAAGTGCCTAAACAAGAAGGCCCTCCCGAGCAGTGGGAGGGCCTCAAATTGGGTGCAGGGGTTGGATTTGAACCAACGACCTTCAGGTTATGAGGGCAACTTCCTAACCGCTGCCCCTGAATCGCTTAACCCGGGTTTTGGCCAAACTTTGGCCCTTCCTTTGGCTACCGTGATCTCGGGAGATGCCGTCCGTTGCTCCGCGCTGCGTGAGGTTTCAAATCAACCTCACAAAACAAAGGAGTCTGTCATGAGTCTGGAACTACGTCGGGGAGTCAGCGAATGGTGGTATGGAAAATTCAAAGTCAACGGCCGCAAGTTCACCAAGAATCTGGCCGTAAAGGTGCAGGGCGTCGTGCCGCCGACCCTGCGCGAGATGGGCGACATCGTGTTTGAGCGTTCCCGCGCCAAGGCACAGGCGGCGATGGAAAAATTCCAGGAGGACTTGAAGCGGCGGTCGGCGGCCGAGGAATTGGTGCAGACTATCCATGAAATCCGCACCGGCGCCCGGGTCAGTTCGGTCCCGCTGGCCGAAATCGGTGCCCGCTGGTGCGCGGTCCTGCGCCGCCGTCCCCTGAGCGCGAGCTACCAGAAGCAGAAGGTCGCCTGCATCGAGCGATTCGTCCGTTTCGCGAAAAAGGCCTCTCCTTCTCTGCATGAGATGGCCCAGATCCATGCCCCGCTGGCCAATGCCTTCTGCCGGGCGGAGCTGGCACGTGGGGTGGCGGCCAAGACCTATAATCACACTCTGATTCACCTGCGCTCGGTGTTTCATGCGCTGCGCAAGGAAGCGGGCATCGCCGAGAATCCGTTCGCCGCCATCCCACTCCAGGACGGTGAGACGGTTTTCCGGAAACCGTTCTCGGTCGATGAACTCTCGTTGCTCGAAGAGAAGGCCAAGGCCGATCCCTTCATCTATCCGCTGATCGTGACGGGCATGTGCACGGCCATGCGCCGGGGCGATTGCTGCACGCTGCTGCGCAGCTCGGTCGATCTTGAAGGCGGCTTCGTGACCGTGAAAACGGCGAAAACCGGCGAGACGGTGCAAATCCCGATCTTTCCGCTCTTGCGTGGTGTGCTCGAAAAGGCGCTGGCGAAGCCCGCGCCGCGTCCGCCGTTCTACGTCTTCCCGGAGTTGGAGGCGCACTACCGGATTAACCCGGACCACCTCACCGACCGCGTGCGCCGCGTGATGAAGGCGGCGGGGTTCTTTAACCCGAAGGAAGATGAGGCACAGCGGGCTACTCGCGGCGCGATCCAACAGGAACGCGAGCACGGGCTACGCAAGGCCTCGCTCCGCGATTTTCATTCATTCCGCGTCACCTGGGTGACGGTGGCCCTCACGGCCGGCGTCCCGTTGGAAATCGTGCAGCGGGTTACCGGGCATCGCACCACCTCGATTGTGCTCAAGCATTACTTCCAACCGGGGAAGGAAGACTTCCGGCGCACGCTGGCCGGCAAGTTGCCGTCGCTGCTCGGCGACCACACCCAGCGGGTGAACGACGAGTTCAACGTGGCCGAGTTGCGGGCGAAGTTGACCGCGATGGAGGATTCGACCTGGCGCCACATCCGCGACGAGCTCCTCAGCCGCCTGCCGGCCGAAAAGAACGTAACCCAGTTCGCCTTGCCCAAATCAGGCTTCGCCGCGTGATGAGTGCGCCAATTACAGCCCTGCGGGAGTCAAGTTAGTCATGAAATCGGATGCTATGCAGATTTCTCAAGATCAGCCCGCATCGACAGGCACAGCCAGTAGATTGCTGATTTCGGCGTAGAGGGGAATCTCCTGCTCAGCCTCGACGCTTACCAACAGACTGTAGCGGATTGGGAGCGCGTGACAGTCATGCCACGGATCGCCTTCCGGAAACTTACGATAAGCCCACCAGCCCTTGGCCGGGAAGATGGCAATGCGATCCATCTGTGCGAGGTCAGCGGCGGAGCCTTTCCACACATCGTGGATCAACGAACCGCCTTTCCCGCAGAGTTTGGAGCCCAAAGCCCAACCTGGATCAGACGGCAGATTCTCCACATTGACATCGTCGTCGTCCGGGCTCTCCGTTTTCTGAGCGACCCGGGTCATACGCGCCTCAAAACGGGCATCATCGCTATCGTCCTTGTTGCGGACAAGGAAGCGGAGAAGGCTCCCGCCGTAGCGGTAACGGGAGCCCTTGAGTGCATTATTGGCCGACGGATTCGGCGCCACGAAATAGGATAGAGTCACCCGCAGGGTGAGAGTGGCGTTGTAGTTGTCTTGGAGCAGTTGCTTGGGCCACGGAAGCCGGTGAATATGGCAGTCGTTGAGTTTGACGCTGCTTTTTTCCTTTTTGTAAGGCCGCAGTTCATCCTGACGGATCAAGGTGGTGGCGTGCTGGGCGCTGAAGTAGGCGCGGGCTATGTCGGGTTCGCCATAGCCGTAGGAACGTAGAATCTGGATGAACCGCTGGCGGTCATTTTTCTTCTTGGTGTAGGCACGGTGCGGATCGACGCCATCGAGCATGACCGGGGTCCAACGAGCGGCGTGAACGAGAAGACCGCGGACAGTCTCCGGCCAAAGATCGGGATAGCGAGCGGTGATCTCCGCGGCGAGACCAGCGGCTTGGGCGGTTGACGCGCTGGTCGCCTTGAAGGAACAAAACGGCTTTCCTGCCTGCACCTTCGCGGACGTGCTCACAAGTTGCAGAGAGTCGGGATACTCGATGTGATTTTCCGGGTGGACGGCAGCGTTGCCGCCTTCGAGCACGATCTCGGGTTTGAGTGGCCAATGAGGGTCCCACTCACACGAGGTGCGGCTGAAAGGGCTGAGCATTCCTTTTTCCCGGACAATGGGAGTGAGACGACGGGCTTCATCATCACCTTCGGTCACGGCTGTGCGCCGCGTGAGTGCTCCTACCGTTATTGCATTCCATGCTTGAGCGGGATCTTCGATAGGCGTCTTACGATTCTCGTCGGGATAAGTATAACTGGCACCGGCATTATCCGGATGCACGTTGCCCGCCGAAACGAGGATAAGCCGCTTCGAGCCATTGCCATCGCCATAGGCAGCCGTATCCACGGCAGCACTCCAAGCAGAGGGTTTCCCGTCATCGGTTCCCGGTGCGGTCACGGCTAGACAGTAGGCGCGCTTGCGCTGGGCGTTGTTGATTTCGGGACGTCGAACGGCCTGGAGAGTGACGGAGCCATAATTGTCTGGGTCATGCAGACGATGCGGATCGAAAAGGCGGACCGACTCCAGACGATGGAGTTGATTCCACTTCTGATTGGATGCGGTAAGCTGGCGCAAATCGCCATAGGCAGCCAACCCCGCCATAGGGGTGCCATGGCCGTGAGCGCTTTGGGCGGTGTAGCCGTCACTCCCGTCGCCATCGCCGAACACCGTGTCGTTGTCGGGCGCGGCGAGAAGAGGTTCTAGCAAGCTATGGCCGCGATTGACGCCAGTATCCAGAAGACAAACGGCGGGAGCATCATCCGGAGGGAAATTGATGCGCTGCAAAGCCTCAGCGACGTAATCTTCCTGCTCGATGAGATTGAGGTCGGTGAGACCCAGCACGCAGGCGTGTGCAGCACGGAGTTCGGCCAGCGTGTCGAGCAAGGGGATCGACGATGCAAGTGTTGAGTAGGTGCCGCGTGCGACAAACACGTAATGGTCCGGAAGGACGAGTGCATCGCCGCGCTTTTCCAAACCTAAGGCGTCGGCAATTGACAAAAAGCGGTCACGACTGGCTACAGGATACTTGCGCACCCAAAACTGCCACCAATGAGGATCGGCATCTTGCGGCAAATCTTCCGGTGCATCCGTCCAAAGTCCTTCGATGCCCGCCTGCGCGATGGTGTCGATGTTGGCCAGCCAAGGGAGATTTCCTTTTGTCCCAGTGCCGGTGCTGAACTTCCTGACTTTCTCCGCCAGAACACCCAACCCGCCGAATGGCACGTTCAGAAGTATGCGAGTATAGGGCCGGCCCTCGTCATCGACAAGTTGCAGGGACTGCAAATGCACCGGAGGCGGGCCATATTTCTCTCCCCGTTGAGTCGTCAGAGCGTAAATATCTTCGGTGGCGAGCGGATAGCCCGGCTTGGTGGTAAGCGTGACGGGGATGCCCGTCATTTCCGGCATGTCATCCGCCGGTATGGATTCCTCAATCCAATCACTCACGGCTTTCAGTTGCGTCGCAAGGAATGCGGCATGCTCGGAGCGCACGACCTCCCGAATGCTGCGCTGGCCACGTCCATTCCCTTTGTAATCCACCCGCTTGGGTTGTGCGGGTAGAAGCAGATGCTTGAGCGTCGGCTTCGGGAGAGGAAAAAGCGGCTGCGTATGATCCGGCACAGACGGGTATTCGTTTGGGTTCGGATCAGTGGTTCAAGAAAAGCCGGCGTTCGGTCAGGGCGGTCACGAGCAAATCCGTCGTGAGGGCGGAGCGACTATGCAGGAGCATCTCTTTCGTCGCTTCCTCGCAGGCGCGGGTGATCTCGGCGTAGCTAAGGCCTTTGGCAGCCTTGAGTATCTTTTGTCTGCCGAGCTTGGGGGCAGGCAGCCCGTGGAGGCGGGTCTGGATGGTTTCCCAGATGTGGTTGTCGTCCGGCAGGCCGAACTCGATGAGATCGTCGAACCGGCGATACAACGCTTTGTCGAGACGAGCACCGTGGTTTGTGGCCGCGATGACAAGGCTGTTGCTTGTGAGCTTTTCGATGAAGGTCAGGAAACTGTTGAGGAGCCGGCGCATTTCACCGACATCGCCGGTGAAGTCGCGAGTGTAACCGATGCTGTCGAACTCGTCGAAAAGGTAAACGGCCCGTGTTCGGTTGACCGTCTCGAAGATCAGCCGGAGCTTGGAAAGTGAATCGCCCAGATAACGGGTGATTAGGCTGTCGAGGCGAACAACGAAGAGAGGCAGCGAGAGATCACCGGCAAGCGCGGCGGCGGTCATGGTCTTGCCGCAACCGGGAGGGCCGGTGAAAAGTAGGCGTTGACGGGGGCGAAGCCCGTGCTCTTTGAGCCGGGCGAGATTTTCCTGCTCAGAGAGGATGCGCCTGATACGGTTCTTCAAGGTGCCGGGCAGGATGAGATCGTTAACTTTCCACCCGGCATCGACGTTTTCGAGTAATTCGGCGGCTTCACCCTGCGGCTGGGCTACATGAAAGAGGGACGGCGTGGACTTCGGAAGTGCCTTCCGTTGCTTGGCCTGATCGACAAGCTGCTTGATCTCCAAGGCCAGTGCGTCATGACCCCGGCGTGCCTCAGCGGCAGCCACCTGAAGGGCGATGGCGTAGAATCGCTCGTCATCGCCGCTACTGTGGCTTTGGAGGAGTGCTTTGATCTGTGGAGCGGTGGCCATGAAGGCAGTAAACTGGGAAGTTTATATTCTCGGGGAAACCTGTAAGCAGATTGTGACGATGGCGAGCAATTGATGAGAGACAAATTCTTCTACCGCGTTGCGATGCGTTGGAGCGCGGCGTCGATCCCCCGCAACGTGGTCGGCCGATCCTCAAGCGCCAGGTAAACCAGATCGATGTCCACGGACAGACGCGGGAAATCGCGCACGAAGAAGTTGATCGCCGTGCCGCCCTTGAGCGCGAAGCAGGCCTCGGCGTTAACGAAGGGCACGACCTGCACCAGCAGGTCGGCCTGCCTGAAGAACGGGGTGTTTCTCATGGTGCGTCGGAAGGTGTTTCGACCGCCGCCGGGACGGTGATCAGGTATTTGGGATCGAGGCGCCCGCCGGGGATGAGCACGCGCTTGCCGCTGCCGAGCGAAACCTTTGTAAGGTCCAGTTGCTTGAACCACGGGTGCGCCTGTTTTTCGGCCAGGTGGAGAAAGAGCCGCTTCACCTTGATCGACGCACACGCCTCCAAGAGCGACTGGACCAACCCCGGGCGCAGCGTGCCGAGCCCTTCGAAAACGAGGTTGGCGTGTTCGTAGCCGGCATCGTCCAGCGTCAGATGTTGGAGGAATTCGAGCGCGGCCCGCTCCGGCGCAGAGACAGTCACGTTGAGGGCTCCTTCGCGGTGTTCGCGCAGCCCGAGTTCCTGGGGCAGGAAGTTCGTGCTGACGTGGCGGACACGACTGAACCAAGGCAGCCCCTTGAACCAGGCGGGAAGCCGGTCACCGGCGCGGCCGAAAAGATAGACGGGGTGGGCATCTCCCAAGGGTAGAAAATGGGCGAGGCCGGAGAGTTCCAACGCCGTGCGCCCACCGGGATGAAACGACTTCGATTTCTGCTGGAGCCCGAAAACCGCGCCCAGCCAGGTGGGGGGCTCGGGTTGAACGGTGAAGGCTCCGTCTCCGACGCGGTGCAACCAGCCGGAGCTGGCGTAGTAGTCGGCCAGCCGACTGGATATGCCCTGGCCCTTGAGCCAAGCCGAGGTGAGCACCGCACCGGCTGGGGCGGCGTTCAGCCTCTGGTTTAATTTTTGTCGGTCTGAACCAGTATCTCTGGTCATATCTGCAACGAATTAAACCGGAAGGTTCATTTCGTTGCAAATAAACCAAGTGAAACTAGTCTTATTTGCAAGATATTAAACTGCCCACTGGACCTTCGGTGTTACGTTTTCACTCCACTTACGGATAAGTGAGATGAAAACGTAACTCACTCCACTCCTACCGAATGCCACGCGGTGCGGGTAAAAAATACCGCCCCGGTGGCCCCCGGGGCGGCTGGCCCGTGTGGGAAAACCGTTGGCCGAAATGGGTCGGAGTCAACGCACGATCCGCCCGCGCGGTATCATGGACGTTGCGGCGAAAGAGCATCACAAGATGCCCGCGGCGCGGAAGGAGTAGTGGCCGACGCCATGCGGGTCGGCCTTCGGATCACCGATGATGACGTGGTCCATGAGGTCGATGTCGATCACCTTGGCGGCTTCACGGAGTTGCCGGGTGATTTGGACATCCGCAGCGCTCGGGGCCGGGTCGCCGGAGGGGTGGTTGTGGGCGACCACGAGGGCAGAGGCGCTGGCGAGGATGGCTCCGCGGAACACCTCCCGGGGTGCGACCAGTGTGGATGTCGCCGTGCCCAGGGTGACGAGATGCCGGCCGATGGGGTGATTTTTGCGGTCGAGATAGACGCAGTAGAACGCCTCCTGCATCGGGCTCTCTTCGAAAGCAGAACGGAGGTATTCGGCCACCTTCTCGGGTCGGTCGAGACGGACCTCTTCGCCGAGGGAAACGAGGGAGTAAACGATCTTGGCTTCGTAAACGCGCATGGTGAGCGCTCGCGCGAGCCGCGCTTCCCTTGCTCGACGTGGTGTCGAGTGATCGCGGGTGCTGCCCGGTTGAGCGCCCGCTCGGGATGGGCGAAAGTCAAAGCGCTGGGTGAAGCGCCGAGGCCGTGTCCCGCGCAGCGAGACCAACGAGGGGGAAGCGGAACGTTCGCGCGGGGTGGAGGCCGCAGGCACGACCTTGACCGCCCATAAAATGGGGCGCTACCGGACGGGGCAGAGCTAAAAGAATTCGAGCGAAGCGAGCGTAACTCCTCGGCTTGGGAGATATATCTCACAATCTTTGCAGGCTCCGTTGTTTTGACATCCACGACAAGATGCACGGCGACAGTCAGTAGTCTCGTTCCTCGACTGCGCAGCGGGGTTCGCCCCGCGGCTCCGGCCAAGTGGCCATTGACAAAAACTGCACAGTGCCGACTACTAATGGCAGTGTCCACGCTCCGCCACATCATCGCGATTGTCTTGTTGGCCCTCTGGTTGCCGGCGACTCAGCATTGCGGACTAGAGGCGGCAGGGTTGATCGCGCCGGAAGCCCCGCATGGGGCTGCCGCAAAATGCTGTGAGACGAGCGGAGACCCCTGCACCCATGATGGATGCAATGTGGTCGAGAGCAGCCTCATTAAGACCAGCAATGATACGATCAAGGTGCCGACTCCTTCCTTGGCGGCCTGCACGTGTTTTCTTTGTTTGCAGCTCTTGCCGTCAGTATGGGCAGTTGAGCCAAGCCTTGCGGTTTCGGAGCCCGAGACCCCGGAGCATTGGGTTCCGGCCTGGCAGTTTGTCCGTCGTGCCGCGCCGTTGTCGCGCGCGCCTTCGCTCGTTGGTTGATTAGTCCCTGCGCGGACTGATCGACCCTTTTCTATTCCATCCCGCTGCGGGACGCGTGCGCGCGTCTGCAATCCTCGGGGTGTTTTCGTTCACCACCTTGTCACGTCCATTTACTTTTCATGAATCCTATTGTTTCCACGCCCTCCTACCTCATCCGCCCGAGCCTCGGGTTGATGCTCCTCACCCTTGCGGGTGTCGCACACGCCCAAAGCGCGCCCGATGAAGCCGCGACTGCCGTTTCACTGTCCGCGCTCGTCAGCGAAATCACGGCCAAAAATCCCGAGCGCCAATTTTATCAGGAAGAAATTGCCGCCGCCAAAGCCGGGGTGCGCATCTCCTCACGCCTGAGCGACCCCGAGTTGGCTTTTGATATCGGTCAAAAGCGTTTGAAGGACTCATCGGGTGCCAGGATCGGCGACGGTGCGGTCTGGTCTGTCTCCGTCACGCAGACCTTCGAATGGCCTGGTCGTCTCTCCCTGCGCAAGGCTATCGCCAACCGACAGGTTGAACTGGCCGAACTGGGCGTCGCCCGGTTTGAAAACGCCCTGACGGCGCGTGCGCGCACGCTGGCTTTCGGTCTCTACGCCGCCAACGCCAAGGCGGCGGCGATCAGGGAAGTTTCCGACCGTTTCTCCTCGCTCAAGGAAACCTTCCTTGCCCGCGATCCGGCTGGCATCACGCCCCTGCTGGAAACACGCGTGATCGAGGCAAGCGAACTCGCCCTCCAGCGACGCGCAACCGAAGCTGAGCTTGCCGTGCAGGCGGCGCTGATTGAACTGAATCAGCTTCGTGGCGTGGCCGTTGATGCCCCGCTGCGGGTGGCCGCTCCGGCCCTTAGTTTTGCCTCCTTGCCTGCCACCCCTGATCTGCTGGCCGCCGCCCGCGAGAAGAACTTCGACTACCGGATGCGGCTGGTTGAATTGGAGCAACAGGGGTTTGCCGTCAGTCTCGCCCGCAACGAGCGCTATCCCGGCATCAGCGTGAGTCCGTATTTCTCGCGGGACAACGTGGGTGACCGCGAGACCATCGTCGGTCTCGGCCTGAGCGTTCCCTTGCCTGTCTCGGGTCGCACGGGTGCGGCCGTAGAAGTGGCCAATGCCCGCCGCCGGCAGGCGGAAGCCGCTGTGCTGGTCACGCTGCGCGAACTCGACCGTGAAGTCATCACGTCTGCACAGGCCTTCGCCACCAAGCTCGCCGAGTCGCGGCGTTGGTCGCCCGATGCCGTGCAGAAATTCCGCGAAGCTGCGGATCTGGCCGACCGCCACTACCGGACCGGCGCGGTGCCCATCGCCACCTACGTCGAATTGCAGAACAGCTACCTCGATGCCGTCGAAGCGTTGCTCGATACCCAAAGCGAAACGCTGGCGGCCGGACTCAAGGTCCAGCAGCTCACCGGCATTGAACTCAACCCTGTCGAAATCAAGCCATGAACTTTCGTCTTTGGTTTCCAATCGGTCTGGCCGCCTCGGCTCTGTTCCTTGCCGGCTGCGGCAAGAAGGCGGCTTCCGAAGCAGGGCACGACCACTCCGAGCATGCCGAGGGTGCGGAAGGTGAGGAAAGCGGCGTTACCTTCAAGGAAGGCCGCGGACTGCAACTTACACCCGAGGTCGTCAAGGCACTCCGTTTAGTCACCGCGGAAGCGGAGGACCGTGCGCTCGCGGCCGAGATGAATATCACGGCCCAGGTATTCACGATCACGCCTCAGGTGCTGGCCAGCGCTCGACTGCCCGCCTATCAGATTAAACCATTTGAGCAGTCCAGTTTCACCGGCGCGAAACTGGTGCGAATTGATCGATCCGCCGTTTCGGCGACGCGCCTCGTTGACCTGGTCTTCGAGCTGGACGCCTCGGCAAACCATAAGATCGGCGACTTCGTGACACTCGCGCTCGCAGTCGAACCGAAGTCGGTCCTCACCGTGCCCCGTTCCGCCGTCCTCGAAGGTGCCACCGATACCTTCGTTTACGTCGTCAATAGCGGCGCCTACCTGCGCACGCCGGTCAAGGTGGGCGCACGTTCAGCCGACTTCATCGAAATCGCCGACGGTCTTTATGCCGGCGATGTCGTGGTGGTGACGCCTGTCGATCAGCTCTGGCTGGCCGAATTGCGTCTAACCAAGGGCGGCGGCCATAGCCACTGATCCTTCTCTTCTCATTTTCTAATTCTCACATCCCTTTCCTATGATCGACAAGATTCTCGAGTTTGCCCTCCGCCAGCGCGTGTTCGTGCTGCTCGGCGCAGTGGCGCTCATATTCATCGGCGCTTGGTCAGCCTCCCAGCTGCCCATCGATGCCGTGCCCGACATCACCAACGTTCAGGTGCAAATCAACACCTCGGTGCCTTCACTCGCACCTGAGGAAATCGAAAAACTCGTCACCTATCCCATCGAAGTCGAGATGGGTGGAATCGAAAAGCTCCTCGAAGTCCGCTCCATCTCGAAATTCGGCCTTTCGCAAGTCACCCTGATTTTCAAGGAAGGTGCGGACATTTATCGCGCCCGCCAACTTGCGGGTGAGCGCCTCCAAGCCGTTCTGGATGAGTTGCCGCCGGGCGTCACACCGAAACTCGCCCCCATCACCACGGGCCTCGGTGAAATCTACCACTACACGGTCCGCTATAAAGAGGGTTTCAAGGATGCCCCGGCCGATCCGGTGGACCGGCTGCGTGAACTCAAGCTGGCTCAGGACTATATCGTGAAGCCCGCGTTGCGCACCGTGCCCGGCGTTACGGAGGTCAATACTTCCGGTGGCTACGATAAGCAGATCGTGATTATGCCCAATCCCGCAAAGCTCACGAGCGTGGGTCTCACCGTGGGTGAGGTGGCCGACATCGTCGCGGAAAACGTCGCCAACGCCGGCGGCTCGGTGGTGGAGAAGGGCGGCGAGTCCGTTACGGTGCGTGCCATCGGGCGGGTGCAGACGACAGAGGAAATCGCCAACCTGCCGATCAAATTCTCCGGTGCCCGCGCGGGCACATTGCGCGTCAAAGACGTGGCTGATGTCGCTATCGGTTCCGGCGTTCGCACGGGCTCCGCGACCCATGATGGGGCAGAGGCTGTGCTCGGCTCTGCCCTCATGCTTATTGGCGAGAACAGCCGGTTGGTTTCCAGCCGGGTGCACGAGCGAATTGGCGAACTGCAATCAAAGCTACCCAACGGCATGGAGGTTGAAACCGTGTATAATCGCACCGACTTGGTCAATTCGACCATCCGCACGGTGGAGAAGAATCTCTTTGAGGGAGCGATTCTGGTGATCGCGATCCTGATTGCCCTGCTTGGCAACTGGCGTGCCGCCCTGATTGTCGCCACCGCCATCCCGCTTTCCATGCTCTTCGCCATGACCGGCATGGTTCGCTATGGCGTGTCGGGTAATCTCATGAGTCTCGGAGCCGTGGACTTTGGTCTGATCGTGGACGGGGCGGTGGTCATGGCCGAGAATATCGTGCGCATGCTGGCCCAGCGTCAGCATCAGCTTGGTCGCCTCCTGAGCAAGGAAGAGCGCCTGCATACCATCCTGACCGCCTGCAAACAGGTCGGCACACCCACCGTCTTCGGTGTGGCCATCATCACTATCGTTTACCTGCCGATGTTCACCCTCACGGGCATCGAAGGGAAAATGTTCACGCCGATGGCCTTCACTGTCGTCTTCGCCCTCATCGGCGCGCTCATTCTCGCGCTCACGGTTGTGCCGGTGCTGTGCTCGTTCTTCATGACGGCAAAGGTCAGCGAAGAGGACAACTTCCTCATTCGCTTTGCCAAGCGACTCTACACGCCGGTGCTTCACTTCAGCCTGCGCATGCGCTGGCTCATGTCAGCCATTGCCATTGGCATATTCGGCGTGTCGATGTGGGTGTTCACTCACCTTGGCGCGGAGTTCATTCCGCAGCTCGACGAGGGTTCGCTCGCCGCTCAGATGATCCGCACGACCAGCATTGGTCTTGGGCCGTCGGTGCAAATGCAGACTGCCGCCGAGAAGCTGATGTTGGAAAAGTTCCCGGAAGTAACCCATACCTTCGCCCGCGTCGGCACCTCCGAGGTGGCGACCGATCCGATGGGCGTGAACGTGGGCGACAGCTATATCATGATGAAACCGCCCGCCGAGTGGCGGAAGATCGACGGTCGCACCATCACCAAGGATGAACTGACCAATCTCATGTCGAAGGAGCTGGCCGTTCACTTCCCCGCCCAGAGCTACCTCTTTTCTCAACCGATTGAATTGCGTTTTAACGAACTGCTCTCGGGCAGCCGGGCCGACATCGCCATCAAGGTTTTTGGTGACGACTACGACACCTTGGAAAAGGTCGCCGGCGAGGTCCGTGAAATCGTGGAGAAGATCCCCGGGGCCGCCGACGTCGAGTTTGATGCGGCAGGCAAGGCGCCCGTCCTCCAGGTCGTCCTCAACCGCACGGCCATGTCGCGCTACAACGTCCACGCCGATGAGGTAAACAAGGTGATCGAGACCGCGTTCGCCGGCGTCGAGGGCGGGGTGATCATTGATGGCAATCGCCGTTATCCCATCATCACCCGTCTGCCGGAATCGGCGCGGCAGGATTTTGCCAACGTTGCCAATCTCCCCATCCGCACGACCGACGGCGGCATGGTCACCCTCGGCCAGGTGGCCGACGTGAGCATGACCGAAAGCGTCAACACCATCAGCCGTGAGGCGTTCCAGCGCCGCATGGCGATTCAGGTCAACCTGCGCGGCCGCGATGTGCAGAGCTTCGTTTTGGAAGCGCAGCAAAAGATAGGAGCCGAGGTTAAGTTGCCCGAAGGCTATTTCGTCGAATACGGCGGGGCCTTCAAGAACCTCCAGGAGGCGCGCACCCGGCTGATGATCGTGGTGCCAGCCGCGCTCGCCCTGATCTTCCTCCTGATCTTCATGGCCTTTGGCAGCGTCAGACAGGCCTTGATTGTTTACACCGGCATCCCCCTCGCCGTCACCGGCGGCGTCTTCGCCCTCTGGCTGCGCGACCTGCCTTTCTCCATCTCGGCGGCGGTCGGCTTCATTGCTCTCTCCGGCGTGGCTGTGCTCAACGGCGTCATGATGATCTCCTTCATCAATCAATTGCGCGAAGAGGGAAAGAATGTGCGGGACGCCGTGGTCGAGGGCGCGCTGACCCGTCTGCGCCCCGTGCTCATGACCGCCTTGGTCGCCGCCCTCGGTTTCGTTCCGATGGCTCTCGCCACGGGGTCGGGCGCTGAGGTCCAGCGACCCATCGCGACCGTCGTCATCGGCGGCATCATCACGGCGACCTTCCTGACCCTCGTCCTGTTGCCAACGCTCTACTGCTGGTTTGAACGCGACAACCGGCCTTCCCGTTCCGTCAACCCCGCAACTCCCAACAAAGGACACGCATGAAAACCCTGCCGTGGCTTTTACTTCTCGGTGTGGTCGGCCTGACCGGCTGCGCCACGCCCTTTCGGGCTCCGCCCGATGTAGCTCATATCAAACTCGACCGCGCCGACTCCCCGGTCGTCGTGGTCGAAAAAATCTGGCTGGAGCGGAAAAAAGGTCCGCTCGTCGTCAAGGGCTATGTCGTCAAGCGCCTGGAGGCCGAAGACACGACCCAGACCCATCTGGATGTAACCCTCTACGATTCTGCGGGTGGTGTGCTCCGTAGCACCGTGGAGCATTTCGAACCACGCCAGATAATACGACGCCATCGGCGACCCGCCTACGCGAGTTACAGCGTAGCGCTCGATCCGCTTCCGAGCGGCACCGTGCGGATCGAAGTCCGTGCCCATGAAGGCAACCACTCCTAAACCTCAACCACTCAACCAAAATTATTCCTATGAAAACCATCCGTAACCTCATCCTTACATCATTCGCGCTGCTGGCCACGGCCGTAGCGTTCGCCGCCAAGCCGATTCCCGGCCCCAAAGGCGGCAAAATTGTTACCACAGAGGCTCCCCACGTGGAGTTCTTCGTCGAGAAGGACCGCTCCGTCATCGTATCCTTCTACGACAAGGATCTTAAAGCCGTGGGTCCGTCCGGTCAGGTGGTTTCGGCGATAGCCGAAGCCAAGACCGGCAAGGTGAACCTCACGTTCGCTGCCAAGGACGGCGCGCTCGTGTCATCCGCTCCGCTGCCCGAAGGCGACGGCTACCGCGTTGTCCTGCAGGTGCGCGACTCCGCCCAGGCCAAGCCGAAGAACTACCGGGTCGAGTTTCACGATGAAGTCTGCGGCGAGTGCAAGCGCGCCGAATACGCCTGCGTTTGCGACGATGCCGGTGGGGATAAGCACGACCACTAAGGAGAAACCGAAAATGAAAACCATCATCGCATTCATCCGCCCGGCAAAGGAGGAAGCCGTTCGCGAAGCCTTGCATAACCAGCCGGGCGTCACCGGGGCGACTTTCGCCGATATTCGGGGCTTTGGTCGGGGACGTAAACACGACCATTCCAAAGGTGCGATGGACGAAGCCGTCCTCGGAACACTTCCCCACGTGCGCGTTGAGGTCATGGTGGCGGACGAAGATGCAGCAGTGATCGGCAGGGCCATTGCCGAAGCGGCCCGAACCGGGAATCGCGGCGACGGCAAGGTCTATGCCTTGCCCGTCGAAGCCGCGCTGCGCATCAGCACAGGAGAAGTAGGAGCTATGGCGATTTGAGATCAGGGCTCCGTGCCGACAAAGAAAGGCCTATTAACTACTATGACATCCAATAACGACGAAGAGGACGAGCACGAGGGAGGTTGCAGTCACGATCACGACGATGGCAGCAATCGTTGGGAATCTATTAGTCTCGTGATCTCTGGCGTGCTGGTTGCCGGGGCGGTCATGGCTAACTTGCTTCAAGGATTACCCCAAGCTGTCGCCACCGGCCTTGCGGTCATCGCCATGCTGGCCGGTGGCTGGTTCCTGTTGCCCAAGGCGTGGAAGGCAGTTCGGAGGTTTAGGCCGGACATCAACCTATTGGTCGTCATCGCGGCCGTCGGTGCATCGGTCATTGGCGAGTGGGTGGAGGCCTCGGCGGTAGTGTTTCTCTTCGGGGTTGCCGAGTGGCTCGAAGGCTGGGCTGATCGGCGGGCGCGCCGGGCGACCGAGGCCCTGTTGGAACTGGCACCGAAGGTCGCCGTCGTTAAACGCGATGGCCAGTTTACCGAGGTGCCGGTGGATCAAGTCGCGCTCGGCGAGACCATAGCGACCAAATCCGGCATGGGCATTCCTCTCGATGGGGTCGTGCTGCTTGGAGAATCATCCGTCAATCAGGCCCCCATTACGGGCGAGTCGGTGCCGGTGGACAAGCAGCCGGGTGACACCGTGTTTGCCGGCACGATCAACGGCGAGGGTTCGCTGGAAATCAAAGTCACCAAAACGACGGGAGACACGACCCTGGCTCGGATCATCCGACTGGTCGCGGAGGCGCAGGAACAGAAAGCGCCCACGCAGCGTTTCGTGGATGTGTTCGCCCGCTATTACACCCCGACGGTGACTGTGGTCGCATTGTTGATTTTTCTTATTCCGCCGCTGGCGATGGGCGGCGACTGGTCGGCATGGCTATATCGCGCGTGCGTGTTGCTCATTATCGCCTGTCCATGTGCATTGGTGATCTCCACGCCGGTCAGTATTGTCGCCGGCCTAACTGCGCTAGCCCGGCGCGGCGTGCTGGTCAAGGGAGGAGCCCACCTTGAAACGATTGGCCGACTCAAGGGACTCGCCGTGGACAAAACGGGAACAATCACCGAAGGAAAACCGCAGGTGATCGGCGTTGAGTTGTTGGGTTCGGCCACCATGGGTCAGGTGCTGGGTGTGGCGGCCTCCATTGACGAGCATTCGGCGCATCCCCTGGCCAAAGCGGTGGTCGCGCATACCAAGGAACAGAAAATCACCTACCAACGGGCCTCGAATTACCAAGCCCGCAGCGGCCGCGGAGCCGAGGGAGTGGTCGACGGCCATGCCTACTTTGTCGGCAACCACCGATTTACCCACGAACTGGGGGTGTGCTCGGAAAGCGTAGAGACCCGGCTGGCGACTATCGAGGCCCAAGGACAGTCCGTCGTGGTGGTTGGCCATCGCCCGCACGATGGCTGCAAAGGCGAAGTCCTGGGAATCATCGCCATCGGCGATACGCTGCGACCCAACGCCAAGGCCTCAATAGCCGCGCTGCACGCGGCGGGCGTCGAGCAAGTGGTGATGCTGAGCGGCGACAATCAACGCACGGCTGACTTCATCGCCCGGCAGGTTGGTATTGACGAGGCACGAGGTGACCTGCTGCCCGACGACAAGGTCGAGGCCGTGAAGGCCCTGCGCGCGAAATACGGCGTGGTTGGCATGGTCGGTGATGGCGTGAACGACGCTCCGGCCATGGCGACGGCCAACATCGGCATCGCGATGGGCGCGGCGGGCACGGATGCCGCCATCGAGACGGCCGATATTGCCCTCATGCAGGATGAACTCGGTAAGATTGCGGAGACCATCCGGCTCGGCCGCCGCACGCTGGGCATCATTCATTTCAACATCAGTTTTGCGCTCGGTCTGAAGGCACTCTTTCTCGTGCTTACCTTGATCGGCTACGCGAGCCTTTGGTTCGCTATTCTCGCGGATACAGGGGCTACTTTGCTAGTGATAGCGAACGCGTTGCGCCTGCTCGCGACACCCAAACCAGCTGCGTCCTGATGCCGTGCGAACTAAGCGCCCCCTCAAGTCATCTCCCAAAACCCGTCGCCGCGTGCGTTGGGAGCCCGAAGTGATGCCGTGGGCAATCGGGGTTGGATCGCTCGTCGGATTATCGGCCGAAATCTACTGGCATGGAAATATGCTATGGATGACCGGGGGTGGAATTGCTGGCGGGTTGGCGGGGGCGATTTGCGACACCGCGATTTACCTTTACCGGCACCAAAGGCGCATGGCGAAAGGAGAACACCCATGAATCAATTATTCCTTACTCTCGCGCTGGTGGCGTTGTCTGGCTGTGCCACGGTCGGTCCGGCCACCGGTGTGGCGGCACGCGTTCGCGTTACATCACAGAACACTTTCGCCTTGAGAATCAAATCGGCGGAATTGCTTTCCATCGACGGACGAAATGCCGTTTCCGGCTGGGTTCATGGCCGTTCCACGGGAGTTTTGCCTCCGTCTCACCTGGACGTCGTCATATTAAACGGCGAGCAACGCGAAGTCGCGCGCCAGACTGTTCCGATCCGCCTCCAGCGTCGCCGCCATGGTGCGCCATACCCGGATCGGTTCACCGTTGCCTTCGACCCGTGGCCTGCTGATGCCGTGGAGGTGATTGTTACTCCGCACTCTGGAATCAAGCATGACAGCCTCTCGGAAAAATGAGTTCCCTGATTCCGACCGGCTGAACCGGTGGCGCTACGGACTCTATGCCCCCGTTTACGACTGGATCGCGGGCATCTTCTCCGGGCAGCGAAAGGTGGCCATTTCAGCGCTTCGTCTGCAGGCCGGACAGCGGGTTTTGCTGGTCGGCTGCGGGACCGGGCTCGACTTGGATTTCATCCCCACGGGAGTTGCGGTGACCGGGCTCGATCTCACGCCCGGCATGGTGAGACGCGCAGAAGAGAGAGCGCGTCGGCGCGGTCTCGGTGTGACCTTTGTGGTGGGCGATGCTCGCTCGCTGCCTTTCGCCCCCGGAAGTTTCGATGTGGTGCTCCTGCATCTGATTCTTGCAGTCGCTCCGGAACCCGAGCGCATCGTGGCCGAAGTTGACCGTGTGCTGGTCCCGGGTGGCACAGTGTCGATCTTCGATAAATTCCTGCCAGCCGGACAAACGCCCGGTTTGGCCCGCAGGCTGGCCAATCGGGTGGCGGCACTCGCGTTTTCCGAACTGAATCGCACGGTCGAGCCACTGATAGCCACGCCTGGCTGGACCGTGCGTTCGGACGAACCGGCTGGTTTCCGCGGCTCCTATCGCCGCATCATCGCGATCAAGCCGGTGTCGGGCTCCAAGTAGCGCGTCAACGCGCGTGCGCCTTGAGCCGCGTGCTAAGGACTTTGATGTCGATCTCGGCGCTGACGACGGTGGCGCGGGCTTTGGCGAGGCGCACCTCGGCTTTCATCAGCTCGCGTTTGAGCGTGTCAAGTTCGTCGGTCGTGGTGCGTGGGTTGCGTGCGGTGGCGGGTGCTTCGGAGGTGCCGTTGTTCATGGTGAATTTCGTTGGATTGTGAATGCGCCGGTCAGCGGAGTGCTGGCCGGCGCCGCTGATTGAAGCGGCTCGCGTGCGCCTGGCACGCGGGCGCGCCTACCGGAAACGGGGGATCACGCCTCCCGAAAGAAAGGGAGCGGCCCGCAGGCCGCTCCCCGTGCGTGACTCAGTTGTTGGCGAACTCGCTCGCGAGACTCCAGAGCGCCTTGTTCAGCTTCTGGCTTTCGCCTAGCCCACCCACCGGACGCGTGCGATTGCGGCGGATGCCCATGCCGGCGGTGTAGCCCATGTAGCGGTCACCGCCTCGAATCAGGTGCTCCTGCACCACGTTGAAGGTGGTCCAGAGGTCCGTGGCGGCATCGCCGTAGCGCACCGGTGTCAGCAGCTTCTCAGGGCTGAGGAGCTTCATGACCGGCTGATCGGCATCCCAACGGAGGCCTGCCGCACGTTGGGCGAACTCTACCCGGGTGGCCTGCGGGAGCTGCACACCCTGCCATTTGGCCACCGCCTCCAGCGCGCGAGGTGTGTTCTCGGCGACGGATTGCGCCGCCTTGGCGAAGGCGTCGGCGGAAACGTCCACGTGCCGGATCGAGACATGGGCAAAGTCGGCATCCGCGACGGTCAGACCGTTGCGGCACACCAAC